>NZ_JAGQFP010000001.1:1895000-2197654 GCF_019090095.1 Stutzerimonas stutzeri | reverse complement strand
GCGGCGCATTGGCGTATGGGCGAGCCAGGTGCTGACGATGTCGTTCGATGGGGCGGGTCGCAGGCAGAGCCAGCTCCTACAAAAGCGAGGCGGTGTGCGGTGTCGGAAGCGCGGCGGTGCGCAGGGTGTGGCAGCTTTTCTGTAGGAGCAGGCTCTGCCTGCGATGACCGGGCTGGGCGCGGCTCAGCCGCCCAGCCCACCGTAGATCTTCAGGTCCGCTCTGGTGTCGATCAGGTTGGTGCGGCTCGTTGGCGTATGAGCGAGCCAGGTGCTGATGATGTCGTTCGATGGGGCGGGTCGCAGGCAGAGCCAGCTCCTACAAAAGCGAGGCGGTGTGCGGTGCGGGACGCGCAGGTCGCTTCTTAGTAGGAGCCTGCTCCTACAAAGGCGCAGCGGTGTGCGTAGAAGCGCGGCGGTGCAGGTGTGGCCGCTTTTCTGTAGGAGCAGGCTCTGCCTGCGATGGCGGGGCTGGGCGCGGCTCAGCCGCCCAGCCCGCCGACGATCTTCAGCCCGCTCTGTCCGTTGCCCTGTCGCTGTACCTGGATCTGCACCGGGATGCGCTCGTGCATTTCCGCCACGTGGGAGATCACGGCGACCTTGCGGCCCTGTGCCTGCAGCGAGTCCAGCGCGTCCATGGCGATCTGCAGCGACTCCGGATCAAGGCTGCCGAACCCTTCATCGATGAACAGCGACTCGATCTTCAGCTTGCTCGACGCCATCGAGGCCAGGCCCAACGCCAGCGCCAGAGACACTAGAAAGGTTTCGCCGCCCGACAGCGAATGCACCGAACGCAGCTCGTCGCCCATTTCCGTGTCCATGACCAGCAACCCCAGTGGGCTGCCGCCGCGCTTGAGCCGATAGCGGCGAGCCAGCTGGCGCAACTGCACGTTGGCGTGCTGCACCAGCAGGTCGAGGTTGTAGGCCTGGGCGATCTTGCGGAAGGCGCCGCCGTCGCTGGAGCCGATCAGCGCGGCGATACGGCCCCAGCGCTGATTCTCGGCCGTGGCGTCGGCGATCTGCTCGAGCAGCGCCTGGCTTTGGTTACGACGCCGATCATCGTCGAGCAGCGCGGCGCGGGTTTCGGTGCTGCGCTGTTCGGCGCGCTCGCAACTGGTTTGCTGGCTGCTGAGTTGGGCGTCCAGCGTGGCGGCGTCTGGTGGGGTCGGCTGCCCCGCCTGATGGGTCTTGAGCCGCTGCTCGCAGCCGTCCAGCCGCTCGCGGCCACGGGCAAGCTGTTCGGTATTGGCGCGCAGCCGCTCGCGCGCTTCGGTGAGCAGCGTGTCGTCCAGCTGCAGGAGCTGCTCGAGCGTCGTATCGTCCAGGTCAGGGTGCGCGGCACGCCAGGTCGCGAGTTCCTCGCTGAGCGCACTGCGTTCGGCCAGCAATTCGTCGCGGCGCTGGCTGCAGTTGTGCTGTTCGCCGGAGAGTCGGGTCAGTTCGACCCGTGCCGCGTTCAGCTGCTGGTCGACCTCGGCTTGTCTCTGCCGAGCAGTCTGGATTGCGCTGTCGAGGTGCTGTTGCCAAGCCTGGGCGCTGGGCTGCCCACCTAGACTATCGCTAAGCGCCTGGCGGCAAGCTTGCTCGCGGCTTTGCAGCTCAGCGAGCCGGTCGGCGCAGGCCTTGCATTGCTCCAGGCGATGCTGCTGTTGCAACTGCTCACGCTCCAGTGCGGCCTGGCGCTGCTGCTGCTCCTCGGCCAATGCCGTCTGCTGTTCGACTTGCTGGCGCCGCGCTTCAACCTGGCCGTCCAGCTGCATGAAGGTCTCGGCCGGTTTTTCGCGCCAACGTTCGAGCATGCCCTTGGGCAACAGCCCGGCGAATTCGGCCAGCTCTTCCTCGAGCCGCGCGTCGTCGCGGGCGATGGCGTCGCGCTGTGCCGCGAGCGTTTGCGTGGCTTGGACGCAGGTGTCGCGTGCGCTCTGCCAGGCGCTTTGCAGCGTTTCGGTCTGCTGTTGCAGCGCCAGCAGCTCGCGCTGGCGGCGGTGAGCGCCGGCACTATCGGACCTGAGTGAGGCCAGGCGGCTGTCGAGCCAGCTTTGTCGTTCGGCTTCTGCCTGGTCGAGCAGCTCGGCGTAGCCGGGCAGGTCCGCCAGTTGCGCCTCGAGCTTGGCCAGGTCGTCGGTAATTTCTGCCTGCCGTTGCCCGTTCTGCTTGATGCCGGTGGTTAGCGCGATGTGCTGATCGCGCAGGGCTTGCAGCTTTTCGTCCTGGGCGTTGAGTTGCCGTTGCGCTTGCTCGACCTCACGCTCGTCCTGTTGATCGAGGGCGGCGAGCAGTGCATCGCGATCGTGCCAGGGGTGCTCAGTACTGCCGCAGACGCTACAGGGTTCGCCGGCTACCAGCGCGGCTCTTAGGGCTTCAACGTTGGCGCTACGGGCGAGGCGCTGTCGCTCCAGCAACGCCTGCACCACTTTCAAGGCTTTTTCCGCGTCGTCGCGTTCTGTGCGCGCCAGCTTGCCTGCCTCGGTGAGTTGTTCCAGCTCCTTCTGCTGACGGCTCTGTTCGCTCTGTAGCGCGCGCTGTTGGGCGACCCACTGCAGCTGACGGGACCAGAGTTCGCGCAGGTTTTCGAATGCACGCTCGGCGTCGCGAAGGGCTTCGAGGTTCGTCGTCAGTTGCGCCAGTTGCTCGCCGAGGCTGGTGTCGCCTCCGATATGTTTTTGCAGCGCGTCCAGCGCCGCTTTGGCACTGCTTTGCGCCGTTTCGGCGGTCTTGGCAGCGGCTTCCAGGGCGGGCAGTTCCTGACGGCCTTGCTGCAGACGGGCGGCGATCTGTACGGCCTGTTGCAGGCGCGGGCGGTAGCCGCTCCAGGCTGTGCACAGCGGTTGCAGTTCGGCGCTGGTGGCGAGCTGCTCGGTCAGGCTGGCGAGCTGTTGGGCGGCCCGTTGCTGATGTTGGCGTAGCTGAGTGAGGGTGTGTTCGCCTGTTTTGCGCGCGGTTTCGGTCTGTTCGGCTTGCCCTTGTGCGTCGTGCAGGTCGGTGCGCAGGTGGCTGAGGCGTTCCTCTTCCCGGCGCGCGGCAGCCAGTCGCGGTTCGGCTGCTTTCAGGCCCTGTTCCGCGGTTTTCAGCGCCTCGGTGGCGGTTTGGCAAGCCTGCTCCAGCGTTGCCAGACGTTGCTGGACGGCGGCGTGGTCCTGCGCGTGACGGGCGAGCGTTGCCTCGACCTTTGTCAGCAACGGCGCCAGGTCGCGCTCGCGGATAAATCGATGGCGCTGCGGTGCCAGCTGCTCGAACAGCCCGAGGATGCGTCGGGCGTCGGCCAGATTTTCCTGCTCTTCCTCGGCTTCGGCGAGTTGCCGCTGGGCGGCGTCACGCTCTTGTTGCAGGCGCGCCAGATCCTGCATCCACTGGCGCTGTTGTTTGAGCGCGTCGAGTCCTTGCTGCAGATTTTTCAGCTCGGCTTGTTGTTCCTGAAGCTGTGCTTCAAGCGCCTGGCGCGCCTCGGCGTCCATCGGCTGCACGCCGCCGGCCTGTTGCTGCAAGGTGGCAAGCGCCTCGCGTGCGCGTTTGGCCGCTTCGAACGCGGCCTGGCCCAGGCGGCTGTAGAGGCCGGTGTCGGTGAGCTTTTCCAGCAGGGTGCCGCGGTCGTTGTCGTCGGCCTTGAGAAAGGCGGAAAACTCGCTCTGCGCCAGCAGCACGGCCCGGGTGAACTGCGCCAGGGTAAGGCCGAGCTTGGCTTCGAGCAGCTCCTTGAATTCGCGCTTCTTGCCGCTGGCCAGCAACTGTTCGCGGTCCAGGTCGAGCAGGCTCTGGCTGCTGGCCTGCAATTTGCCGTCGATCTTTTCCCGGGCGCGCTTGACCTCCCAGCGGGCGCGATAGCGGTGGCCGTCGACGCCGATGAAATCCACTTCGGCATAGCCACTGGCGCAGCCGCGTCGCAGCAGGTTGCGCTCATCGCCGCTGCCGATCTCGTCCTTGCCGTCCGGGACCTTGCTCAGCAGCGAAGCGCCGTCGAGCCGTGGTGTGCTGCCGAACAACGCCAGACACAAGGCATCGAGGATGGTGCTCTTGCCGGCGCCGGTAGGCCCGGTGATGGCGAACAGGCCGGCGCTGGCCAGCGGCTCGGCGGTGAAATCGATGACCTGCTCTCCGGCCAGCGAGGCGAGGTTCTTCAGGCGGATGGCGAGGATCTTCATCGCGCGTCTCCTTCGCCAGCGAGCTCGACGCCGCGCAGCAGGCTGGCGAAGTCGTCCAGCGCCCGGTCGTCGGGCGGGTTGCCGAACTGTTCTTCCCAGGCACGGGCGAAGAGCTCTTGCGGGCTGATCTGGTCGAGGCCGAGCAACACTTCGGAGTCGGCCTCGCCACGACGGCCGGTATATTCGCTGGCGATGCGTACCAGCCGGCAGGCCTTGCCGGCGAGGGCCGTTTCGATGCGCTGACGCAGGTCGGGCAGCGGCTCCTCGAGCTGCACCCGTACTTCCAGCCACGGCAGGTTCTCGGCGAACAGACCCAGCGGCGGCAAGGCTTCAAGCTGGCTCATCACCTCGGCCAGCGGCGCGCGGCCGATACGGATCATCTCCACCGCGCGAGGCACGGGCAGCGGCTCGACGCTGGCGAGCTGGTCGCCGTCGAAATCCACCAGCAGGACCTGATGCGGGTAATTGATCTCGCCAAAGGACAGCGGCAGCGGTGAGCCGCTGTAACGGATGCGCGCCTGCCCGGCGACTTTCTGCGGCTTGTGCAGGTGGCCGAGGGCAACGTAGGCGATGGGCTCCGGGAACAGACTGGCCGGCAGCGCCTCGGCATCGCCGATGACGATGTTGCGCTCCGAGTCTTCCGATACCGCACCGCCAGCCATATGCGCGTGGCTCATGGCGACCAATGCCTGGCCGGGCTGGCGCTGGGCTTCGGCAGCGGCGATCAGGTGCTGGTGAACGTGGCGGATGCCGAGCATGTAGTCATCTCCGGCCTCACCGCCGGTGACTTCCGCCGGGCGCAGGAAGGGTAGGGCGAGGCACCATCCCGCGACGTGGCCCTTGGCGTCGTGCAGCGGCACCAATAGGCGGTCATGGTCGAGCTGGTTCTCGGCGATCCAGCTGATGCGGCCGATGGCATGGGCATTGAGGCGCCGCATCAGCGGCCCGGGCAATTCGATGCGCCCGCCGGAATCGTGGTTGCCGGCGATCATCACGATGTCCAGCTGCGGCAGTTTTTCGTGGGCGTGGACGATGAAATCGTAGAGCCGCTCCTGGGCTTTCAGGGGCGGATTGACGGTGTCGAAGATGTCGCCGGCGATGAGCAGGGCGTCGGGCTGGTGCTGGACGAGCTGGTCAAGCAGCCAGGCGAGGAACTGGGCGTGTTCGTAGTCGCGGTCCTGGCCGTGGAGGGTCTGGCCGAGGTGCCAGTCGGAGGTGTGGATCAGGCGCATACGCACGGCCTTTTTACGGTGGATTGGCGGTTAAGCGCGATTGGAGTCAGCCGTCCAGACGCAACGGTCTCGCAAAGCTCCTGGGTGGTTTTTTGTAGGAGCGAGCTTGCTCGCGAAGGCGTTTGGCATGGGACGCGTGGGGTACGGCCTGTTGCTGAGGTTTGCTGTTGCATTGGTTTCGCCCTGCTGGGCGAGTCCCTTTTGGCAGTCGCCGGATGGCCGGCCCCGCCCAAAGGAACCAAAAGGTCTTGCCCCTGCATTCGGGTCTCGCTGCGCTCGACTTCCCTCGTTCCATCGCTGCTCCGAGGGTCGCCGCGTAAGGGCCATCCATGGCCCTTCACGGCTCTCGCGGCATCCATGCCGCTCGCCCCTCTGCGCATCGATTCCATTCGGCCTTCTGAAAGGGGCGGTTCGGTGGTGTCTGATGGGCCGTGCAGCGAAGCGGTTGTGCGAGTTTCGGGCGATCGTAGGGTGGGTAACGCGAAGCTTACCCACCGATTTTCGAAGGCTAGGTTCGAGACCAATCGCGGCGTCGATTGCGGTGGAAAATGCTTCGCAGTTTTCCACCCTACGAAGCCTGTCGAAGATTGAAGCGCTTTGTTGCTGTCGCTGTTTAAAAACTCCCAGACGACTCGGTCCCGAGTCCCCTTCAGGAGGCCGAGCGTAGGCGTTGCGTAGGGGGTCGCGAGGCATGGATGCCGAGCGAGGAGCGATGGGACATGGATGTCCCTTCGCGACGACCCCCGGAGCAGCGCCGGAGGGAGGGAAGTTTTGCGCAGCAAAACCCGGATGTAGGGGTGGCCTTCTTTTTGGTTACTTTTTCTTGGCCACACAAGAAAAAGTGACGCGCCGTGCAAGGCGCAACCTGCCGCCCGGGCTGAGGAAAGCGCAGCGTCGCACGCACAGGTCTGCGCCTGCACCTGATCGCGAACAAGTTCGCTCCCACGAAAAGCGATACGAGTCGCCACCCCCATCAATACAACCACCCCTTCAATCCCTGCAGATTCCTCACCTGAATCTGCTGCGCCGCCGCATTCGCCAGCACCGTATTCGGATCGATCTGATACCGCTGCAACACGTACTGCACCAGGGCGCCACGGGTCGCGATGCGCAGCTCGCCATCCTGCATCCCGTAATCGGTTGCGATGATCGCCTTCTGCTCGGCGTTCAAGCGCACATCCGGCTCGATCACCACCTCCACCGGCGTGTTCCAGGCCTCGTCCTGTTCGGCCCGGTTCTCGCTTTCATCCATCAGGTCCGGCTCGCCGCGAAAGCGGCTCAGTACGAAGTCGCGGTAACCGCGGTTCTTCTCGCAATAGGCACGCACGTGCCAGCGTGTGCCGGTGAAGACCAGCGTGTGCGGCGCCATCACCCGGATCTCGACGTCAGGATGGGCGAGGGAGACGTACTCGGTTTCCAGCCGCAATCCCTCTCGACAGGCTTTCAGAATCGGCCGCAACACCTCGGGGCGGATGCTGCGGTCGGGCATGTGCAGCACTTCGGTGTGCGCATAGGCCAGCGCCAGCCCTTCGATGTGCGGGGCGCGGTCGCGGTTCTGGTCCAGCAGGTGCAGGTAAGCGCTGGCACTGCCATCGATGAACAGCGGCTCGAAGTCCTTGCTCGGCTTGTAACCCTTCAAATGACGGTCATATGTAAGGTTATTCGGCGCGTGCTCGTTCAGGTAGGTGTTGATGTCCTTCGACGCCTGCTGGCGGCTGATGCCGAAACTCTGCATCAAATGGCCAGTGGTCAGGCGGCCTTCCCACCAGGCGATCGTCTCGATCAGGCGGTAGCGCAGGGCCAGATCCCAGCGAATCTGACTGATCGATTGTGTGCGTTTCATGCGCGCCTCATGTGCTGGAAAACTTTACACGCCACTATCGGCTAGCTCGACGTGTCGTGCAAAGCTACATATATTCCAGGTGTGCATCAAGCGAGCCGAACGAGGACGATGAGACCATGAGCCTGTTATCGAACGTGCTGCTGTTTTCCGCCACCGCCGTTGCCGGCATGGGTGTGCTGGCCTGGCTGGCCTACGGCGCCAACGACCGGGAGTGATTGGGGCGGGGCGTTGCGCTTTACAGTTTTTTGTCGATGGGCGGTCATCCGATGAGTGGTTCGGAATCTCCGAGTGCCTAGCCGGGTCTTTGTTGCAGACTCAGTGCATGAGGCGTTCATGAAAACCTTGTCCCGTTACCTGGCCGAGAACTTCCCGGCAGATTACAAAACTCGCGTAGAGCCCCAGGACGATGGCTACCTGGTGGTCCGCGTCGGCTATCCCATCAACGGTACCGAAGCCATTCGAACCGTCTCCGGACGGCAGGTGCAGAATGGCTTGCTGGTGGAAACCATGCTGGACGACATGCGCAGAGAACTGGCGCGCCCGCAATAGATTGCGCCATCGCTGCTTTTCCGATTCGCTCGATCATCACCCACGACGCGTGGGCGCAGGCAAATGAACGCTTGCCCGTAGACCGCCGAGCGGACTTTGTTCAAGTGTCAGCCGGCCATTCCAGGCGGCGAGGATATCCCGCACGATGCCAAGCCCCAGGCCGTGCCCGTCGGCGCGTTCGTCGAGGCGGATGCCCCGCGCCAACACAGCTTCGCGTTGATCTTCCGGTATGCCCGGTCCGTCGTCTTCAACCTGAATAAGATAGCCGCCGGGCGTCGGTTCGATACGCAACAGCACCTCTGAGCGGGCGAACTTGCAGGCGTTGTCCAGCAGATTGCCGAGCAGCTCGAGCATGTCTTCTCGATCCCAGGGGAGGCGGCACTGCTCATGAGCATGCCAATGCAGCTTCAGGCCGCGACGGTGGATCATGTGCAGCGTCTCGAACAACGGCGCGAGTTCTTCGGCGCAGTCGAAATAGGCGCCGGGCAACACGTCGCCGGCCAACCGTGCGCGCCCCAGTTCACGGGCGACGCGTTGCTGGATCTGCTCCAGCTGCTCTGCAAGCCCCGCCTGCAACTGTGGATGAGCCTGCAGCTCTTGGTGACGGATGAGGCTGCCGAGCACCGCCAGCGGTGTCTTCAGCGCATGTCCGAGATTGCCCAGCGCATGGCGCGAGCGCTTGAGGGTGTCATCGGTGTGGGCCAACAGGTGGTTGATCTGCTCGACCAGGGGTTGCAGCTCGAGTGGTGCCTGGATATCCAGTTGCTGGCGCTCGCCCTGCTGCAGTTGCGCGATCTGCTGGCGCGCGCGCTCCAGAGGGCGCATAGCGAGCTTGACGGCATAGCGTTGCAACAACAGCCCTATTGCGAGGGCCGCGCCCACCAGGCCCAGGCCGCCCAGGCGAACCTGGGCGAAGCTGTCAAGAATGGGCGTGTAATCGCGCGCCACGCTGATGACGATCAGCTGCCCATCGCGATGGTATTCGGCGCGATAGATCAACAGTCGCTGCCCCTGTGGCCCATCTACCAGATCGTTCGCCAGGCCGTTGACGTTCGGCCACGTGGGTTCTGCGTCCCAGAGCGAGCGCGAGCGCCAGCTGCGCGTCGGTAGTTCGATGCGGAAATAATGGCCGGAGAAGGCGCGCTGGTAACGCGGGTTGAGCCGGGTCGAATCGAGCTTGAAGCCCTCCGTGCCCCGCACCATGGCGATTAGCAGGCCTTCGGTTTCTTCCCGCAGGTCCTCGGCCAGGTTGCGGCGCAGCCCGGTCTCGAACAGCCACAGGCTGGTCTGCACCAGCAGCAAGCCGATCAACAGCAGGGCGGAAACCAGTCCGACGCTGAGGCTGCGCTGGATCGACTTCAAAGGGCGCCGCCGAAGCGGTAGCCCTGGCCGCGGCGGGTTTCGATCAGCTCGCGGCCGAGCTTGCCGCGCAGGCGATTGACGTGCACTTCGATGACGTTCGAATCGCGCTCGGTTTCGCCGTCGTAGAGATGTTCGGTCAGCTGCGTCTTCGACAGGAATTGCCCGGGATGCAACATGAAGTAGCGCAGCAGCCGGAATTCGCCGGCGGTCAGCTCGATGTCCTGGCCGTCCTTGCGGCACCGCTGGCAGGCTTCGTCCAGCGCCACCCCGCCGGCTTCCAGCAACGGCTGGTTGGCGATGCCGTGGGCGCGGCGCAGCAAGGCCTGGATTCGCAAAAGCAGCTCTTCCGGGTGGAAGGGTTTGGTCAGGTAATCATCAGCGCCGGCTTTCAGGCCTTCGATTCGCTCCGCCCAGGAGTCGCGGGCCGTGAGGATCAGCACCGGTGTCGCGACGCCACGCGCGCGCCAGGCCTGCAACACCTCCAGCCCCGGCTTGCCTGGCAGGCCGAGGTCGAGAACGATCAGGTCATAAGGCTCGCTACCGCCCTGGTAGTCGGCATCGCGGCCATCGGCCAGCCAGTCGACGGCATAGCCCTGGCGGGTCAGGCTGTCGGTCAGTTCGTCAGCCAGCGGGACGTTATCTTCGACCAGTAGCAGGCGCATCAGTCTTCTTCGTCTTTTAGGATGCGACCGTCGCGCGCGTCCAGTTCCAGTTCGCGCGCAACGCCGTCGGCGGTGAGCAGTTCGATTTCATAGATGTAGCGGTCATCCTCTTCTTCCAGCTCCGCTTCCAGCAGCCGTGCGCCGGGATGGCGTTCGAGCGCCTCGTGCAGCAGGGTTTCCAGCGGCCGGATCAGACCGTCGCGGCGCAAGCGCAGGGCCTCGTCCTGATCCAGGTCGCGGCTCGCCGCCGGCATGGCAGCGAGCAGCAGGGCCAATGGAAGGGTGAAAAGAATGGCGGGTCGCATCAATCGTCCTGGTGGTCCTTGAGCACTTCGCCGGTCTTGGCGTCGAGCTCCATGTCCCATTGCACACCTTTGTCGTCGCGCAATTCAACCTGATAGATGTGGCGGCCGTATTCCTCTTCCAGTTCGGTCTCTTCGACCTTGGCACCGGGATGCTTGGCCAGCGCGGCCTCGTTCAGCTTCTCGAACGATTGGATTGTGCCTGCGTCGCGCAGTTTCAAGGCTTCGTCCGGGCCAAGGTCGCGGGCCATGGCGAGGTTCGCACCCAGGGTCAGGGTGGCGGCGGTGATCAGGGTAGTCAGGGTTTTCATAGTGATTTCCTCAGTGGGTTTCGACGATTCACAGGCTACCGATCCTGGCTTACACGAAACTGAACCTGGCGCGTCGGCCTGCCGGCAGCAAAGGTCGCAGTCGCGTTGTCCAATACAGCGCACGTCCACCTGCTGCCAGGAGGTCCGTCATGAAAACCCAACACCGTCTCGCGCTCGGCCTGTTGCTCTGTGCCCAACTTGCAACAGCGCAGGATCTGCTCAAGCCGACGGCGCCGGCTGATGCACCGGATATCGACGGGGGGCCTGCTACGGAGCTGGTGTCCGAACCCGTCATGCGTGCCGAGGGCAGGATCGAAGCGCTGGACCGCGAACAGGGCGTGGTGACCATCGCCCACGGGCCGGTCCCTGCGCTGAAGTGGCCGGCCTCGAGCATGGATTTCCAGGCCCGGCGCGAGCAGCTCGAAGGCCTGGCGGTAGGGGATGAGGTGCGGATCGGCTTTCAGAGCGAAGGCGACAAGGCGGCGCTCGTGTCGATCGACAAGCGCTGAGTCGGTTTCGCTACAGCTCCCCTCGTCCCGCCAGAATCCGTATGCGATCGGCCGTGCGGCAGGCGATCGCCTGGATGGTCAGCGAGGGGTTGACCCCGCCGGAGGTGGGGAACACCGAACCGTCGCAGATCCACAGGTTGGGGATGTCCCAACTGCGGCAATCGGCATCGACCACGCTGGTCGCCGGGTCGCTGCCCATGCGGGCTGTGCCCATCAGATGCGCGGTGCCGTCGGTTTCGTTCCAGATGTTGCGCGCGCCCATGCCGTCGAGGCCGCGGCGCATGAAGTCGATGGCGTGGTCGACCAGGCGCTGGTCGTTGTCGCACAGCGACCAGGTCACGCGGGCGATCGGCAGGCCGTATTGATCCTTTTCCTCAGCCAGGGTGACGCGATTGCAAGATTGCGGCTGGGTTTCGCCGACGATCTTCAGGCCCACCTGGTGGTTGTACTTCTGCATCTCGTCGATCAGCGCCTGGCCCCACAACCCATGATTACCGGTCTGGGTCGCGGCCCAGGCTGCCGGTAACGGGCCCTGGCTCATGAAGGCGTAGCCGCCGTGGAAATCCTTGCCGCGGTCCTCGTAGTTCCAGTGCTCGCACACCGCCAGCGACGGCGGGCCCTTGTACCAGCGGATCTCCTCGTCGACCTCGCCCCAGACCGCCTGATTGGTGTGCGCCATCAGGTGCGTGCCGACCAGCCCGGAGCTGTTGGCGAGCCCGTCCGGGTAGCGGGCGCTGGCCGAATTGAGCAACAAGCGCGGCGTTTCGATGGCGTAACCGGCGACCACCACATGGCGTGCGCGCTGGAAGCGCCACCCGCCGTCGCGGTGATAGTGCACACCGGTCGCGAGACCGTCGTCGCCCGTTTCGATGCGGCCGACCATGGCCAGATCACGAATCTCCGCGCCGGCGGCCAGCGCCCGCGGGATCCAGGTGTTGAGCACGCTCTGCTTGGCGTTGGTCGAGCAACCGGTGACGCAGAAGCCGCGGTAGACGCAGGGTGGTGCGTTATCCCGCGGTGCCGAAAGGGTGGCCAGCGGCGTTGGCGACCAGGCCACGCCCATGGCTTCGCAGGCCTTGGCCAGCGCCAGGCCGGAGGCGTTCACCTCGTGCTGTCGATAGGGGTAGCGGGGGCGATTCGGCCCCCAGGGGTAGCGCACCGGGCCGGATATCTTCAGCGCGTGCTCGACTTCCTCGTAATAGCGCCACATCTCCTGCCAGTCGAGCGGCCAGTCGAAGCCGTAACCCAGCAGCGAGCGCGCCCTGAACCACTCTGGGCGCATGCGCAGCGAGACCATGGCGAAGTGCACCGTGCTGCCACCGACCGCCTTGCCGCTGTTGTTGGTGCCGAGCTTGAGCGGGTTGTTGCCGTCGCACAGGCGCTCGTCGGTCCAGAAGAGTTTTTCCTGGTGCGCTTCGTCCGAAGCGAACTCCTCCAGCGGTCGCCACCAGGCACCGGCGTCGAAGGCGACCACCGAGAAGCCGGCTTCGGCCAGCTTGCAGGCCAGCGTCCCGCCGCCGGCACCGGTGCCGACGATGGCGAAATCCACCGGTTCGTTTTCCGGGTACTCGCGCATCGGTACCCAGCCGCCGCGGTGGAACACGTCCGGCGCACGGCCGTTGACCCCGCGCGGGTGGTGCAGCGCGTCGAGCAGGCGATCAGCGGACATGGCGGTTCAGCTCCCGGGCACGGGCTTCGTTGCCGGCATGGGCTTCGGCGGCTTCCCAGCTGTCGCGGCTGTCTTCGGCCAGGCGCACATAGCCGCGCGGGCTGGCCGGGCCACCGAAGCCGAGTTCGTTCCACGCCGTCGGATGGCTGTAATAGGCCGTGCTGATGTCATGTACCAGACGGTGGCTGAAGAAGGCCGCGGCGGGCATGTCCTGCCAGGCGTCGCTCTTCAGCTCGCCGCGCTGCATGGCACTGATCAGCGCGTCCTGCGCCTGCGGCGGCAGGTCGGCGAAGGGGCGCCGATGGCGTTGGTGCGCTTCGCTGTCGAGCGCGTCCAGGCCGAGAGTCCAGGCCTGCTGCAACGGTGGCAGCCGGGCGTCGCGGTAGCCGTCACCACGGTTGTCGCCGACTTTCATCTGCACCAGCGCAGCGACCGGTACGGGTGGTCGATCGGTCGGTTGCGGCACGATGCGCGCGCATAGCGCCTGCAAGGTGCGCAGTTGGGTTGGGCTGAAGAATGCGGCCTCGCGCGGCACGGCCAGCCGACGGTCCACGACCTGCCGGCTCGGTTCGTTCCACGAAGGCCCCTGGCGTTTGCGCAGCACGTCGTAGTCGGGGTAACGCTTGCTCATCATTTCCACCATCGGTATTGCGCCAGTTCTTTTTCCTCATCCAGTAGCGAATGGGCCGCCAGCCCGGCCAGCGCCAGGCCGGTGAAACTCGGCGGGGCGGGCAGCGGCGGGCCGGCCTGCAGGTTCTGGCGCCAGTTGCGCCAGCCGCCGTTGTTGCGGGCGATACCCAGGGCATGGAAGCCCGCGCCGGCGAACCCCATGAACGCGGTGAAGCGCAGCACCAGGCGCGACAGCCAGCGCAGCCGTTGGCGCCGTGGGCTGGCCAGCGCGCTGGCCGCCAGCAGGCCGGCGGCGAGCGGTGGCGCGGTGACGGGCAGGTACATGGCCGGGTTCTGGAAGGAGCCACGAAAGTGCAGCAGGCCAGCCTCGGCGCTGGTGCCCAGTAGCCCGCCGGCGGCCATCAGCGCGACCGACCGGTCTGCCGGCAGGCCGAACACACGTGGCTCGCGATCGCCGCTGGCGTTGCGCAGGCGTTCGGCGTAATAGCCGAGCAGGCCGGACAGCACCAGCGCCGACGGCGCGCCGAGCGGTGCGGCGTAGAACAGGTTGCTCCAGCCCAGGCCGCCAGGCCGCTTGCTGACGTTGTAGAGGTGAAACCCGGTGCCCACCAGGCCCGTCAGCCCGGCGATCAGGTAGATCGGATCACGTACCTTGTGCGCTACGGCCTTGCGGTCCTGCTGGCCGTGCCCGCTGGCCAGCAATGACAGCGTCGAGACGACCAGCGGCGTGTACATGGCGCGGTTCTGGAAGTCGCCGCGGTAGTGCTCCAGCGCGCTGTCCAGCGCCACCGAGGTGGCCAGCAGGCCGGCGCCACGGTTCAGCGAGCGCGCCGCATCGACCATGGTGCCGGCGCTGGGGCTGAACAGCAGGCCGCGGCCGCGCTTTTCGTGGCGTTGCCAGGTCAGGGCGGCGAGGCCGAGCGCAGTCGTCGTGCCGGCGGCCAATAGCCTGAGCTGGATGCGTGAAACCATAGGTCCTCCGTTAACAGGCCATGAACTCCACCTGCGTTGGCAATCGCTCGTTGAGGCCAGGTTCGCCGCGCCTGCCTCGCTTGCGGTGCGCGACAGCCTGTCAGATCGCGTAGCGGCGGGCGTCCGCCTCGCGCAGCCGCAGGCCATGCCCAGCGCGCGTGAGGTCCGGCGTCACCGCGCCGTTTTTCAACTGCGGCGCGCCGTCGAACAGTAGGGCCTCCAACCGAACGTGATCGTGAAACCATTCCTGATGGCGAAAACGCGGCGCCGCACAGCAGGCGTGCAGGTGCAGGGCCGGTGCGCAGTGCGCCGAAAGATCAAGGTGAAACGCCTCGCACAGCGCCGCAGCCTGGAGGAAGCCGGTCACACCGCCACAACGGGTGAGATCGGCCTGCAACACGTCTACCGCGCGGTGCTCGACGAACCGGCGAAAGTCATCCGGCGTATAGGCGTATTCGCCCGCGGCCACGTCCATCGGCTGACCGCTGGCGCCGATGGCATCGCGTACCTGACGCAACCCCGGCAGATCGTCGGAACTGACCGGTTCTTCGAACCAGCCCACGCGCTGCTCGGCAATCTGGTGGGCAAAGGCGATGGCGCTGCGTGGCGTGTGCGCGCCGTTGGCGTCGATGAACAGCCCGGCCGCCTCTCCGATGGCGTCACGGGCGGCCCGCACCCGTTCGGCATCGCGCGGCGCATCGGCGCCGACCTTCATCTTCACCCAGCGGCAACCGTCTTCCTGGACCCAGCGGCCGAGCTGTTCGCGCAGGCGCGCATCGTCATAGCTGGTGAAGCCGCCACTGCCGTAGACGGCGACAGGCTCGCGATGCATGCCGAGCAGCTGCGCCAACGGCAGGCCGAGCAAGCGCGCCTTGAGGTCCCAGAGGGCGCAATCAACGGCCGAAATCGCACAGGCCGCCAGCCCCGAGCGGCCGAGATTGCGCACGCTGGCCCAGAGCCGCGCGTTGGTTTGGCCGATGGCGAACGCGTCCGCCTCGATGAGCAGATCGCGAAAATGCTCCTCGATCAGCCGCACCAGCGAGGCGTCGGCATAGGTGTAGCCGAGGCCCGTCTGGTCGCCGGCATCCAGCTCGACGACGACCAGCGTGGTGGCCTCCCAGGCAAAGGTGCCGTCCGCTTCGGGCGCATCGGTCGGGACGCGATAGGCCGCCACCCGCAGCGCCCGGATGGCGGCATCGGGACGATTGCTCATTCCTTGTCTTTGCCCTTGTGCCCCGGCAGGACCTTGCTCAGCACCTGCTTGGCCGATTGCTTGATGATCCCGCCCTGGTCCGGGTCGCCATGCAGCAGGGCCGACGCGTAGGCCTTGGCCTGTTCCAGCTTGATGTGCGGCGGCAGCGGTGGAACGTCGGGGTCGGTCTTGAACTCGAGCACCACCGGTCGGCCCGCGGCGAAGGCCTCGTCCCAGGCGGCCGCGACCTTATCTTCACGGTCGACGTAAATGCCCTTCAGCCCGATGGATTCGGCAAAGCGGTGATAGGGCACGTTGGGAATATCCTGCGAGGCCGCGAACTTCGGATCGCCCTCCATCACCCGCTGTTCCCAGGTGACCTGGTTGAGGTCCTCGTTGTTGAAGACGCAGCAGATCCACTGCGGGTTCTGCCACTCCTGCCAGTACTTGGCGACGGTGATCAGCTCGGCCATGTTGTTCATCTGCATGGCGCCATCGCCCACCAGCGCCACGACCGGGCGATCCGGGTGGGAGAACTTGGCGGCGATGGCGTAGGGCACAGCGGCGCCCATCGAGGCCAGCCCACCGGACAGCGAGCCCATCATGCCGCGGCGCATCTTCACGTCGCGGGCGTACCAGTTGGCGCAGGAGCCGGAGTCGCTGGTGACGATGGTGTTCTCCGGCAGGCGGGGCGACAGCTCGAACGCCACACGCTGCGGGTTGATCGGATGGGCCTCGACCATGGCGCGCTTTTCCAGCACCTGCTCCCAGTCCATGCGCCACTCTTCGATCTGCCGGCGCCATTTGCGCTCGGTTTTTTCCTGCAGCAGGGGCAGCAGCGCGCGCAGGGTTTCGGCTGAGTCGCCCTGCAGGTTCACCTCCATTGGGTAGCGGATGCTGAGCATGTCGGCCTTGAGGTCGATCTGCACGCCGCGCGCCTGGCCTTCTTCGGGGAGGAATTCGGAGTAGGGGAAGCCCGATCCAATCATCAGCAGCGTGTCGCACTCGGTCATCAGCTTGTAGCTCGGCTCGGTGCCGAGCAGGCCGATGGAGCCGGTGACCCAGGGCAGGTCGTCCGGCACCGCGGCCTTGCCGAGCAGCGCCTTGGCGACGCCGGCGCCGAGTTTCTCGGCCACGGCGATCACTTCATCGGTGGCATTCAGCGCGCCGGCGCCCACCAGGATGGCGACCTTCTTGCCGGCGTTGAGTACCTCGGCAGCGCGTTGCAGGTCCGCTTCGTAGGGCATCACCTTCGGCCGCGTGTAGCCGATGCCGGAGTGCACCGCGCCGTGCGAGCGCGGCGGCTCGCTGTATTCGGCTTCCTGGATGTCGCTGGGCAGGATCAGCGTTGCCACTTTGCGTTCGCCCACCGCGGTGCGGATCGCCCGGTCGATCAGATGACGGACCTGCGCCGGCGCGCTGGCCTGCTCGACGAAGGCGCCGGACACGTCCTTGTACAGCGCCGGCAGGTCGATCTCCTGCTGATAGTGGCTGCCCAATGCGGTCCGCGATTTCTGCCCGGTGATGGCGAGCACCGGCATGTGGTCCAGGCGCGCGTCGTAGAGGCCGGTGATCAGGTGCGCCGCACCAGGCCCCGACGTGGCGATACAGACGCCGAGGCCGCCGCTGAATTTGGCGTCGGCCGAGGCCATGAACGCGGCCATTTCCTCGTGCCGGGCCTGGATGAAGCGGATCTTCTCGTTGGCGCGGTTGAGCGCACCGAATACCCCGTTGATGCCATCACCGGGATAGCCGTAGATGCGGCGCACGCCCCATTGGTAGAGGCGTTCGATTACGTAGTCACCCACTGTCATAGCCATGGAAACCTCGCTTGACCTGATGGACCATTCAGGCAGAGGGAGGGCTCGGAGACGTTCGCACGCAACGCTGACTTCACGCGCAATGCAAGCGGCCTTCGCGCAGCCCCGCAATGCCTGCTCTTCTGGTCTGGACCGGATGAGGGGGGCGAGGGTTTCTGAGTTATTACAAAAAGTGACGAGCGTAGAGGAGGCCGGATCGCGCTTCGCCTGTCCGGGCGCGGGGCGAGCCCGGCGACGCGCTCGGGTATCATGGGCGGCCCGTTCCACCAGTGCGATGCCCCGATGAGCCTTCCCGATGCCCGCAGTACGCTGCACCTGCCCCCAGGCGACTGGTCGACCGTGCTGGATTGTCTCTGCGCGCACTTCCCGGCCATTGATCGCGCCACCTGGCTGGACCGCTTCGCCCGGGGCCGCGTATTGAACGCCGAAGGCTTGCCGCTTGCGGCCGATCACCCTTACCAGGCCGGCTTGAAGGTGCACTACTTTCGCGAGGTCCCGGCGGAGAAGCCGATTCCGTTCGACGCGCAGGTACTGCACCTCGACGAGCACCTGCTGGTGGCGGACAAGCCGCACTTTCTGCCCGTGATGCCGGCTGGCGAGTACGTCAACGAGACCCTCCTGGCGCGCCTGAGCAAGCAGGTGGGCAATCCCGATCTGGTGCCGATTCACCGCATCGACCGGCTCACCGCCGGGCTGGTGCTGTTCTCCACCACACCCGCGAGCCGCGGCCGTTATCAGGCGCTGTTCCGCGAGCGCCGCATCGACAAGGTCTACGAGGCGATCTGCCCCGCATTGCCCGATCTGCCATTCCCGCGCACCGAGCGGCTGCACATGATCGACGGCGAGCCGTTCTTCCTCATGAAGCAGGGTGACGGCGAACCCAACAGCGAGACCCGCATCGAGGTGCTCGAACGCCGCGGCGAGCTCTGGCGCTATGCGCTCTATCCGGTCACCGGGCGCAAGCATCAACTGCGCCTGCAGATGGCCACGCTTGGCGCGGGGATCTGCAACGACCCCTTCTACCCCGAGCTGATCGAGCGGGCACGGCGTGACCAGGACGACTACGCCAAGCCCCTCAAGCTGCTGGCGCGCGCCCTGCAATTCGACGACCCGCTGACCGGCGAGCGGCGGCGTTTCGAAAGCCGGCTGCAGCTGGATTGGTAGGGCGGTACGAATAGTCTTGGGGCTTCGGTCAGTCGAGCCCACCATCATCCACGTTGGCGCCCCGCTGACCGGCACCAGCGGCGTTTCGAAAGTCGTTTACAGCTGGCTTGGTGACGCGGCCGTCCCGACCACAGTGGCTCGTCGCCGGGGAGCGGGTTCAGAGGTCTACCACGCCCACTGTCATGCCGCCGCAGACGTACAGCGTCTGGCCGGTGACGAAACCGCTGCGTTCGTCGAGCAGGTAGGCGACGGCATGGGCGACGTCGTCGGCGGTTCCGATACGTTTGACGGGCACCGAGTCGATGATTTTCTGGGTGCGGGGCGCGCCGGGTGGGTTGGCGCGGTCGAACAGTTCCGTGCGGATCGGGCCGGGGCCGACCGCGTTGGCGGTGATGCCATGGGCGCCCAGTTCCAGCGCCCAGACGCGGGTCATGCCGATCAGGGCGGCCTTGCTGGCCGCATAGGCGGTGCGCAGTTCCTTGCCCAGTGCGGCCCGCGAGGCCATGTTGACGATGCGACCGAAGCCGACTGCCTGCATGCCGGGGAGCAGCGCCTGCATGCACTGCATGGCGCAGCGCAGATTGAGCGCCATGACCCGGTCGAGTTCGGCGAGCGTCTGCGCCTCGGCCGTGGCCGGGCAGACCATGCCGACATTGTTGACCAGACGGGTGATCGGGCCACCCGCCAAGGCTTCGCGCAGCGCCTCGGCGGTGGCCTCCGGGTCGGACAGGTCGGCGTGAATGCCACTGCCTTCACGGTCGATGACGATGGGGTCGTAACCCTCTTCGCGGCAGCGTTCGACGGTGGCGGCACCAATGCCGGCGGCACCGCCCGTGATCAGGACTCTAGGTAGGCTCATAACGATCTCGCAGGGGTCAGACAGTCGCCACAGGCGTCAGGGGTGAACCGACAGCGCCGGGCAGCCGCAGCGGCGGGGCGGTGAGGAAGAAGCGATAGCGGTCCTGGCGACGCAGATAAGCCGCCAGCGGGCCGAGGTGCCAGAGCTCACCCAGGTGAACGCCGAGCTTGAACAGGCAATGCTGGTGCAGCGGCAAGGCGGCGCAACAGGCGTTGCCGCCTGCGGCCGGATAAGCCTCGACGGCATAGTTGTCCGCCGCAATGGCCGCCAGTTCGCTGTCGGTGATCCACTGCAGCAGCTTGTCGTCACGCCCGTCGAGCACTGCGCAGCTGTCGGTCAGGGTCTCAGGATCGGGCTGGCCGGCCATGGCCAGCACCGCGTCGGCGAAGCCGGTATGAAGGCAGACGATGTCGCCGCGTTCGATCTCGACCCGGTCGGCTTCGAGTATGCGCATCAAGGTGTCATAACCCACCAGTGTGCGTGCATCTCCCAGGTGGGCATGCAGATCGATCAGCGCGGCGCGGCCCTGCACGCCGGTTGCAGCCATCCGCTCGATGCCCAGCGCGCCGGCCTGGGATGTGCTCTCGGTGCGCATGTGCTCCTGCACGCCGGCATCGTCCGGGTGCTTCGGACCGCGGATGTGCTCGTCGGCGGCGTAGCCGTTGTAGTACACCGGCTTGGGCACGCCGTTGCCATCCACGTCGAACAGCGCACCCACATGCGCCAGGCTGTCCCACTGGGTCGAGTACTGCAGATGCAGGATCGCCAGGTCGTCGCACAGGACGTCCGGCCGCCCGGCCTGCAGGTTGGCCATGTGGAAATTGAAGTTGACCCCGCCCTGACGCAGCGTGGGTCGCAGCACCGGTGGATGACGATTGGGGTTGAGGGCGCAGCCGCCGGGAAGGTCCAGTGGCAGGCTGAGGCAGAAGGTCTTGCCGTCGCGCACTTCGGCGATGCCCTGGAGCACTTTCTCCGCGGTGATCAGATTCAGCCTGCCGAGCTGGTCATCTTTGCCGTAGTCGCCCCAGTTCGAGCCCTCCGGACGATGCTTCCAGCGTTGGTTGCTCATATACGGCTCCCAGGCGGTCGTGGTTCAGAGAAAGCACTGGCCGGCGAGATAGGCCTTGCGCCAGCGGGTGATGGTGACGCGCTCGAAGAGCTCGACGCGGCTGAACGGGTCGTCGGCGATAAAGCGCTTGGCTTCATCGCGTGTGTCGAGGTCGACCACATACAGGCCGCCGCCCAGGTCACTACCGTCATCGGCGAGCTTGGCGCCGCAGGCGAGCAGCAGTGCCTTGTTCGCCTCGAGAAAGCGCAGGTGCTCATCGCGCGTATCGCGCCGCAGCTGTTGCTGGCCAGGCTTGTCGAAGGTTTCGATCAGGTAGGGCATGCAGACCTCAGTTCTGAGCCAGTGCAGACGGATGCTGGGCCAGCGGGGTGACCTCCAGCGTCATGTAGGGATACAGCGGCAACGCGCTGAGCATCTGATGCAGTTCGTCGTTACTGGCCACATCGAACACGCTGTAGTTGGCGTACTGCCCCACCACGCGCCAGAGATGGCGCCAGGTGCCGTTGCGCTGCAGTTCCTGCGAATAGGCCTTTTCCTTGGCGATAAGCGCGGCGGCGTCGGCGGGGGCGAGGTCGTGGGGGATGTTCACTTGCATATGCACGAGGAAAAGCATTTGGACGGCTCCGGCCGTTGAGCGCCATTCGCTGGCGGGCTTTAGACCGTACGGGGCGCACGCTCGGCTACGCAATCCTCAGGCCTGTGGAGATGTGCGGTAATCGAACGCTTTATCCCCAGCGAGCGGTCGGCGGTCGTTTGATGCACATGCCTCGAGCCCGCACGGCACCGGTCGAGCCATTGACTTATTGTTCGATAATCGAACGATAAGTCGATTATCGAATTGCTAGCATGGGTGCCGTCCGCCTACCGTTGGGCTCCAACTAAAAAGAAGACGGCACCCGGGGGACCACGATGAATGCGTTAGCCAATTTTTTCACGCGCTTAGTCAATCGCTATATGCCTGATCCATTGGTGATCGCCATTGGCCTGACCCTGCTTACGCTGATCCTGGCCGTGCTGGTGGAGGGCGCAAGCCCGCTCGACGCGACCCGCTACTGGGGCGACGGCTTCTGGAACCTGCTGGCGTTCAGCATGCAGATGACGGTCATCTTGTTGGCCGGCTACATCCTGGCCCGTTCCCCCTTTGTCGATGGCCTGCTCGACCGCATCGCCAGCACCGTGCACACGCCGTTCGCCGCCATCGTGGTCGCTACGCTGGTCGGCACCCTCGGCAGTTGGCTGAACTGGGGGTTCGGCCTGGTGATTGGCAGCATCGTGGCGCAAAAGCTGGCGCTCAAGGTGCGGGGCCTGCACTACCCGCTGGTCATCGCCGCCGCGTTTTCCGGTTTCTCGGTCTATGGCATCGGATTGTCCGGCAGTGTGCCCTTGCTCATCGCTACGGAAGGGCATTTTTTGCAGGACCGTATGGGGTTGGTGCCTTTGTCGGAGACCATCTTCAGTGCGCCCTTGCTGATCGCCACCGCGCTGGTGGTGCTGACCCTGCCCCTGTTCAACGCCTGGCTGCACCCGAAGGACGCGAAGAACGTCGTCGAAATCGATCCGGCCACCGTCGCCGTCCCGTTCGAACCGAGCCTGGAGGGCCGGCAAGACGTCTCGCTGGCCGACCGGATGAATCACAGCAAGGTGGTCGGCATCGTCATCGGCTTGCTCGGGATGGTCTACGTTGGGTTGCACTTCGCCGACGGTGGCTCGCTGGATCTGAACACGGTCAACTTCATCTTCCTGTTTCTCGGGATCCTGCTGTTCGCATCGCCGGCGCGCTACCTCGCGGCGCTGGGCGAGGG
Organism: Stutzerimonas stutzeri; assembly: GCF_019090095.1. NCBI lineage: Bacteria > Pseudomonadati > Pseudomonadota > Gammaproteobacteria > Pseudomonadales > Pseudomonadaceae > Stutzerimonas > Stutzerimonas stutzeri. The sequence continues at coordinate 2,175,571 of NZ_JAGQFP010000001.1, read as the reverse complement.
CGTCAAGATCGTCTCGGGAATCATCGTCCAGTATCCGTTCTACGCCGGGATCATGGGCATCCTGGTCGGGTCTGGGCTGGTCGTCTCCTTCGCGGAGCTGTTCGTGCGGATTTCCACAGCCGAGACCTTGCCGATCTGGTCGTTCGTCAGTGGCGGCCTGATCAACATCCTCGCGCCGTCGGGCGGTGGCCAATGGGCGGTACAAGGGCCGGTCGTCATCGAGGCGGCGCGAGAGCTGAACGCGTCTTTCGCAGCCACGGCGCTGGGCGTGCAGGTCGGCGACCAATGGACCAACATGATCCAGCCGTTCTGGGTGTTGCCGGTCCTTGCCATCTCCAAACTCAAGCTGCGCGACATCATGGGCTACATGGTGCTGATTCTGGGTTATCTGGGGATCATCTTCGGCGGCACCATCTGGGTCTGGGGGTACCTCTCGGCCTGAGGGTCGCCCCTCTCGCCGGCCGCGCATGCGGCCGAGCGGGGGAAGTGTCTGCTGGTTTCTGATCTCGGCTCGACACAGCCATACACCGCACCTTTGCGTCAGGCTCCAGTCGATATCGTTAACGCCCCCAGCCGAAGCGATATCGCCATGCCTGAAGGTCCATCGATCGTCATTCTTCGCGAACAGGCCGACGTCTTTACCGGTCAGGTCATCGAACGTGCCGAAGGCAACTCCAAGCTCGACAAGGCACGATTAGTCGGTCAGTCGGTGCGATCGTTTCGCAGCTGGGGCAAGCACTTCCTGATCGAGCTGGATGACGTCTCCCTGCGCATCCACCTGCTCTTGTTCGGTAGTTACCGGATCAACGAGCGCAAGGAGTCGGCGCCGCGCCTGAGCCTCGGGTTCGCCAATGGCGAGCTGAATTTCTATGGGTGCTCGGTGCAGCCTATCGAAGGGCCGTTGGATGAGGCCTACGACTGGAGCGCGGATGTCATGAGCGATGCCTGGGATAACCGGGCGGCCTTGAAAAAACTACGTGCCCGGCCGCGGCTGCTGGCCTGCGATGCGCTGCTCGACCAGACGCTGTTTTCCGGCTCGGGCAACATCATCAAAAACGAGGTGCTGTTTCGTACGCGCATCCATCCGCTGTCGTTGATTGGCGATTTGCCGGCAGCCAAGCTTCGCGAGCTGACGCGGGAGGTACGCACCTACAGCTTCGAATTTCTCCAGTGGAAGCGCGAGGGCACGCTGAAAGCGCATTGGCTGGCCCACACGAAGACGACATGCCCGCGCTGCAAGGTTCCCTTGGTCAAAGCCAAGTCACTCGGGCGCAGCAAGCGCCGTAGCTTCTATTGCGAGCGCTGCCAGAAGCGCTATGGCGAAAGCGAAAAGGTGACGCTCGAGGCGCCGCTGGACGAGGCGTAGCGGGCGCGGCTTGGTATGCTGCGCCTCAACCGTCCCCTTCGAGCATTGCCCATGCGTACCGCTTTGCTGCTGTCTCTCGCTGGTCTCAGCTGCCTGGCCTTCGCCGGCGAGCCGCTGCTCGAACTGCGGGTCGGTGGTTCCGCGTTGCGCGCCGAATACGCCCGTACTCCCGCCGAGCGCGAGCGCGGCCTGATGGAGCGCACCGAACTGGCGGCCGACCGTGGCATGCTGTTTCGCTTCGACGAAGTGCGCCGCCATTGCCTGTGGATGAAGGACACACCGCTGCCGCTGTCGGCAGCCTTCATGGACGAGCAGGGGCGCATCGTCGACATGATCGATCTGCAGCCGCTGGACCGCACGATCCGCTGTTCGAGCGAACCTGCACGCTATGCCCTCGAAGTGAATCAGGGCTGGTTTCGCCAGCGCGCCTTGAGCGTTGGTGCGCAGGTAACCGGCATCCCGGAGCAGGAATGAACAGCGATCAAACGGCCGTGCGGCCGATCCTTATAGGTGGCAGAGGTAGCCGATGACGGGGCACTTGTTCTATCTCATGGGCCCGTCTGGCGCCGGCAAGGACAGCCTGCTGCTGGCCGCCCGCGAGCCGCTGCAGGCCCGCGGTTGCCGGATCGCGCGGCGCGTCATCACCCGTTCCGCCGAGGCGACCGGCGAGGACGCCCAGCCGGTGAGCACGGCCGAGTTCGAGGAACTACGGCGCAGTGGCGCCTTCGCCCTGGACTGGCAGGCCAACGGGCTGCGTTATGGAATCCCTCGGCAGATCGATGACTGGCTGGCGGCCGGTGAGGATGTGCTGGTCAACGGTTCGCGGGGTTATCTGAGCGAAGCGCGTAAACGCTATCCGCAGCTACAGGCCGTGTTGCTCACGGTGGCGCTGCCGGTGCTGCGCGAGCGCTTGCTGGCGCGCGGGCGCGAGCCGCTGGCCGAGATCGAGGCACGCCTGGCGCGCAACGAGCAGTTTCGCTCGGCGGCGGCGCAGGAGGAGGCGTTGTTGCTGGACAACTCCGGGGCGTTGGAGCACACCGTGCAACGTCTGTTGCAGCTGATCGACGAGGTCCGTGCGCGCGCCTGACCGTCGCCGTTCACGCCAGCATCCATTGCGCTGCCGCTAGTCCAGCGGCAGCTCGGTGGTGCGCTTCACTTCACTCATCGCGATGTGCGAATGCGCTTCCTGCACATGGGGACGTTGCAACAGCTGATCGCGCAGAAAGCGTTCGTAGCTGTCGATGTCCTTGGCCACCACCTTGAGCAGGTAGTCCGATTCGCCGGCCATGGTGTGGCATTCCAGCACTTCGGGATAACCCACCACGGCGCGCTCGAATTCGTCCAGGTTGCTGCGCCCGTGGGCGGACAGCTTGATATTGACGAACACCGTCATGTTCAGCCCGAGCTTCTTGGGATTGAGCAGGGCGACCTTGCGCTCGATCAGCCCCTCTTCCTGCATGCGGTGGATGCGTCGCCAGCACGGCGACTGCGACAGCTCCACCCGCTCTGCCACCTCGGCGGCAGAGAGATCGGCGTTGTGTTGCAGCAGCAGCAAAATCTTGCGATCGATGCTGCTCAGCGGAGTCTGCATGGTTGTTCCTGTTTTGTTGTTGTTTGTGGATGGATCATGCACGCGATGGCGCTTACACCGCAAAAGTAGAAAGAAAATCTCTCTCCGTCACGGCCAGACTCTTATCAACGCGCAACGGTGGGGTGATCCCCCGCCGGTCGCTGGCGTGGGCCGGCTTACCGTGCAGCTGCGCACGACTTTTTAGGCGGGATGTGAAAACCCACATCCCAGACTCCGATAAAAACAAACAGGAGCGCCACATGTCACTGGCCGAGATCCGCCTGGATGACAAGTACCGGCTCGCAACCGGACATCTGTACCTCACCGGCACCCAGGCGCTGACCCGCCTGCCGATGCTGCAGCATCAGCGCGACCAGGCTCAGAACCTGAACACCGGTTGCTTCATCTCCGGCTACCGCGGCTCGCCGCTGGGCATGCTGGACAAGAGCCTCTGGGAAGCGCGCGAGTTCCTCAAGCAGAACGCCATCCATTTCCAGCCGGGCCTCAACGAGGAACTGGCGGCAACGGCGGTCTGGGGCAGCCAGCAGACCAACCTGTTTCCCGGCGCCAAATACGACGGCGTTTTCGCCATGTGGTACGGCAAGGGGCCGGGCGTCGACCGCTCCGGTGACGTCTTCAAACATGGCAACGCGGCCGGCGTTTCGCCCCACGGCGGCGTGCTGCTGCTGGCCGGTGACGACCACGGCTGCAAGTCCTCGACGTTGCCGCACCAGAGCGAGCACGCCTTCATTGCCGCCTCGATCCCGGTACTGAACCCGTCCAACGTCCAGGAAATTCTCGACTACGGCATCATCGGCTGGGAGCTGTCGCGCTATTCCGGCTGCTGGGTGGCGCTCAAGACCATCGCCGAAAACGTCGATTCCTCCGCCGTGGTGGAAGTCGATCCGCTACGCGTCAAGACGCGCATCCCGGAAGACTTTGAACTGCCCGAAGACGGCGTGCACATCCGCTGGCCGGACCCGCCGCTGGCGCAGGAAAAACGCCTCAACCTCTACAAGATCTACGCCGCGCGCGCCTTTGCCCGGGCCAACAACCTCAACCAGGTGATGCTCGACTCGCCGAACCCGCGGCTGGGCATCATCACCACCGGCAAATCCTATCTCGACGTGCGCCAGGCGCTCGATGACCTCGGCCTGGACGAAGCACTGTGCGCCTCGGTCGGCCTGCGGGTGCTCAAGGTCGGCATGAGTTGGCCGCTGGAGCCGGTCTCGGTGCACGAGTTTGCCCAGGGGCTGGACGAGATTCTGGTGGTCGAGGAGAAGCGCAGCATTCTCGAAGACCAGCTCACCGGGCAGCTGTACAACTGGCCGGTCAGCAAGCGGCCACGGGTGGTCGGCGAGTTCGACGAGCATGGCAGCTCCCTGCTACCCAACCTCAGCGAACTGACCCCGGCAATGATCGCCCGCGTCATCGCCAAGCGCCTCGCGCCGATCTACACCAGCGACAGCATCCAGGCGCGCCTGGCCTTCCTGTCCGCGAAGGAAAAGGCCCTGGCCGCGCGCAACTACGACACCGTGCGCACCCCGCACTACTGCTCCGGCTGCCCGCACAACACCTCGACCAAGGTCCCCGAAGGCAGCCGCGCGGCCGCCGGCATCGGCTGTCACTACATGGTGCAGTGGATGGATCGGCGCACCGAGACCTTCACCCAGATGGGCGGGGAGGGCGTGAACTGGATCGGCCAGGCGCCGTTCACCGACACGCCACACATGTTCCAGAACCTCGGCGACGGCACCTATTTCCACTCCGGCAGCCTGGCCGTGCGCGCCGCGGTGGCCGCTGGCGTCAACATCACCTTCAAGATTCTCTACAACGATGCCGTGGCCATGACCGGTGGTCAGCCCATCGATGGCGAGCTGCGCGTCGATCAGCTCAGCCGGCAGATCGCCGACGAAGGCGTCAAGCGCATCGCCCTGGTCAGCGACGAGCCGGACAAGTACCCGACCCGCGACACCTTCGCGCCGATCACCAGCTTCCACCATCGCCGCGACCTGGACGCCGTGCAGCGCGAACTGCGCGAATTCAAGGGCGTGTCGGTGATCATCTACGATCAGACCTGCGCCACCGAGAAGCGCCGTCGGCGCAAGCGCGGCAAGCTGGAAGATCCGGCCAAGCGTGCCTTCATCAACCCGGCGGTGTGCGAGGGTTGCGGCGACTGTGGCGAGAAATCCAACTGCCTGGCCGTGATGCCGCTGGAAACCGAACTGGGGCGCAAGCGCGAGATCGATCAGAACGCCTGCAACAAGGATTTCTCCTGCGTCGAAGGCTTCTGCCCGAGCTTCGTCACCGTACATGGCGGTGGGCTGCGCAAGCCGGAAGCGGTGGGCGCCAGCCTTGATCCGGCGCAGCTGCCAGAGCCGCAGCACCCGACCCTCGAACGCCCGTGGAACGTGCTGATCCCGGGTGTCGGCGGCAGCGGTGTGACCACCCTCGGTGCGCTGCTGGGCATGGCCGCGCACCTGGAAGGCAAGGGCTGCACGGTGCTCGATCAGGCGGGGCTGGCGCAGAAGTTCGGCCCGGTGGTGACGCACATCCGCATCGCCGCCAAGCAGGACGATATCTATGCCGTGCGCATTGCCGCCGGTGAAACTGATCTGCTGCTCGGCTGCGATCTGGTGGTCGCCGCCGGTGACGATTCGCTGACTCGCCTCAATGACCAGATCAGCCATGCGGTGATCAACAGCCACGAATCGGCAACTGCCGAATTCACCCGTAACCCCGATGCCCAGGTGCCGGGCAAGGCCATGCGCGAAGCGCTGGTCGATGCGGTGGGCGCCGAGAAGACCCACTTCATCGACGCCACGCGCCTGGCGACCCGACTGCTGGGCGACAGCATCGCCACCAACCTCTTCCTGCTCGGCTTTGCCTATCAGCAGGGGCTGCTGCCGCTGTCGGCCGAGGCCATCGAGAAGGCCATCACCATCAACGGCGTCTCCACCGAGCTGAATCTGCAGGCCTTCCGCTGGGGCCGCCGTGCGGTACTCGAGCGCGAGGCGGTGGAGAAGCTGGCGCGCCCGGCGGAAATGGCCGAGCCCATCTGCCAGACCCTGGAAGAAATCGTCGACTGGCGTGTGGACTTCCTTACCAAGTACCAGAACGCGGCCTATGCCAAGCGCTACCGCGCCATGGTTGAGCGGGTGCGTGAGGTGGATACGGCCGACGACCTGGCGCTGTCCAAAGCCGTGGCGCGTTACTACTTCAAGCTGCTCGCCTACAAGGACGAGTACGAGGTGGCGCGGCTGTACAGCGAGCCGGAATTCCGCCAGCAGCTCGAAGCGCAGTTCGAAGGTGACTACAAGCTGCAGTTCCACCTGGCCCCGGCCTGGCTGGCCAAGCGCGACAGCGCCACCGGCGAGCCGCGCAAGCGTGAGCTGGGGCCTTGGGTGCTGAACGTCTTCAACGTGCTGGCCAAGCTGAAGTTCCTGCGCGGAACGCCGTTGGACGTGTTCGGCTACGGCCATGACCGGCGCGTCGAGCGCGAATTGATCAGCGAGTACGAGCGCAACCTCGACGAGCTCCTGGCGCAGCTCAAACCGACCAATTACCGCACTGCTGTGGCCATCGCCGCGCTGCCGGAACTGATCCGTGGCTACGGCCCGGTGAAGGAGCGCTCGATCGTCAAGGCGCGCCAGCAGGAGAAGCTGCTCAAAGAGCAGCTCAACCGCGGCGACGAAGTGCAGACCGTGCGGCTGTTCGAGCCGGCGGCGTAGGGCCGGCACGAGCGAGGTAGGAGCAGGCTCTGCCTGCGACCAGGGTGGCGCTGACGCGGTCGCGGGCAGAGCCCGCTCCTACAGCGACTCAGGGTGGACCGGGCGGCGTTTCGCTTCAGCCCACCAGCGAAGTACCAGGGTTTTGGTGGGCTGAAGCCCACCCTACAAATTTGGCCCGCCTGCAAAGGCGCGGCGTCGCCGTAGGGTGGGCTTTAGCCCACCAGACCAGACCCACCAAACAGACACGGGGGCCGGCGGGGCCGGTTCCCGAACCAAACAACAAGAGGAATCCGCAATGTCCGTTTTCACCCATCCTGATTTTGACGGCCACGAACAGGTCGTCTTCTGCCATGACAAGGCATCGGGGCTGCGCGCCATCATCGCCATCCACGACACCACGCTCGGCCCGGCGCTGGGCGGCTGCCGGATGTTCCCTTACGCCAGCGACGACGATGCCGTACGTGACGTGCTGCGTCTGTCGCGCGGTATGACGCTGAAGTCCTCGCTGGCCGGCCTCAAGCTTGGTGGCGGCAAGGCGGTGATCATCGGTGATCCGCACACCGGCAAGAGCCAGGCACTGCTGCACGCCATGGGCGATTTCGTCGACAGCCTTGGCGGGCGCTACATCACGGCGGCGGATTCGGGCACCGGCGAGCCGGAAATGCAAGCCTTCGCCCAGCGCACCCGGCACGTCATCGGCGCCACGCCACGCACCACCCTGGATGGCAGCATCGCCAGCGGCGACCCGTCGCCGTCCACCGCGCTCGGCGTCTTCGTCGGTCTGCGCGAAGCCGTGCGCCAGCGCCTCGGTCGAGATGATCTGACCGGCCTGAAGGTCGCCATCCAGGGCGTCGGCCATGTCGGCATGGGGCTGGCCCGCCACCTCAAGGCGGCCGGTGCCGAGCTGTGGGTCTGCGATATCTTCGATGCCAATGTGCAACAAGCGGTGACTGAGCTTGATGCACACGCGGTGCGCCCGCACGACATCGTCGGCCTGGACGTGGACGTCTTCGCCCCCTGCGCCATGGGCGGCATTCTCAATGCCGAGACCCTGCAGAGCCTGCGGGCGCCGGTAATCGCCGGGGCGGCGAATAACCAGCTGGCGAGCCCGGAGATCGGCGTCGAGCTGCAGCGGCGCAATCACCTCTACGCGCCGGACTACGCGATCAATGCCGGCGGCATCATCGACGTCTACTACCAGCGCATCGGCGGCAGCGCGGCGCAGATCGACGCCCATGTCAAAGGCATCGGCGACACCCTGCGCGAGATCTTCAATCGCGCCGCCGCAAGTGGCGAGCCGACTTCGATCATCGCTGACCGCTTGGCGCTCGAGCGCCTGCGCGCCGGCGAGCACGCTGCACAGCCTAGCCAGCAGCGCCTGCACGCCTAGCGAATTCCCGGGCGGCCTCGTGCCGCCCGGTTTCTATCGGCAGCCAGCCGTACTGCCGAGCCATTGATGGAAGCGACAAGCCAAGCAGCCTGGCATCGCGAACAGGCAGTCGCGCGCTTGCCCTGCGTGCGGTCCCGGTTCCCCAGTGGCGTTTCCGTTGTACAGCCCTGACAAAAACAACAAGCAGGAATCCGCAATGACTGAAAAAAGCAGCCTCGCCGCCGGTACGCTCGGTGGTGCCTCCGTTCGTACTCAGCAAAGCGCGGCGCGTGGCCTCTGGTCCTCGCGCTGGGTGTTCTTTCTCGCCGCCACCGGCTCGGCGGTCGGCCTGGGCAATATCTGGAAATTCCCGTACATCACCGGGCAGAACGGGGGTGGCGCCTTCGTACTGGTCTACCTCGCCTGCATTGTGGCGATCGGCATTCCCTTGCTGATGGCCGAGGTGATGATAGGTCGGCGCGGTCGGCGGAACCCCGACGGCGCGGTCGCACGTCTTGCCCGCGAAGCCGGCGCCAGCAGCCGCTGGCGGGTTGCCGGCTGGTTGGGCGGGCTGACCGGCTTTCTGATTCTGAGCTTCTACCTGGTCGTGGCCGGATGGGCGCTGGCCTACGTACCGGCCAGTTTCGTCGGCAACTTCAACGGTGTCAGCGGCGATGCCAGCGGTGCGATGTTCAGCGTGCTCCTGGCCGATCCGCTGCGGCTGGTCGTCTGTGGCAGCCTGGTCCTGGCAGCCACGATGCTGATCGTCGGCTTCGGGGTACGCGGCGGGCTGGAGCGCTCGCTGCGCTTTCTGATGCCCGGTCTGTTCCTGCTGTTGCTGATACTGGTCGGCTACGCTGCGCTCAACGGCGAATTCGCCCGTGGGGTGGAATTTCTCTTCGTGCCGGACTTCTCCAAGCTGACCGCCACCAGCGTCCTGATCGCGCTGGGCCATGCCTTCTTCACCCTCAGCCTCGGCTGCGGCGCGATGATGGTCTATGGCTCCTACCTGCCCGAAGGCACCTCGATTGCCAAGACGTCGATCCTGGTGGCGCTGGCCGACACGGCGGTGGCACTGCTGGCCGGCTTGGCGATTTTCCCGCTGGTGTTCGGTAATGGGCTGGAGCCCGGTGCGGGACCGGGGCTGATCTTCGTCACCCTGCCGATCGCCTTCGGTCAGATGCCGCTGGGCCAGGTGGTGGGTGGGCTGTTCTTCATCATGCTGGTGATCGCCGCCCTGACTTCGGCGATTTCGCTGAGTGAGCCGAGCATCGCCTGGATGACCGAGCGCTTCGGCATGAGCCGGCTCAAGGCGGTGCTGGTCAGCGGTGCCGTGCTCTGGTTGCTGAGCCTGGGCAGCGTCTTTTCGTTCAATCACTGGTCCGACTACCAGCTGTTCGGCAAGACCTTCTTCGACAGCCTCGACTACCTCACCACCAACTGGCTGATGCCGCTGGGCGGGCTCGCCACGGTGCTGTTCACCGGCTGGGTGATGAAGCGAGAGGCGGTACGCGAAGCGATCGGCATCCACCAGCCGGGGCTGTTCCGTGCGTGGTGGCTGCTGCTGCGGTTTGGTACACCGCTGGCCATCGTGCTGGTGTTTCTCAACCTGAGCGGGGTGATCTGAGCCGAATCGAGGCGCGCTGCGGCAGCTTGCCGCAGTGGCCTGTCAGGTTTCCGTTACACCGTGGTGGCAAAGGGCGGCGAGCGTGCTCGGTTTGGCGGCCTGTAAAGAAAAGCTTCCAGGGCAGGCGGGCCGGGCGGCTCGAGGTTCGTCGAATCCCGCTTGTCGCCGCCGTCCGGCTGGTTTGAGATGGTGCCGCCGGCCCGCGACAGGTAGGGTGCGGCCGACCCTCGTGCAGGTCACTGCATCATCACAGGTCAGAGCAGGGAGTTTCATGAACGACACCGAGATCCAGGCAGCTTCAAGCTCGCCAACGCTCAAGCTCTATGGCTACTGGCGCTCCAGCGCCGCCTACCGGGTGCGCATCGCGCTGAACCTCAAGGGCCTCGCCTTCGAGAATTTGCCGGTGCATCTGGTCAAGGATGGCGGCCAGCAGCATTCGGTCGTTTACAAGACACTCAACCCGCAAGAGCTGGTGCCACTGCTGATCGACGGTCAGGAGCGCATCAGCCAGTCGTTGGCCATCCTCGAATACCTGGAAGAAGTCTTCCCGCTGCCAGCGCTGCTGCCGGACGATCCGGCCGACCGGGCACGGGTGCGATCACTGGCGATGCACATCGCCTGCGATCTCCATCCGCTGAATAACCTGCGGGTCCTGCAGTACCTCAGCGGCCCGCTGGGCGTCGAGGACGAGGCCAAGCAGCAATGGATACAGCACTGGATTGCCACCGGGCTGACCGGTGTCGAGCAGGGGCTGGCCGCGTTCGACGGCAAGCTGTCACTCGGCAGACGGCCGGGGTATCTAGAGGCATGCCTGATCCCGCAGGTATACAATGCGCGCCGTTTTTCCTGTGACCTCAGTGCGTACCCACGCATTTTGCAGATGACCGAGCAGTGCGAAACCCTCGACGCTTTTGCCAAAGCAGCTCCGGAGGTGCAGCCCGACGCTCAATAAAGGTTGATCCGCCTTGCCACTCCGTCGCGTCACGAGCGCGATGGGTTCGATTTCCGTCACAGATAACAACAAACAGGTGACGCATGACCCGTGAAACACCCAAGAACCTCTGGCTTTCCCGCTGGGGCTTTATCCTCGCCGCGACCGGTTCGGCCGTCGGCCTTGGCAATATCTGGAAATTTCCCTACATCACCGGGCAGTATGGCGGTGGTGCCTTCGTGCTGATGTATTTGGCGTGCATCCTGGCCATCGGCATTCCGGTGATGATGACCGAGATCGCCATCGGCCGCCGCGGGCGTGGCAGCCCCATCGATGCCATCGGCCGCGCCGTGCGCGAGAACGGCAGCAGTCCGCTGTGGAAGGGCGTCGGCGCCATGGCCATGGCGGCTGGCTTCCTGATCCTCTGCTTCTACGTGGTGGTGGCCGGTTGGGCCTTCGCCTACACGGTCAAGATGCTCGACGGCTCGCTCGCGGCCAGTTCCGTGGACAGCCTGGCCCAGGTGTTCGAGGCGCACAACGCCAATCCCTGGCAGCTCGGCGGCTGGAGCGTGCTGGTGGCGTTGCTGACCCTGTGGATCGTCGCCAAGGGCGTGCAGCAGGGCATCGAAAGTGCGGTGCGCTGGATGATGCCAGGGCTGGCGGTGATGCTGCTGATCCTGGTCGGTTACGCCTTCACCAGTGGCGGCTTCGACGAGGGCTTCGCCTTCCTGTTCAGCTTCGACACCTCCAAGCTCACCGGTGAAGCCTTGCTGGCCGCGCTCGGCCATGCCTTCTTCACCCTCAGCCTGGCCTCCGGTGCGATTCTCACCTACGGCTCCTACATCCCGGACGGGCAGTCCATCACCCGCACCACCTTCATGGTCGCCATTGCCGACACCGCGGTGGCGCTGCTGGCGGGCCTGGCGATCTTCCCGATCATCTTCGCCAACGGCATGGACCCGACCGCCGGCCCGGGCCTGATCTTCATGAGCCTGCCGCTGGCCTTCCAGCAGATGCCGTTCGGCACGCTGTTCGGTGTGCTGTTCTTCGCCATGGTGTCGATCGCCGCGTTGACCTCGGCCATCTCGATGATCGAGGCGACCGTGGCCTATCTGAACGAAAAGCACGGCATCAGCCGTCTCAAGGCAGCTATCGGCGCCGGTGCGGTACTGCTGGTGATCAGCCTGCTGGCGATGCTCTCGTTCAACCTGATGGCCGGCTGGACGCCGCTGGGCAAGAACTTCTTCGACTGGCTGGATTACCTGACCTCGCGTTGGATGATGCCGCTGGGCGGGATCTTCATCGTCGTGTTCGCCGGCTACGTGCTGCGCAGCGACATCATGCGCGATGAGCTGGGTCTGCCACCGCTGGGCTATGCGCTGTGGCTGTTCATGGTGCGCTACGTCTGCCCGGTGCTGATCACCATGGTCTTCCTGCACGCCCTTGGCTGGCTGGGCTTCGACCCACTGGTGCGCTGGTACTGGATCGCCGGCGCCATCGGCGCGCTGACCATCCTCGGCGAGGGCTTGCGGCCGCGGGTCTGGCCGGCACTGGTGGGCCGCAGCGCCTGAGCGACAACGCCCCACCGGCAGTAACTGACAGAACGGCATTCCAGCAATGGAGTGCCGTTTTTATATGCGCAGGCCGCAGCCGGCTCTTTTCCCGCGAATACATTTTGTTCGGCCGACCGGTGGCTATCTCAAGGTCTATCGCGGCAGGCCGATACAGCGATCAGCACAAGGACGTTCAGCCAGGAAAAGGATCTTCGATTTGACCCAGATCAATACGGACACGCCCATGCCTAGCCGTCTCAAGTTCAGCCATAAGATCCTGCTGGCCGCGTCACTCGTAGTGATCGCGACCTTCGCCCTATTCACGCTCTACAACGATTACCTGCAGCGCAATGCCATCCAGGCCAAGCTCGAGAGCTACCTGGACGAGATGGGTAAAGTCACGGCGCATAACATTCAGAACTGGTTGTCCGGCCGCCTCGTGTTGCTGGAAAACACCGCGCAGACCATCGCGCGTGACAGCTCCGGCGAGGCGGTCGAAGCCTTGGTCAAGCAGCCGGCGCTCAGCTCGACCTTCGCCTTTACCTACCTGGGTCGTAACGATGGCGAGTTCATCGTCTATCCACGCTTCGAACTGCCGGCTGGTTACGATCCGCGTCAGCGCCCCTGGTACAAGGACGCGATTAATGCGGGCAAGACCACGCTGACCGAGCCCTATCAGGATGCGGCCACCAACGAGCTGATCATCACCGCCGCGACCCCGGCCAAGGCCGGCAGCCAGAACCTGGGCGTGGTCGGTGGCGACCTCAGCCTCAAGGTGCTGGTGGACATCATCAATGCGCTGAACTTCGACGGCATGGGCTATGCCTTTCTTGTCAGCGGCGACGGCAAGGTGCTGGTCCATCCGGATCAGAACAAGGTGATGAAAACCCTCGCCGAGCTCTATCCGAAGAACACCCCAGCGTTGACCAGTGGCTTCACCGAGGCCGAGCTCGACGGCCAGCAACGCATCCTCAGCTTCAGCCCGGTTGCCGGCCTGCCGTCGGTGACCTGGTACGTCGGTATCTCAGTTGACAAGGAAAAGGCCTACGCCGCGCTGTCCAGCTTCCGCACCTCGGCCCTGGTGGCTGCGGTGATCGCCGTGGTGTTCATCATGGTGCTGTTGGGCATGCTGATCCGTGTGCTGATGCGTCCGCTGACCGACATGGGCCGCGCCATGGCCAACATCGCCGAAGGCGAGGGCGACCTGACGCGCCGCCTGTCCGTGCAATCGCAGGACGAGTTCGGCGAGCTGGCGAAGGCCTTCAACCGCTTCGTCGAGCGTATCCACGGCTCGATCCGCGAGGTGTCTTCGGCGACCCAGCAGGTCAACGAAGTGGCGCAGCGCGTGGTGGCGGCTTCCAACTCGTCGATGCTCAACTCCGACGAGCAAGCCAGCCGCACCAACAGCGTCGCGGCAGCGATCAACCAGCTCGGCGCCGCTGCCCAGGAAATCGCCCGCAACGCGGCCGATGCCTCGCAGCAAGCCAGCGGTGCCAGCCATCAGGCCGAAGACGGGCGCAAGGTGGTCGAGCAGAACATCCAGGCGATGAAGCAGCTGTCGAGCAACATCAGTGCGTCCTGCCAGCAGATCGAGGCGCTGAACAACCAGACCGTCGGCATCGGCCAGATCCTCGACGTGATCAAGGGCATCTCCGAGCAGACCAACCTGCTGGCGCTCAACGCCGCCATCGAAGCGGCCCGTGCCGGCGAAGCCGGGCGTGGGTTTGCCGTGGTGGCGGACGAAGTGCGTAGCCTGGCGCATCGCACCCAGACCTCGGCGCAGGAAATTCACGGCATGATCGAGAAGCTGCAGGTCGGTGCTCGTGACTCGGTGAGCACCATGACCGAGAGCCAGCGCCAAAGCGAGGCCAGCGTGGGCATCGCCAACCAGGCCGGTGAACGTCTGGGCAGCGTGACCCTGAGCATCGGCGAGATCGACGCGATGAACCAGTCGGTGGCCACCGCTACCGAGGAGCAGACCTCGGTGATCGAGTCGCTGAATATGGACATCATCGAGATCAACACGCTGAACCAGGAGGGCGTCGAGAACCTGCAGTCCACGTTGCGGGCGTGTGGCGATCTGGAGCAGCAGGCGGCGCGGTTGAAGCAGTTGGTGGGGAGTTTTCGGATCTGATCCGGGGTTGATGAAAGAAGGGCGCTTCGGCGCCCTTTTTTATTTTTGACGAGTTTGCATTGCCGTAAGCGTTGGGGACGCTGAGTCCCTGGTGCGAATTTTTGTGCTGCGGGCCCGCGTGGTTAGCCGATTGGTCGGGTTGTTATAGGCATTGGTTTCGCCCTGCTGGGCGAGTCACTTTTTCCAGACGCCGGATGGCCGGCCCCAAAAAAAGTAAGCAAAAACGCTTGCCCCTGCATCCGGCCCCGGCTGCGCCGGGGTTCCCTCGTTCCGGTGACGTTCCAGGGGCCCGCCGCGAAGGGCCATCCCTGGCCCTTCGCGGCTCTCGCGGCATCCATGCCGCTCAACCCCTTCCACGCCACCTGCGCTCGGCCTCCTGAAAGGGGCGATTCGGTGGTGTCTGATGGGCCGTGCAATGACGCGCTTGCAGAGGCCCTCTGTAGGGTGGGTAACGCGAAGCTTACCCACCGAGTTTCTTGCGCGGAGTTCGAGACCAATCGCGGCCTCGATTGCGGTGGAAAATGCTTCGCAGTTTTCCACCCTACGAATCTGTTCAAGAACGTCCAGACGACTCGGTCCCGAGTCCCCTTCAGGAGGCCGAGCGTAGGTGCTGCGCAGGGGGACGCGAGGCATGGATGCCGAGCGAGGAGCGATGGGCCAGGGATGGCCCTTCGCGACGACCCCCGGAGCAGCGCCGGAGGGAGGGAAGTTTTGCGAAGCAAAACCCGGATGCAGGGGTGGCCTTCTTTTTGGTTACTTTTTCTTGGCCACTCAAGAAAAAGTGACTCGCCCAGCAGGGCGAAACCAATGCTCAACTCCACTCGAAAAATGGCTCGGCCATCAAATTTCGAAGACGCCGGCCCCCGGGAGCGCGGATCGAATGGGGGCCACTTAGTAATCGCCTGGGCATCAAGCGTGGCAACCGGCTCCACGGCTTTGACCGCCGCCAATGCCAATTGACCGATTCCCCCCTCCCATGGTCCAGATAAACCAAGGCCCCGCCAATCCCGGGCCACCCGACCACAGGAGACCTTCATGAAAATCCTCATCGTGCTCACCTCCCACGAGAAGCTGGGTGACACCGGCAAACCCACCGGCTTCTGGCTCGAAGAGTTCGCCGCGCCTTACTACGTGTTCAAGGATGCCGGCGCCGAGATCGTCCTGGCTTCGCCCAAGGGTGGGCAGCCGCCGCTGGATCCGAAAAGCGATGCGCCGGATGCCCAGACCGAGATGACCAAACGCTTCAAGAACGATGCCGAGTCCCAGGCCCTGCTGGCCAATACCCGCAAGCTGGATGGGGTATCGGCGGCGGACTTCGATGCGGTGTTCTACCCCGGCGGCCATGGCCCGCTGTGGGACCTGACCGGTAACGCGACGTCCATAGCCCTGATCGAAGCTTTCATCCAGGCGCGCAAGCCGGTAGCGGCGGTATGCCACGCGCCGGCTGCGTTGGTACAGGTGCGCGGCGTGGACGGCGAGTATCTGGTCAAAGGCAAACGCGTCACCGGGTTTACCAACACCGAGGAGGAGGGCGTGCAGCTCACCGAGGTGGTGCCCTTCCTGCTGGAAGACAAGCTCAAGGAGATCGGAGGCGACTACAGCAAGGGGCCGGACTGGGCGTCCTATGTGCAGGTCGATGGCCTGCTGGTCACAGGCCAGAACCCGGCGTCCTCAGAAGAGGCCGCGCGCGAGCTGCTCAAACTGCTGAAAACCGGCTGAGCCTCGCTCAGCTCGCCGGCTCGTTCGGCCATGCCAGGGAACCGGCGTGGCTGCAGGTTTCGAACAGCGGTTTGCTGAACAGATAACCCTGCATCAGGCTGATGCCCAGGTCGCGCAAGGCCTTGCATTCATCCGGCGTTTCGACGCCCTCGGCAATCACCTGAATGCCCAGCTCCGCGCACATACCCACCGTGCCGCGGACAATGGCTTGGCGCGCGTGGCTTTGATCAATGCCGCGAATCAGGTCCATGTCCAATTTGATGAGATCCGGCTGGAAGTCGGCGAGCAGGTTGAGCCCGGCGAAACCGGCACCAAAATCGTCGATGGCGGTGAGAAAGCCGATGCGCTGGTATTCGCGGAACACTTCGGTCAGCCATTTCGCATCGCTGATGCGCTCGCCTTCAACGGTTTCGAAGATGATCTGTTCGACCGGGAAGCCGTGGGCATGCGCAGCTTCCAGCGTCGAGCGGATACACAGCTCCGGACGGTAGATGGCGTTGGGCATGAAGTTGATCGACAACTTGCTCTGCATCTCGAGCTTGGCGGCGGTCTTGATGGCCTTGACCCGGCATGCCTGATCGAAGCGGAAGCGATTGTCTTCGGTTACCTGCGCCAGCACGCTGGGGGCGGGTTCGCCGTTTACACCGCGTACCAGGGCCTCATGGGCAAAGATTTCGCGGTTGGCGATATCCACGATCGGTTGATAGGCGTAGCTGAAGCGAAAGCCGAGGCGCTCGCCACTGGCGCAGCTGGGACAGGCGCCGTGCTCACTGGCCGAATGGCAGGCGTACTGGTGCGGAGCAGGGTTACCGTCGGTGTTGCTATGGGTCATTGGCGCGCTCGTTCGAAACCTGTTGCTGAAAGATAGCGGCTGTCCCGGCTGGCGCTAGAGTCCGTTCGTCACCGGACCCGCAACCACACCGGACAACAAGCGTAATGGTAGGCGAGAAAGCATTTGCGCGTGATGGCTAAATGCTACGACACAGGAGTCGCCCATGGGTTCCGTCATGCCTGGCGTAAAAGCGTGATGCTGCCATGGGGGCGCCCTCAGCGAAGCGTCCGGGCACCGAGCTGATGCCGTTCGCCGCAGGGCGCGTCACCCCAACCTCGGTGCTCGAAGGCGCTGCGTTTGTGGAGGCCCCCGCCCCCGCACTGGAGCTTTTGGCACTGAGCTGATGCCGTCGCCGCGGCTCGCGCCACCGCAACCTCGATGCTCGAATGCACTGCGTTTGTGGGAGGCCCGCCCTCGGGCCGAAGCTCTTTAGGCACGAATTGATGCCGTTCGCTTCCGGTGGACGCTATACGCAAAGGCCGGCCACAGCGGCCGGCCTTTGGGTTTCTAGCGGGTTGAGGATGATCAGCTCGTCACGCGGGCGATGGCGGCCGCCAGTTGATCGAGCCGCGCCGCATCCAGCCCGGCAATGTTGGCCCTACCGCTTTCGACCAGATACACCGAATCCTCACGGCGCAGTCTCAGCACCTGCTCGGCGGTGAGACCGGTGTAGGAAAACATCCCGCGCTGCTGCGCTATATGAGCGAAGCGTTCAGCCAGACCGTGCGGAGCGAGGGCTTCCACCAGCCCCTTGCGCAAACCGGCGATGCGCTCGCGCTTGGCGGCGACTTCCCGCTGCCAGAGCTGGCGCAGCTCGGGGTTGGCCAGAATCGTCGCGACCACCGCAGCACCATGCGAGGGCGGTGTCGACCAGAGGTTGCGCGCCACCGAGGCGAACTGGCTGCGCACGTCGACCAGCGACTCCCCATCGGCGGCGACGACGATCAGCGCACCGGTCCGCTCGCGGTACAGGCCGAAGTTCTTCGAGCAGGAGCTGGTAATCAGCACCTCGGGCAAGGCTTCGACGAACAGGCGCACCGCCCAGGCGTCTTCGTCCAACCCGTCGCCGAAGCCCTGGTAGGCGAAATCGAACAGCGGCAGCAGCTCGCGGCGGCGCACGATGTCCAGCACCTGCCGCCAGTCATCCCGGCTCAGGTCGTAGCCGGTGGGGTTGTGGCAGCAGGCGTGCAGCAACACCACGTCGCCGCTGGGAATCTGCTCCAGCGTGGCAAGCATCGCCGGCACATCCAGCCGGTTCTGCGCATCGACGTAAGGGTAATGCTCGACCTTCAGGCGCGCCGCGGCGAACAGGGTTTCGTGGATCGGCCAGGTCGGGTCGCTGAGCCAGAGGCTGCGACCGGGCAGGCATTTGGCGATGAAGTCGCCTACCAACCGCAGCGCGCCGGTGCCACCGGGTGTCTGGGTGCAGCCGGCGCGGTTGCCAACCAGTGCGGGCGAGCTTTCGCCAAGCACCAATTTCAACAGCTGCTCACCGAACAGCGGATCACCATGGCCGCCGATGTAGCTCTTGGTCTGTTCGCTGTCAATCAGCCGCCGCTCGGCCTGCTTCACCGCCTTGGGGATCGGCGTCAGGCCCAGGGCGTCCTTGTAGACGCCGACCCCCAGGTCCAGCTTGGCCGGGTTCGGGTCAGCGCGATAGGCGTCCAGCAGCCCGAGGATCGGGTCGCCCGGGACGCGTTCCACCTGTGCGAAATGCTTCACTTGCGGCCCTCGGCAGTCTTGGCCACCTCGTCGGTACGCGCAGCCATGATGAAGTCGTTGCGGTGCAGCCCTTTGATCGAGTGGCTCCACCAGGTCACGGTGACCTTGCCCCACTCGGTGAGCAGGCCGGGGTGATGACCTTCGGCTTCGGCGATCTCGCCGACGGCATTGGTAAAGGCCAGGGCATGTTTGAAGTTCTTGAACAGGAAAACCTTTTCCAGCTCCATGTGGCCGTCACGGGTTTCGATGTTCCAGTCCGGAATCTGCCGGATCAGCTCGGCCAGTTCGTCATCGGACACCTTGGGTGCGTCGGCGCGGCAGGCTTCGCAGTGGGCTTGGGTCAGGGCGGTCATGGTCTGGTCCTTGTGGTTAGGGTCATAAGAGTTAAGCAGCGTAGGGTGGACAACGCCGCAGGCTTGTCCACGCGTGAGGCCTGGTCCGCCACGTTGTAAAGAGGCCTCGTCGTGGTCGGTGGTTGAGCCTTCGGCGCGTTCTTCCCGTCAAGTTGGCGGCCGAAACGGACGCGTGGAAAAGGCTTCGCCGTTTTCCACCCTACGCGGCTTTCGGCGGGAACTTCGGCTGGTGTAGGCCCAGCTGCATGGCGGTGCGGACGTGGGCCATGATGTCTTCATGGGCCACGTCGAACAGCCGCTTGAGCTCCGGCAGGACGAAGTACACCGGCTGCAGGATGTCGATGCGATAGGGCGTGCGCATCGCCTCCACCACGTCGAATGCCTGGTGCTCGGGCTCGTCGGACAGGCTGTAGAGCGTTTCCTTGGGCGAGGAGAGGATGCCGCCACCGTAGATGCGCCGTCCGGCGGAGGTTTCCACCAGGCCGAACTCGATGGTCATCCAATACAGCCGCGCCAGGTAGACGCGTTCTTCCTTGGTCGCCTTGAGGCCGAGCTGGCCGTAGGTGTGGGTGAATTCGGCAAACCAGGGGTTGGTCAGCAGCGGGCAGTGGCCGAAGATCTCGTGGAAGATGTCGGGTTCCTGCAGGTAATCCAGCTCTTGCGGCGTACGGATAAAAGTAGCGACCGGAAAGCGCTTGCTGGCCAGCAGTTCGAAAAAGGTCTGAAACGGAATCAGCGCAGGCACCCGGGCGACTTGCCAGCCCGTGGTTGCTTGCAGCACGCGGTTGATCTCGTCCAGCTGGGGGATGCGGTCGTAGGGCAGGTCGAGTTGTTCGATGCCATCCAGGTATTCCTGGCAGGCACGGCCGTCGAGCAGCTTCAGCTGACGTGCGATCAAGGTCTGCCAGACCGCATGTTCTGCGTCCGTGTAGTGGATGTGACCTTGCGCATCCGGCTCGCGGGCAACGTACTGAGTGGTTTTCATCTGACCTCCTGAGCGGGGCGGCCGCCTGAGTCTTTGTTGTTATGGGATGCCTCATCTGAACGCGCGCAGCACGCGCTGGCTAGCGCCTGGGGCCTGCGCAAACGCCGATGGCGCGGCCGAGTTGTAACGAATCCATTACGGTAGCGTCGCTTTGCGAGATATTCGCCTTGCTTGGAGATGTGGCTGTCAAATAATCTTGACGATAATCAACGTCGAACGGCAAAAAATCGGCTCCGCGACGTGGCTCCACCCTAACGAATGGCCTGAAGGCACCTTGCATGCGTATCAAGATTCTCTGCCAGAACCGCGTTGGCATCCTCCGTGACATGCTCGAGCTGCTGGTCGACTACGGCATCAACGTCGCCCGCGGCGAAGTGGGCGGCGAGCACGGCAACGCGGTCTACCTGCATTGCCCGAACCTGATGAACCTGCAGCTGCAGGCGCTGCGGCCGAAGATTGAGGCGCTGCAAGGCGTCTTCGAGGTACGCAAGGTCGGCCTGATGCCCAGCGAGCGGCATTCGCTGGAGCTCAATGCGCTGCTCGGCGCGCTGGAGTTTCCGGTGCTGTCCATCGACATGGCCGGCGCCATCGTGGCGGCCAACCGCGCTGCGGCGCAGCTGCTCGGGGTTCGGGTGGACGAGGTGCCCGGGATGAGCCTGTCGCGCTACGCCGAGGATTTCGACCTGCCGGAGCTGGTGCGAGCGAACAAGGCGCGCATCAATGGCCTGCGCGTCACCATCAAGGGCGATGTATTCCTCGCCGACATCGCCCCATTGCAATCGGAACATGATGACAGCGAGGCCCTGGCCGGTGCCGTGCTCACACTGCACCGTGCCGATCGCGTCGGTGAGCGCATCTACAACGTGCGCAAGCAGGAGCTGCGCGGCTTCGACAGTATTTTCCAGAGCTCCAAAGTGATGGCCGCCGTGGTCCGCGAAGCGCGGCGCATGGCGCCGCTGGATGCGCCGCTGCTGATCGAGGGCGAAACCGGCACCGGCAAGGAGCTGCTGGCGCGCGCCTGTCATCTGTCCAGTCCGCGTGGGCAATCGCCGTTCATGGCGCTCAATTGCGCTGGGCTACCGGAATCCATGGCCGAGACCGAGCTGTTCGGCTACGGCCCTGGTGCCTTTGAAGGGGCACGCCCGGAAGGCAAGCTCGGTCTCCTGGAGCTGACCACCGGTGGCACCCTGTTTCTCGATGGGGTCGGCGAGATGAGCACCCGCTTGCAGGCCAAGCTCGTGCGCTTCCTGCAGGACGGCTGCTTCCGCCGGGTCGGCAGTGACGAGGAGGTGTACCTCGATGTGCGGGTGATCTGCGCCACGCAGCTGGACCTGTCGGAACTCTGCGCCAAGGGCGAGTTTCGCCAGGACCTGTATCACCGCCTCAATGTGCTGTCGTTGCACATCCCACCCTTGCGCGAATGCCTGGACGGGTTGGAGCCGCTGGCGCTGCATTTCGTCGACCAGGCCAGCCGTCAGATCGGTTGCCCGCTGCCGAGCCTGTCCGAGCAGGCGCTGGAGCGGCTGGCGGGCTACCACTGGCCGGGCAACGTGCGGCAGTTGGAAAACACGCTGTTTCAGGCGGTCTCGCTGTGCGATGGCAAGCTGATCAAGCCCGAGCACGTGCGCTTGCCGGACTACGGCACGCCGCGGCCGCTGGGTGATTTTTCGCTGGAGGGCGACCTCGACGAGATCGTTGGCCGCTTCGAAAAAGCGGTGCTCCAGGAACTCTATCAACGCCATCCCAGCAGCCGCCTGCTGGGCAAGCGACTCGGCGTGTCCCATACCACCGTGGCCAATAAGCTGCGGGAGTACGGAATCGGCCGGGACGCGTGAGCAGTGCGCGGCGCGGAAAGCTTCGCGCCGGGGTCGGTGCTCCCACAGGGGGAGCGTGCGATTGCTGGGGGCTGTGTGAGAGCCGCGACCTCGCGGCGAATTGGGGTTGCGAGCTGCGGATGGCGGCGGCCAGAAGTGTCAGTTCGGAATAACCGCTTCGCGCCGGGGTCGGCGCTCCCACAGGGGGAGCGTGCGATTGCTGGGGGCTGTGTGGGAGCCGCGACCTCGCGGCGAATTGGGGTTGCGAGCTGCGGATGGCGGCGGCCAGAAGTGTTGGTTCGGAATAACCGCTTCGCGCCGGGGTCGGCGCTCCCACAGGGGGCGGCGTGCCGGTGCTGGGGTTTGTGTGGGAGCCGCGACCTCGCGGCGAATGGCGGCCTGGTCTGCTGAGAACACTCAGGACACGGCTTGTAACACGGCGTCGATCAGTGCCTGCAGGTCGATGGGCTTGCGCAGATGCAGGGTGAAGCCGGCGTTCTTGGCCTTCTCTACATCGCGCAAGGTGCCGTAGCCGGTCAGGGCGATGCTGGGCGTGTCGGTGTTGGTGGTGCCGCGGCGTATCTCGCTCATCATCGCGTGCCCGTCGACGTCCGGCATGCCGACGTCGGAGACGATGACGTCGAAGCGCATCTGTTCGGCGAGTTCGATACCCCGGGTGCCGCTGTCGGCGATGGTCACCGTGGCGCCCTCGCTCTCGAGTAGTTCGCACAGGGTGTCGAGAATCTCCGGCGAGTCATCGACCAGCAGGATGCGGATGCCCGCCAGGCCGCCCACGTCACTGGCCCTGGCGCTCTCGTTGAGCTCCATTTCGGTCTGCAGATGCATCGGTAGCCAGACACTGAACCGCGCGCCACGGCTGAGCCCCTCAGAGAAGGCTTCGATGCGCCCGCCGTGGGCTTCGACCAACTGCTTGACCAGCGCCAGACCGATACCCAGACCGTGCTTGGAGCGCTGGGCATGCTGCATCTCGGCCTGGCCGAACATGTCGAACACCTTGGGCAGGAAGTCCGCGGAGATTCCTTCCCCGGTGTCGATCACGTCCAGGCGTGCCTGGTCGCCGTCGCGCTCGAGCTGCATACAGATGCGCTCGCCACCTTTGGTGAACTTCCACGCGTTGTTCAGCAGGTTCCAGATGATCTGTTCCAGCCGCGTCGGGTCGGCGTGGACAAAGACCGGCAAGTCCGGCTTGTAGGTGTCGAAGGTCACGCCCTCGGTCTGGGCCAGCGGGCCGAACACCGCTTCGATGCCTTTGAGGACGTCCTGGTAATTGAGCGTGACGAAGTTGAGCTTGAGCTTGCCGGTCCGGATCCGCGACACGTCCATCAGGTCGTCGATGATCCGTGACTGGCTGCGCACCGCGTTCTGGATCGCCTGGGTGGCCTTGTGCAGGCTCGGCGTGTTCTTGGCGGACTGCGAACGGGCGATCAGGTCGGTGTTCAGCTGGATCAGGTTCAGCGGATGCTTGAGCTCGTGCGAGAGCACGGCGAAGAACTGATCCTTCTGCTGGTTGGCCGCCTGGATGCTCTCCAGCTCGCTCTGCTGATCGTTGCTCCGCTGACGGTCCTCGGTGATGTCCCGAGCGATCTTGGCGAACCCGGTGATCCGGCCGTTATTGTCCACCAGCGGGTTGACCAGGCCGCTGAAGAAGCACTGCGTGCCGTCGCGGCGCACATGCCAGCGTTCGTCGGCGGCCTGGCCCTGGTCCAGGGCGCGTTTGCGTTCGGCTTCCGGTACCCCGAGCTGGCGGTCCGCTTCGGTGTAGATCATGCGAATGTCCTGGCCAATCGCTTCGTTTTCGGCATAACCGAAAATGTACTCGGCGCCGCGGTTCCAGGTGGTGATGAAGCCGTCGCAATCCAGCGTGATGATGGCGTAGCCCTTGGTGCTCTGGGCCAACTGCTTCATATGGGCTTGGCCGGCACGCACCTGCTCTTCGGCCCGACGACGGGCGGTGATGTCGATGAAGGTCAGCACGGCCCCCTGGATGCGGTCGTCCAGGGTGCGATAAGGCAGGAAGCGCGCCAGGTACCAGCGGTCGCCGTCGAGGTTGCTGATCTCGCGCTCGACCAGGTTGAGCGCCTCGAACGCCAAGGTGGCGTCCTTGTGCAGCTGCGGGTAGTCGAGGCGGTGGGTGATGTCCGACAGCGCGCGCCCGGCGTCGTTGCCGATCACGTTGAAGATGTCCTGCGCGCGCGGCGTGAACCATTTGATCCGCATGTTCCGATCGACGAACAGGGTGGCGATGTCGGTCGAGGCGATCAGGTTCTGCAGATCGTCATTAATCTTGCTGGTCTCGTCGACCTTGGTCTTGAGCTCGAAGTTGACCGTGGTGAGCTCTTCGTTGATCGACTGCAGTTCTTCCTTGCTGGTTTCCAGCTCCTCGGTGGCCGAGCGCAGCTCTTCGTTGATCGCCTGCAACTCCTCGTTCGAGGCGCGTAGTTCCTCGGTCGAGGTCTCCGAGTGCTCCATCGTGACCTGTAGCCGCTCCTTGGCCTGCTGCAGCTCGGCTTCCAGCTGGGTAAGCACGCTGTCCTTGGTTTTGGCGTGGTCCAGCGCGCTGCTTTCCATGCAGTCTTCGACTTCATCGAAAATCACCAGGATGAATTCACTGCCGGCTTCGTTATCACGGAACGGTCGGACCACCATGTTCACGTAGGCGCTGCGACCGTCACGCTCCAGGCGGACCCGTCGGGCTTCGACGCTCTTGCCAGTGTGGGCCGCCTGGTACAGGGCGGTGCGCAACTCGAGTCGCAACTGCGGATGGACCAGGGCGGTCAGGTTGAGGGAGGGCTCGCCACCGACATAGCGCAGGAAATTTCCGGCTTTGTCGGACATGTGCACGATTTCCGCTTCGTGATTGACGATCACGCTGGGCGGGGCGTACTGCTCGAGCGCACGCTGATGCACCTCGGCGAAGGAGAACTTCCGGTTACGCCTGGGCGGTTGGCCGAGCGGCGCGCGGCTCAGCGCACCGCCGGCCGTCAGCGTCTGGAAGGGACCAGGGGGCGTACGACGCAGGCCAGAGCCCACGCTCTTGGCGCGGTAGATGCGGTTCTTCTTGTCCACCGGTTCGAACAGCTGGCTGCACGCGTCGGCGGTTTCCGAGCTGCCGAGGAACAGGTAGCCGCCGGTTTTGAGCGCGAAGTGGAACATGCGCAGCACTTCGATCTGGATATCCCGGTCGAGGTAGATCATCAGGTTGCGGCAGGAAATCAGGTCGAGCCGGGAAAACGGCGGGTCGCGCAGGATGTCGTGGCGCGCGAAGAGAATACGTTCGCGCAGCTCCTTGTGCAGGCGGAAGTGGTTCTGCTCCCTGACGAAATGCTGGCGCAGACGACCCGGCGGGACGTCGGTGACGATCGCCTCGGGATACAGGCCGGCACGAGCGGTTTCCAGGGCGCGATCGTCGATATCGGTGGCAAACAGCTGCAGATTCGGCTCGGCGGAGGGATCGCACAGGCGGGCATGATCGACCAGCAGCATGGCCAGCGAATAGGCTTCCTCGCCTGTCGAACAAGCGGCGGACCAGACCCGCAGCGACTTGTCCTGCGCCTCGGCCTTCTGTTCGAACAGCGCCGGGATGACGTGGCACTCCAGCGCTTCGAACGCTTCCCGGTCGCGGAAGAAATTGGTCACGCCGATCAGCATGTCCGCCAGCAGTTCCGGTGTTTCTTCGGGGTGTGCCTGCAGATGCTTGACGTAGCTGGGCATGTCGCGGAGCGCATTGACCTGCATGCGCCGCTCGATGCGGCGCAGCACGGTGGCCTGCTTGTAGTGACGGAAATCGTGGCCGGTGCGGCTGCGCAGCGCCGCGAGTATTTCGCGCAATGCCCGCTCGTTGGATTTGGACGGGATGTGAGCCTGCTCGTCGTCCGCTCGGGTCTGATCCGTATCGTCCTGCTCGGTTTGTCCGGGCGGCGGTAGGGGCTCGCGCCGAGCCAGCAGCGCTTCCAGGTTGCGTCCCAGCGCCACCAGGCGACGCGGCATTTGCGCGACCGGTAGCACGATATCGACCATGCCGGTTTCGATGGCGCTGAGCGGCATCGAGTCGTGCTCGGCGTCCTCCGGGCTCTGCGCCAGGGTCACGCCGCCTTGTTCCTTGATGCGCGACAGCCCGACCGAACCATCGGCGCCACTGCCCGACAGCACGATGCCGATGGCGTGGGTATGGTGAACGTCGGCCAAGGTCCGGAAGAACAGGTCGATCGCCACGTGGGCGCCACGCTCGCGTTCGGGCGGCTGCAGGCGCAGGAAGCCGTCGTTCATCGACAGGTCCATCGCCGGCGGAATCACATAGACGTGGTTGCGCTCGATGGGAACAGACTCGGTGACCTGCTGCACCGGCATGCGGGTGACGGCCTGGATGATCCTGTCGACCTTGCTTTCATGCGTGGGCGACAAATGCATGATCACCACGAACGCCATGCCGCAGTCGCTCGGCATGTGCTCGAACAGGGTCCGCAGCGCCTGGATGCCGCCCGCCGAGGCACCGATGCCGACCACGGGAAATTGCAGCGTGCTGCGGGTCAGTGGCAGGTTCTTGGGCGTGGACGGCTCGGCGCTGTTGCTCATCGATTCCTCGTTGTTCTAGGACGTTCCTGCTGATCAGGACGGCAGGCAGCAGCCCAGGCGAGGCCTTTCAACCGTCGAGCCGTGGCACCGGCGCACGGATGATAAAGCTTCGCCGTGGCAATTACTGCGTAAAGCAACAATGGCGGGTCGTCGTGCTCGGGATGTTCAACACTCGATGATGTTGACCGCCAGCCCGCCGCGCGCCGTTTCCTTGTATTTACTCTTCATGTCGGCGCCGGTCTGGCGCATGGTGCGGATCACCTTGTCCAGCGAAATGAAGTGGCTGCCGTCGCCCCGCAGCGCCATTCGTGCCGCGTTGATCGCTTTGACCGCGCCCATCGCATTACGCTCGATGCAGGGCACCTGTACCAGTCCGCCAACCGGGTCGCAGGTCAGTCCCAGGTTGTGTTCCATGCCGATCTCCGCGGCATTCTCGACCTGTTGTGGGGTGCCGCCCAGCACCTCGCAGAGCGCACCCGCGCCCATCGAGCACGCCACGCCAACCTCGCCTTGGCACCCGACCTCGGCGCCGGAGATCGAAGCGTTCTCTTTGTAGAGGATGCCAATCGCCGCGGCCGTGAGCAGAAAGCGCACGACGCCGTCTTCGTTGGCGCCGCGGATGAAGCGAACGTAGTAATGAAGCAGCGCGGGGATGATGCCCGCCGCGCCATTGGTCGGTGCCGTGACCACGCGACCACCGGCGGCATTCTCCTCGTTGACCGCCAAGGCATACAGGTCGACCCAGTCGAGGACGCTGAGCGAGTCGCGCAGGCTGGCTTCGGGGTGCTCGCTGAGCTGACGGTACAGCCCCGCCGCGCGTCGTTGCACTTTGAGCCCACCGGGCATTACGCCTTCGGTGCGGCAACCGGCCTTGACGCACTCCTGCATCACTTGCCAGATCTTCAGCAGGCCGGCGCGGGTCTCGGCGTCAGGGCGCCATACCGCCTCGTTGGCCAGCATCAGTTCGCTGATTGACAGTCCATGCTCGCTGCACAGGGTCAGCAGTTCGCTGGCGCTGCGGAACGGGTAGGGCAGGGGCGTGCGATCCTCGACGATGCGATCACTGCCGGCGGCCTGCTCGTCGACGACGAAACCACCGCCTACCGAATAGTACTCACGGCTGCGCAGTTGCAAGCCGGCAGCGTCGAAGGCACGCAGGATCATGCCGTTGGGGTGGTACGCCAGCGGTTTGCGGATGAACTGCAGGTCGTTGCTGACTTCGAATCGGATGAGCTTTTCGCCCAGCAGACGCAGTTCGTGCGAGGCGCGAATCGCGGCCATGCGCTGGGGAATGCTGCTGGTATCGACTTCCTCCGGCAGCTCGCCTTCGAGTCCGAGGATCACTGCCTTGTCGCTGCCGTGGCCCTTGCCGGTCGCCCCGAGCGAACCATAGAGCTCGACTCTGACGCGCTCGGTAGTCGCGAGCAGCTCGTCATCGCGCAGGCCCTCGGCAAATCGCAGTGCTGCGCGCATCGGCCCCACCGTGTGCGAACTGGACGGCCCGATGCCGATCTTGAACAGGTCGAAAACGCTGAGTGACATGGTGATGCTCCACAATGGTTGGGCTTCTCTAGAGCCTAGACCCGTGCACGCATGTCGGTGCGAATGCGCCTGCCGGCCCCGCGGTCAGCGATTGCGCGCCGAGCCGCCCCAAGGCTTGGCTTCCAGGCTGTTGTGCACCGCGGTGGCGGCCTGGGCGGCCTGGCCGATGGCGACGCTGATCTGCTTCAGGCCAAGGGTCACGTCACCGATCGCATAGACGCCGCGTACCGAGGTCTGCAAGTGATCGTCTACCGGCACGCCGCCACACTCGTCGCAGGGCACACCGAGCTGAACCGCGAGATCGGAGCGAAAGCGTGCGCCGAGGTTGGGGTAGATGATGTCGAAGTGGTGCCGATCGCCGCTGCAGGTCAGCAGCTCGATGCCGGTCTCGCAAGGGTGCAACGATTCGACACGGTCACCGATGAGCTGGATGCCGTAGTGCTCGGCCAGCGCGATGGCCTGGTCACAGGCATCCGGCTCGCCGTGCACCACCACCGTCACGCGATCGCTGAAGGTACGCAGGAACACCGCATGGCCGATGGCGTTTTCCGCTTCGCCATACACCGCGACGTTATCGCCATCGACCTCGTAGCCGTCGCAGATCGCACACAAGCGTACCTTGCCCTCGCTGATCGCCTGCTCGACATCCGGCATGTCCGGCAAGGTGTCCTCGATGCCGGTGGCGAGGATGATGCGGCGGGCGATGCAGGTTCGCTCGCCATAGCGCACGCTGAACCCCTCGGCATGTGGCTCGATCTGCTCCACCCGACCTTGCTCGAGCCGGGCGCCATAGCCGCTGGCCTGGTCGCGCAACCGGGCCAGCAGGTCGTTGCCGTTGATGCCGGGTGGAAACCCCGGATAGTTACGCGAGCGCGGTATCCATGAGGCGCGGCTGCAACCGGCGTCGACTACCAGGCAGCTGCGATGGAAGCGGCCAAGATAAAGCGCAGCGGTCAGGCCGGCGGGGCCGCCGCCGACGATCAGGCAGTCGACCGGAACGGAATGCGCAGATGACGGGTGAGAATTCATGGCATCGGTCAGTGGTGTGTGTTGCCAATAGAAATGGCGCGCCGCGTGAAGTTCTATTCGTCCGATCAACGCGGTGTGCCGTTTTTGCGAGCTGGTTGGACTTCTCGCGCTTGTGTCGGCTGCGCTGATGACGAAGACTTCCCGCCTCGTGCGGTACCGCCCCTGCGGCGGTATCTCACGTGCCGCATTCCAATAAAGGCCAGCCGCCGGCGCTCCGTCGCCGTGATGAGCGGGCTACTCCTGTTCGACCTTATCCGCCGCGCGGTCGCGCGAGTCGAACCAATCGCAATCGATAAACCACTCGAACGGTGCTCATAAGGCGCCGGGTCCGAGCTTTTCCCGTTGGGGGGTCAGATGTTCAAGTCTTGTGTTGCCGTGCTGGTCGCGGCGCTGTGTGGGTTGACTGCTCCGGCTAACGCAGCCGAAGGCGAGCCCTTCGTCATCAAGTTCGCGCACGTGGTGGCGGACGACACACCCAAGGGCAAGGGCGCCCTGCTGTTCCAGAAACTGGTCCATGAACGCCTGGCCGGCAAGGTCAAGGTCGAGGTCTATCCGAACTCGACACTGGTCGGCGATGCCGATGAAATGCAGGCGCTGCTCGATGGTCGGGTGCAGATGCTGGCGCCTTCGTTGTCCAAGTTCGGCAAGTACACCCGCAAGCTGCAAGTCTTCGATCTGCCATTCCTGTTCGACGACCAGGACGCCGTGCAGCGCTTCCAGAAACGCGAGATGAGCCGCGAGCTGCTGCGCTCCATGGCCGACTCCGGCATCTATGGCCTGGACTACTGGAACAATGGCCTGAAGCAGCTCTCGGCTACCCAGGCGCTGCGGACGCCGGACGACGCCGCCGGGTTGGCCTTCCGCATCCAGCCCTCGGCGGTGCTCGAAGCGCAGTTCGAGGCGGTGGGGGCCAAGCCGGTGGTGCTGCCGTTCGCCGAGGTCTATAGCGCACTGAAGAAAGGCGAGGTGCAGGGCGCCGAGAACCCCTGGTCGAACATTGCCAGCCAAAACATGCATACGGTTCAGCCGTTCATCACCGAAAGCAATCACGGCGTGCTCAACTACATGCTGGTGACCAGCTCGAAGTTCTGGATGAGCATGCCCTTCGCGGTGCGCTCGGAACTCGAAGGCATCGTGCTCGAGGTGACCCAGGCGGTGAACAAGGAAGCCGCGGCGCTCAACCAGCGCGACCGCGATCGCATCCTCGCCAGCGGCAGCAGCAAGCTGATTACCCTGACGCCGGAACAGCGCCAGGCCTGGCGCGAAAAGATGATGCCGGTCTGGCAACGCTACGAAGCCGATATCGGCGCAGACGTGATTCGCGCGGCGTTGACGGTCAACCGCAAGCACTGATCCAGAAATCCCCTCGCCGACCTCGCGCCTCGGCGAGCGGGCTCACCGCTGCGCGCCCATTCCTCTCCCGTCACGCCGTCTTGCGCTCGCGTGATTCTGCTGCTCGTCGCACACCTTCGCGGCGCTTCGCCTCGCCGGTTGGCCGAAGGTCACGTCGCGGCATTTAAGTGGCGCCAAGCGAAAAACGCTGCTACATGAACTGGTAGCGCAACGGCAAGACCCGCACCACGCAAATGACGGTTCTGACAATGTCGATGCCGGTCTTGGTCGCTAGGCTCAGGGGTCATGGCTGCTAGGATTTTCCGACAGGCGTATTCGACCTGGCCGCAGCAAAGGGGCGCGTGCCTCCCTGTGCTTGCGTTTCAACATGCCAACCAAGAACAAGGAGAACAGCAGGTGGCGACTAATCCTGGGAAAAACACGGCACCCGCCGTGGAGGCCATCCCCGCCCCGACCGGGGCGGCCAACCTGATCGATACCGACTACGTCATCGGTCAGGACAACATCACACGGAAGTTCTTCGACGTACACGGCAAGGTGTTCATCATCTCCGCATTGACCATCGTGCTCTTCGTGGTCGTGACATTGGCGATGCGCGCCGATGTCGAGCCGATGTTCACCGCGCTTCGCGACTGGCTGACCAGCCATCTGGCCTGGTTCTTTCTCGGCTCGGCGAATATTTTCGTCCTGCTGTGCCTGGGTCTGATCATCTCGCCCCTGGGCAGGGTGCGCCTGGGGGGTAGAGAGGCGACCCCGGATTACTCCTACGCGGGCTGGTTCTCCATGCTGTTCGCCGCCGGCATGGGCATCGGTCTGATGTTCTACGGGGTAGCCGAGCCCATGTCCCACTTCTCCACGGCACTGGGGGGAACCACGGTGGAGAATGGCGTGCGCACCGACTGGGCACCATTGGGCGCCGCTGCCGGTGATGCCAAGGCCGCCGCCAGCCTGAGCATGGCCGCGACGATCTTCCACTGGGGCCTGCACCCCTGGGCGGTCTACGCGATCGTGGCGCTGGCGCTGGCGCTGTTCTCCTTCAACAAAGGCTTGCCGCTGAGCATCCGCTCGATCTTCTATCCGCTGCTCGGCGAGCGGGTGTGGGGATGGCCTGGGCATATCGTCGATATCCTGGCCGTGTTCGCGACGCTGTTCGGTCTGGCGACCTCGTTGGGCCTGGGCGCCCAGCAAGCGGCGGCCGGTCTCGAATTCCTCTTCAACATGCCCAATACCGACACCAGCAAGGTCCTTCTGGTCATCGGTATTACGGTGATCGCGCTGATGTCCGTGCTGGCGGGCCTGGACAAGGGGGTCAAGCGCCTGTCCGAGTTCAACATGGTGCTGGCGCTGCTGCTGCTGTTGTTCATCATCATCGCTGGGCCGACGCTGGCCATCGTCACCGGTTTCTTCAGCAACCTGGGCAGTTACCTGGCCTACCTGCCGGCGCTGTCGAACCCGGTCGGTCGTGCCGATGTGAACTTCAGCCAAGGCTGGACGGCGTTCTACTGGGCCTGGTGGATCAGCTGGTCGCCCTTCGTCGGTATGTTCATCGCCCGCGTCAGCCGCGGCCGTTCCGTGCGTGAGTTCCTGACGGCAGTGCTGCTGGTGCCGTCGCTGGTCTCGGTGCTGTGGATGACTGCGTTCGGCGGCACCGCCCTCGGCCAGTTCGTTACCGATGGCTTCACCGGGGTGCAGGATGCGGCGCTGGAGTTGAAGCTGTTCGCCATGCTCGGCCAGTTGCCCTGGACTGAAATCAGCTCCTTTATCGGCATCGTGCTGGTGGTGGTGTTCTTCGTCACCTCGTCGGACTCCGGCTCTCTGGTCATCGACACCATCACCGCTGGCGGCAAGGTCAACGCGCCGGTGCCTCAGCGGGCCTTCTGGGCCATTCTGCAGGGCGCTGTGGCCATTTCCCTGCTGCTCGGGGGCGGTCTGGTGGCGTTGCAGGCCATGGCGGTCTCGACCGGGCTGCCGTTCACCGTCGTGCTGCTGGTCGGCTGCGTGTCGATCGTCAAAGGCTTGATGAGTGAGCCGCGCTAGCTAGCGCGTGACCCGGTTGCAGGCCGCTCAGGCGTGTAACCGGGTAGTAGATCGGAAAGAAAAAAGCGCGGCCCTGGTGGTCGCGCTTTTTTTTTTAGTTCCAGAGCTCGCCAACCGGCGTCGTCGGGGGATAGTGCGAGGCGGCCTGTGCCTGCAACAGCTCGGCGGTGGCCAGGGCGTCGGCCAGCGCATGGTGGGCCTGGTACAGCGGCAAGCCGTAGCGCAGGCGGCTGTCGGCCAGGCGGATCGATACCGGCCGCTGTTTACCGAGTAGGTGGCGCAGCCAGCCAGGGCGGCGTCGGCGCGGATGCAGGCGGGCTTCCAGCTGCATGGTGTCGATCACCGGGAACTGCAGTCCTTCCCCCAGGAGATGACGCATCGCCTGGTCGAGAAACCCGCGCTCGATGTTGCGGTAGTGCACCACCATGATCTTGCCCGCCATGAGGGTGAGCAATTCGTCGAGCACCGAGGCCAGTCTTGGCGCATCGCTGATATCCGAGTGAGTGATGTGGTGAAAGGTGACCGACTGGCTGCTCAGTTCGCAGATGGGTTTGACCACCCAGTAGCTGGCCTCGCGGCAGCGGATACGATTCAGATCGAAGGGCACCAGACCGAGGCTGACGATCGAGTCGCGCTGGCTGTCCAGGCCGGTGGTTTCGACGTCCAGGGCCAGCAGCGGCGCCTGCTCCAGCGGGGTGTCGGCGCTCACCGTGCCGGCCTGATAGAAGCGCGCCAGGCGCGGGTCGCGGGTCGTCTGCGCCAGCTGGGCGAACAGGTTGGGCCAGTCGGGGGCTGGCGTGCGTCCGTTGCGCTTCATAAGGGCCGGCTTTGCAGCTGGCCCGGGTAGCGGAAGCGCAGGAATTGCTGCGCGTTGCTCAGTACCTGGAAGGCTGATTTGAGGTTATGCCGCTCGCTGGCCGAGACCTTTTCCGGCTCGATGTAATTGTCCGGCTCACGTCCTTCGAGCAGGTCCATGGCCTGATGGCGGATGCGCACGATGGAGAGGAATTCCAGGGCGTTGCGCAGCTGGGTGATGGCGTCCTCGGTCAGCAGCTTGGTGGCCGCGATCGCGTCCAGGCGGTCCAGCGAGTTCTGCGCCTTGGAGCCGCAGGCCAGGGCATGCACGCGTATCAGGTCGGTCAGCGGAGCGGTTCCGCGACCCTTGAGGTTGATGATGTTGTTCTGCTGGCCATCCTTTTCCATCACGAAGGTGCGGAAGAAGCCCAGTGGTGGCGTGCGGTTCAGTGCGTTGCGGGCCATGCTGGCGAGAAACAGCGGGCTGTTGCTGGCCTTGTGGGCGATCAGGTCCTTGAGGCTTTCCACCAGGCTGGCCTCTCCGTAGGCGCTGCTGAGGTCGAAGAAAATGGAGCTGTTGAGCAGGGTTTCCGGGTTCGGCTGCTCGATCCATTGGGTGAAATAACTCCGCCAGACCCGCAACGGCTGGCGCCACCGAGGGTTGCTGGCCATGATGCCGCCTTTGCAGTAGCTGTAGCCGCA
The DNA here is from genome assembly GCF_019090095.1 of Stutzerimonas stutzeri. Classification (NCBI taxonomy): domain Bacteria; kingdom Pseudomonadati; phylum Pseudomonadota; class Gammaproteobacteria; order Pseudomonadales; family Pseudomonadaceae; genus Stutzerimonas; species Stutzerimonas stutzeri. Next base: position 2,141,814 of record NZ_JAGQFP010000001.1, on the reverse strand, counting down.
GGCCGCCAGGCCGTCGCTGACGAAGGTCGCCAGTTGCAGGAAGTATTCATCGTGGATGCGCGGGTCGAAGCGGTTGTCGATCACCAGCGCGTTGTCCTGGTCGGTGACGATCAGCTGCTCGTCACGTGCCATCGAGCCCAGGACCATGTAGCAGTAGGGCACCGGCGGCGGTCCCAGCCGCTGCTCGGCCAGCTCCAACAGGCGATGGGTCAGGCTGCGGCCGATGCCTGACATGGCGCTGCCGATCATGTGCGCCGTGGCCTCTTCGTTGACCATGCGCAGAAAGGTGGCGCGCAGGTCGGGCACCAGGGCCTGCAGTTCGGTGACCGACTGCTTGTTGAAGATGCTGTTGACCAGGTACAGGCTGCTCTGCGACTCGTACTTGATGATGTCCGACAGGTTGATCACCCCGACCGGGCGCTGGCGATACATCACCGGCAGGTGGTGGATGTTGTTGCGCAGCATGCTGAGCATCGCCTCGAACACCGAGTCGTCGGCCTGGATCGTGATCGGGTTGGGCGACATCACCTGATCGACGGGGGTGTCCAGCGGCAGGCCTTCGGCCAATACGCGCGTGCGCAGGTCGCGGTCGGTGGTGATGCCGGTCATGACCTGGAGGCCCGACGTTTCGGCACCTGCCGGCGGCGGGCCGAGAATCACCAGCGACGAGACGCCGTGCTCGGTCATCACCTGCGCGGCCGCTTGCACGCTGGTGCCCAGCGGGACGCTGACGGTGCGCCGGGTGACCAGCTTGCGCACCTTGATCTTCATCAGCTCGCTAGCCTTGCCCTGGGGTTCGTCTACCTTCAGGCGCGACTGGCCTTCCGCTTCGACGAAATCGGCGAAGGCGTCGTTGGCCTCGCACAGCTGCTCGAACAACTGGCCGGGGATGAAGTAGATCAGGCTGTCTTCGATCGCTCGCGCCGGCAGGCGCACCTTGTGACCGCGCAACAGGCCGAACTGGCCGAACACTTCGCCTTCGGACAAGCGGTTATAGAGTTCGCCGTTGCGCCGGTAGATTTCCACCGCGCCGCTGCGGATGTAATGCAGCTCCTGGATCGGCTCGCCATAGCGAAGTATCTCGCTGCCGGCTTTGAAATAGCCGACCTCGACCTGTCGGGCGATTTCGTCGAGGGTGTCGTCCGGCAGCCCGTCGAAGGGTGCGAAGCGACTCAAATGGTCGCGTATTTCGAGCAGCTCGACCTGCATTCGGGCCTCCTGACGGCACTCTGACAGTGCATTGAAGCATAGCCGTGGTGCCCGGCGGAGGGGCGTCGCAACGCGAGTCGCTGGCAGGCAGCCGCGTGTCGTTCGCTGCATCGACAAGCGGCGTCGCGCGAGCTGTCAGGCGCGCGAGGGGTCTCACGCCATGCGCTGGCCGGCATAACAGGTGGGCGAGCTGGGCTCGCTGCGCCGCTCCAGCTCCTCTTCCAGCCACTCGGCCAACACCTGCGCGTTGTTCTGCCGTTCGTCTCGCGCGGCGTAGATCAAGGTCAGCGGGCCCTGAGCCGCGATGTCCAGCAGTGGCCACCAATGTTCCGGGTGGCCCGCCAATTCATGCCGATAGCCGTCGCGAAAGCTCTCGAAGCTCTTCTTGCCCGTCTTGAAGGCGCGCCGCAGCTCGGTCGAGGGCGCGAGCTCCTTGCGCCAGTCGTCCAGCGCCAACGCGTCCTTGCGCAGGTTGCGCGGCCAGAGCCGGTCGACCAGTACGCGATGGCCATCGTCGGGTCCGGGCGGGTCGTAGGCACGTTTGCAGTGAATCATCGAATCGAGCTCATGGAGGCGGTGGGCGGTGTCTGTGGCTGTGGTAAAAAATACTTGTGGCTTGGTAGTAAAGACCAATAACGGTGGGTAAAAAATACATATGCATCTATAACGTGCTGAAAATAAAGAACTTTAAAAGCGGCATGCTTTGTGACTAACAGTCAGTACACGACACAACGCTTGAAGGAGCATCGCATGAAAAATCTAGTCGCTATGGTGAGCTGTGCAACCCTGTTGGCCAGCTCGCTGGCCGTTGCCGATCAGGTGGTCTCGGCGCGTGCGGATCGCGTCGTCGGCGGCGGTTTCGGTGGGCTCAGCGGCTTCATGCTCGGCGCGGCGGCCGGCGGGCCAATCGGTGCGCTGGTCGGCGGTGGGTTGGGCTATCTGGCCGGGCAGGGCGTGCAGCAAGCGGCCGGACTGGACCAGACGCTGTATGTGATCGAGGCGGACGACGGCAGCCGGTCGCGGTTGCGTAGCTCGCGCAACGACCTGGCGGCCGGCCAGCAGGTGCAGCGCGACGGCTCCCGCCTGACGGCACGGACCCGCTAGGCTGTTCGGCCGGGCCATCCGCTCTGCTAGGCTGGCTGGCCTCTCACACCAAGGAGCCGAGATGAGCTACTCCCTGTTGCATGTCACGCATCTGCTGGCGGCGATCTTTTTCATTGGCACGCTGTTCGTCGAGGTGGCGGTGCTCGGGCGGGTGCGCCAGCAGATCGAGCCCACGACCATGCAGGCGGTAGACAAGGCCATCGGCGCCCGCCTGCGAGTGGTGCTGCACGGGGTGGTGGTGTTCGTCTACGGCGCCGGTATCGGCCTGGCCTGGCAGCATCGCCAGGCGCTCGCCCATCCGTTTTCCAGCAGCTTCGCGACGCTGCTGTCGCTGAAGATCCTGCTGGCGATCGGCGTGTTCTTCACCTTCGGGCTGGTGGCCATGTTGTTGCGCAGCGGGCGCATGACGCCGTCGCGCTACCGGCTGATCCACTGGGCGATCTTCGCGCAGATGGTCGGCATCGTGCTGCTGGCCAAGGGCATGTTCTACCTGCACTGGTAGGCTGGCGCACGTCGTGTTCGGCGCTGCCCTCTAGTGCATCGGCGCGCGAAGGACGATGACCTCGGTCAATCCCGATGCGCTATCAGCCACCCTGATTGACGGCAGATTCAGCCGCTTTAGGCTCGTTCTTTTTCGACCGAGCCGCGCCTATGGTGCATGCATCCTGACCCGCCAGATTGCCGAGGTATCCGATGCATTTCGCCTACAGCCCACGTGTCGAGGCGCTGCGCCAGCAGCTCATCGCGTTCATGGACCAATACATCGTGCCGCGTGTCGGCGCCTGGCAGATGGAGGTCGCCGCCGGCGCCTACCCGGTGTCGTTCATGGAGGATCTCAAGGCGCTGGCGCGTTCGGAAGGGCTGTGGAACCTGTTCCTGCCCTCGCTCGGCGAGGACGAGCCGGGCACGGGCCTGAGCAACCTTGAATACGCGCCGCTGGCCGAGATCATGGGGCGCGTGCAGTGGGCGTCCGAAGTGTTCAACTGCAACGCGCCGGACACCGGCAACATGGAGCTGCTGCACCTGTTCGCCTCCCCCGAGCAGCGCGAGCGCTGGTTGAAACCGCTGCTCGAAGGCGAGATCCGTTCGGCCTTCGCCATGACCGAGCCGGATGTTCCGTCCTCCGATGCCACCAATATCCAGACGCTGATCCGCCGCGATGGCGACGATTACGTGATCAACGGACGCAAGTGGTTCATCACCAACGCCTCGCATCCCAACTGCAAGCTGCTGATCGTGATGGGCAAGACCGACCCGGACGCCGAGACCCACCAGCAGCAGAGCATGATCCTGGTGCCCTTCGACACGCCCGGCGTCGAGCGGGTGCGCAATATTCCGGTGATGAATCACCTGGCGCCGGAAGGCCACTGCGAGCTGCTGCTGCGTAACGTGCGGGTACCGGTCGCCAATCTGCTCGGCCAGGAAGGGCAGGGCTTCATGATGGCCCAGGCGCGACTCGGCCCGGGGCGTATCCACCATTGCATGCGGGCGATCGGCATGGCCGAGCTGGCGCTGGAGCTGATGGTCGAGCGCTGCCAGGAGCGCAAGGCGTTTGGCAGGTATCTGCAGCAGTATTCCAACGTCGCCGACTGGATCGCCGAGTCGCGCATCGAGATCGAGCAGGCGCGCCTGCTGGTGCTCAAGACCGCCTGGATGATCGACGAAGTCGGCGCCAAGGCGGCGCGCAAGGAGATCGCCATGATCAAGGCACTGGTGCCACGGATGCAGACCCGGGTCGTCGATCGGGCCATGCAGGTCTACGGCGCCATGGGCCTGACGCCGGATACGCCGCTGGCCGACATGTGGACCGGCGGACGCGCGCTGCGCTTCGCCGATGGTCCGGACCAGGTGCACCTGCGCAGCATCGCGAAGATGGAGATCAAGGCCAGCGAAGCCACCCGCGGCGCCACCGCTGCCTACCTGACCCCGCCCGGGCGGCACTGAGCGGGTCGGCGCCTGGCTCCGGCCATGCGGCCAGGACAGCTTCGCCTCTGAAGACGTAGCGGTCGCCACCGGCGCGCTTGGCTCGGTACATGGCCTGGTTGGCCTTCTCGATCAGCGCTTCGCCTGTCTCGCCGCGCAAAGGGGCAAGCGCGACGATGTCTTCACCTGCCAGTTCTCCAGCCCATCCGCCGCCAGCCCTGCCAGCAAACCGAATCTTCTGGGCTCCATGGTGCAGCAAACCTCCAGAGCTTTAATTAACGCCACTGAGTTTGAGCAGACCAATCGACAGGAACAGCCAGGCCATGCCGACAAATCCCAGCCAGGTAGACACGGTCATTAGACGCCGCAGGGAGGGGGGGAAATTTTTGACATCACCAGCATCGAGCACCCCTTTGCGAACAAGGTACTGTGGAAAGAGCAAGGCCCCGCTGAGCGTACCAACCAGATAGAAACGTGAAGCCGGGCTTGTTGTTCCCAAAATGTCCTGCTGCTTGGCCCAGGCGCTGTTTGAAAACGACGAAAGCATGGTGTCGAAGTGGCGGCTACAGGCGATATAGACACCTATCGCCACACCAGACAGACCGATTACGAAGGGGGCCAAAAGAAAAGCGAATGCCAGTCCTGGGTGCCATGTGTCGATATCGAAGCTCATGGCCGTGTCCACTCATATAATCTTTCTGCCGCTTTTTCTCCGGTTCCGTCGCCAATTGCCCCACCCGCAACTGAAGCGCTGCCGACCACGACCATGCCGCAAACAATGCCGCCAATACCGCCGGAGCCGAGACCGATGGCTGTACATATATAGGGAGCAACACCGGTCCCAATCCAAACCCCTGCTGACCCTCCACCTATCCCACCGGCAAAGCCGCCCGTCTCGGTGAAGCGGATTTTCTGGCAGGCCTGGGTTTTCCCTGCCCGGCACACCTCTTGAACCTTCAACATAGAAGCCGTACCGCCGAGGGCGATGCCAATATGACCACCGTACTTGAGGTATTTGGCTGCCTTGGCGATTTCGTCCATATGGGTGGCGTAGCCGGGTATTTGGCCGGGGCCGCCGCCTTGGCTCCAGTGATGCAACAGGCCGCGAGTGGAGATGCCGAGATCGCGGCGTAGTGTCGAGTAGTTGCCCAGCCCCAGCTGCTTGCCGAGGAAGGTCGCTTTCAACTGGGCGTCGAGCTGACGGTACAGTTGCTGGCGGGAGGCGAAGAACTGTGGGCTGTGCAGGTGGCCATGCGTGGCGAACTCACGTTGATGCAGATATTCGAGGTTGTGCAGGGTACCTGTGATCTGCTTCAGGCCCGTTTTCAGGAGATCCTTGCCTATTCCCAGCGATTGGCTGGCGCCGTCCACCATCAAGGCGATTTCGGCCTGATGCTCTGCCATGAAGTCGGCCTCGCTTTCGCTTAGTGGCTTCAAGGCGGTGCGCACCTTCGTGGCCGCGGCCATCAGCTCGGCTTCTTCGCGCAGGCAGGCAGTGGGATTGAGCAGGTTGCCCAAAACGACCATTTCCCCCGCCTTGAAACCCTGGGGGAAGGTGGGATTCAGTGCCCTGATACGGTTGATCAGGTGTGAGTGAGGTTGGTCGGCGAACAGCCTGGCGAGCACTTGTTCGCCGGACATGCTGCGCGGTACGAGGTAGAAGCCAGGCGGCAGGGGCTCGGGGAGCTTGAGCATGTCGGGTGGCGGCCAGTCCGTCGGCTCGGGCATGACCCCTGGCTTCTTCTCCCAGGCGGCGAAGGAGGCACCGCCGTTACCGGCCTTGATCTTCGGGTGCTCGGCCTGCCGGCCCCAACCCCGATCAACCTCCCAGCCGGGGTCCCGGTAGCCGGTGCTGTCTACCTTCCAGTCGGTATCCAGGTCCCAGCTCCTGGCGAACGGGTAGGTTGGGTCTTTAAGGTTATCCGTCCCCACGAGCACTTCCCTATGTTGTCAAGTCCGGGCAGGAGTGTACTGTTTCAAGGGCACGATCAACTGGCCTCTGTTCACGTAACTTGTGCTAGAGCAGCAGTGGCACGTCGCGCGCATGAAGGAAGCCTGTGTGCTGCTCGCAGGGACCAGCCTGGAGGCTCAGGCTATCGGTCAGGAGGTGGGGGGGGCACCAGCGGGGCCAACTTCGCCGCCACGTTCAAGGAGCGCTTGGTTGTCACCGAGCCAGTTTCGGTAGGCCTGCCTGGCGAGGGATATCGGCGACCCGCATAAGGTGGCATCGGCACGGGGCTGGCCGTGTGGCGCTTGTCCTCACGAGCCGCCCCAGGTGGTGACGCTCCCGTTTGCGTCACGATGGCCTCTCATTCATGCCACGGCGCACCGGTTTGGGGCGTTTCGTTGATCTGGAACAACGAAGCGGCGGCGGAGGACACGGCCTGGCCGGTCCTTGATTGCAGTCAAGGGGAGACGCCGCGGCGCTCTCTACCATGCGAGCCACTTTGGAGTTGGTTGCAGGTGAGGCGATGGTGCCCCGTAAGTTCTTGTCCTTGGCCGGTACGTCGGGTACTTGGGTCAAGGGTCTTGTCTTTCTTCTGAGTCTGGTCTTTGGCGCGCTGCCGCTGCAGGCCAAGGATTACGAAGCCGAGCAACAGCGCATCGAGCAGTTCTTCCCTGGCGCAAGCGTCTCGGCTGCCGAGGGCGAGTACCAGGTGCGCACCCTGCGCAAGGGCGACGAGGTGCTGGGCTACGCCTTCCAGAGCATCAACGTGGTGGACATCCCGGCGTATTCCGGCAAGCCGATCAATATCCAGGTGCTGCTCGATCCCCAGGGTGTGTTCGTCGATGCCTACGTCCTTGAGCACCACGAGCCGATCCTGCTGGTGGGCATTCCGGTGGAGAAACTCCACGCCTTCACCGCCAAGTACCAGGGCATCAAGGTCGATCAGCGGGTGGTGGTCGGTCATTCCAGCGACGAGAGCGCCGTCACCATCGATGCCGTCACCGGTGCCACCGTGACCGTCATGGTGGTCAACGAGATCGTCATGCGCGCCGCACACGATGTCGCGGTGTCCCTCGGGCTGGTCGAAGACAAGGCCGGTACCGCGCAGAAGCCGGCCACGATTCGCCTGGATGACTACCAGCCGGCCAGCTGGAGCGAGCTCACCGGCAATGGCGCGATTCGCCGCCTGCACCTGACCCGTGGCGACATCGACCAGGCCTTCAAGGGCACCGAGGCCGAGGGTATCGACGAAGCCGCCGCGAATGCCGCCAGCGAAACCTTCATCGACCTCTACGCCGCCGAGGTCAACCCGCCGACCATCGGCCGCAACCTGCTCGGCGAGAGCCAGTACCAGTCACTGATGGACGGCCTGAAGCCGGGTGAACACGCGGTGGCGGTCATGGCCAGCGGCGACTACTCCTTCAAGGGCTCGGGCTACGTACGTGGCGGCATCTTCGATCGCGTGCAGCTGCGCCAGTTCGGCAATGTCATCAGCTTCCACGACCGCGATTTCCAGCGCCTCGACGACGTCTACGCCGAGGGCATCCCGGACTTCAGCGAAATGGCGATCTTCATCGTCCGCGAGCACGTCGCCTTCGATCCGGGCTCGCCCTGGACGCTGGAATTGCTGGTGCGGCGCCAGACCGGGCCGGTCAGCGGTGTGTTCACCAGCTTCGAGCTGCCCTACCAGATGCCCGAGGCCTACCTCGACCGCCCGCAGCCGAGCGCCGAGGAACTGGCGGCGGCCGAAGAGGCCAGCCGGCCGATGTGGGTCAACATCTGGTACCAGAAGAGCTTCCAGATCGGCGTGATCCTGGTCGCCCTGGCGTTGCTGACCGTGATCCTGTTCCTGCAGGACACCTTCACCCGCCGCCCGCATTTCCTGCACTGGCTGCGCCGCGGCTACCTGGTGTTCACCGTGGTGTTCATTGGCTGGTACGCCCTCGGGCAGCTGTCGGTGGTCAACGCGCTGACCTTCGTCCACGCGCTGTTCCAGGACTTCCGTTGGGAGCTGTTCCTCACCGACCCGGTGATCTTCATCCTCTGGGTGTTCACCGCCGCGAGCATCCTGCTCTGGGGCCGCGGCGTGTTCTGCGGCTGGCTGTGCCCCTTCGGCGCGCTGCAGGAGCTGATCAACGAGGCCGCGCGCAAGCTGAAGGTCCCGCAATACGAGCTGCCGTTCGCCGTGCATGAGCGGCTCTGGGCGATCAAGTACATCGTGCTGCTGGTGCTGTTCGGCATCTCGCTGGAGTCGATGATGATGGCCGAGAAGGCTGCCGAGGTGGAGCCGTTCAAGACCGCCATCACCCTGCATTTCGATCGCCAATGGTGGTTCGTCGCCTACGCGGTGCTGCTGCTGGTCATCAACCTGTTCACCCGCAAGGTGTACTGCCGCTACATCTGCCCGCTGGGCGCGGCGCTGTCGATCAGCAGCAAGGTCCGCCTGTTCGACTGGCTCAAGCGCCGTCCGGAATGCGGCAGCCCCTGCCAGCTGTGCGCCAAGGAGTGCGAGATCCAGGCGATTCATCCCGATGGGCACATCAACCACAACGAGTGCCATTACTGCCTCGATTGCCAGATGACCTATCACAACGAAAACAAGTGCCCGCCGCTGATCCTGAAGAACAAGCGCGCCAAGCGCGGCAAGAAGGCTCCGGCTGGCCCGACGCTGATTCCCGTAGTGCAAGTGATGGACCCACAGAGCGAGGCGCCTGCGCAGTAGCTCGCAACCGATCGTTTGACCTCAAGTTGTCCCAAAGGAGCATTCACATGAGCGACAAAGAAACCAAGAACCCCCAAGCATTGGAGAAGACCGGCCTCAGTCGCCGCGGCTTCCTCGGGGCCAGCGCCATGACCGGCGCGGCAGTCGCTGCCACGGCACTGGCCGGTGGCGTGATGACGCGCGAATCCTGGGCGGCTGCGGTCAAGGAGTCCAAGTCCAAGATCCACGTCGCCCCCGGCGAGCTGGACGACTACTACGGCTTCTGGAGCGGCGGCCACCAGGGCGAGGTGCGCGTATTGGGCGTGCCCTCGATGCGCGAGCTGATGCGCATCCCGGTGTTCAACGTCGACTCGGCCACCGGTTGGGGCCTGACCAACGAAAGCCGCGAGATCATGGGCGAGAGCGCCAAGTACCTCAACGGCGACTGCCACCACCCGCACATCTCCATGACCGACGGCAAGTACGACGGCAAGTACCTGTTCATCAACGACAAGGCCAACAGCCGCGTTGCGCGTATCCGTCTGGACATCATGAAGTGCGACAAGATGCTCACCGTGCCGAACGTCCAGGCCATCCACGGCCTGCGTCTGCAGAAGGTGCCGCACACCAAGTACGTGTTCGCCAACGCCGAGTTCGTCATTCCGCACCCCAATGACGGCACCAATTTCGACCTGCAGGCCGATAGCGCCTACACCATGTTCAACGTCATCGACGCCGAGAAGATGGAGATGGCCTTCCAGGTCATCGTCGACGGCAACCTGGACAACACCGACGCCGACTACACCGGCAAGTACGCGGCATCCACCTGCTACAACTCGGAGAAGGCCACCGACCTGGGCGGCATGATGCGCAACGAGCGCGACTGGGTCGTGGTGTACCACATCCCGCGCATCGAAGCGGCGATCAAAGCCGGCAAGTTCACTACCCTCGGCGACTCCAAGGTGCCAGTGGTCGATGGCCGCGCCGGTTCCGAATTCACCCGCTACATCCCGGTGCCGAAGAACCCGCACGGCTGCAACACCTCGTCCGACGGCAAGTACTTCATCGCCAACGGCAAGCTGTCGCCCACCGTGACCATGATCGAGATCGCCAAGCTCGATGACCTGTTCGACAACAAGCTCAAGGACCCGCGCGACACGGTCGCTGCCGAACCCGAGCTGGGCCTGGGCCCGCTGCACACCACCTTCGACGGTCGCGGCAACGCCTATACCACGCTGTTCATCGACAGCCAGGTGGTCAAGTGGAACATGGCCGACGCGATCCGTGCCTACAAGGGCGAGAAGGTCAACTACATCAAGCAGAAGCTCGATGTGCAGTACCAGCCGGGCCACCTGCATGCCTCGCTGACCGAAACCAGCGAAGCCGATGGTCAATGGTTGGTGGCGCTGTGCAAGTTCTCCAAGGACCGCTTCCTGTCGACCGGCCCGCTGCACCCGGAAAACGACCAGCTGATCGACATCTCCGGCGACGAGATGAAGCTGGTGCACGACGGCCCGACCTACGCCGAGCCGCACGACTGCATCCTGGCCCGTCGCGACCAGATCAAGCCGAAGAAGATCTGGGACCGCAAGGATCCCTACTTCGCCGCCGCGGTCGAGCGCGCCAAGAAGGACGGCATCACCCTGGAGACCGACAACAAGGTCATCCGTGACGGCAACAAGGTGCGCGTCTACATGACCTCGTCGGCGCCGACCTACGGTGTCGGCGAGTTCACCGTCAAGCAGGGCGACGAAGTGACCGTGATCATCACCAACATCGACGAGATCGAGGACGTGACCCACGGCTTCTGCATGACCAACCACGGTGTGAGCATGGAGATCAGCCCGCAGCAGACCTCCTCGATCACCTTCATTGCCGACAAGCCCGGGCTGCACTGGTACTACTGCAACTGGTTCTGCCACGCGCTGCACATGGAAATGGTCGGCCGCATGCTGGTCGAACCGGCGTAACGCGACCGGGCGGGAGTGCTGCACCGGCTCCCGCCCATCCCCCTGCCTGGAAGCTGAAAAGGAACAACGCAGTGCTCAGATCTCAGGCGTTATCCACGTTACAACCGCTGGCAGCGCTGCTGCTGGCCCTTTTCTGTGGCGTGGCCGAGGCCGCGCCGCAACCCATCACCGCGCTGCCGCTTGCAGCGGACGGTGAGCACCGCTGGCTGTTGCCGGCGGGCGAATACCTGGGCTCGTTCAGCATCGACGAGCCGCTGCAACTGCGTTGCGCGCCCGGTGCGATCATCGATGCGCAGGGCGAGGGCAATGCCCTGACCATCACCGCCGCAGATGTTCGTATCCAGGGCTGCACCCTGCGCAACTGGGGGCGCAACCTGACCGACCTCAATTCCGCCGTGTTCGTCGGGCCGAAGGCGCAGGGCGCAGTGATCGAGGACAACCGCATGCAGGGCCCGGGCTCGGGCGTCTGGGTCGACTCCACCCACGACGTCAGCGTGCTCGGCAACGATATTCAGGGTGATCCGACGACCCGTTCGCAGGACCGCGGTAACGGCATCCACCTCTACGCCGTCAAAGGCGCCCGGGTGATCGGCAACCGGGTCCGCGAGACGCGTGACGGCATCTACATCGACACCTCCAACGGCAACCTGCTGCAGGACAACGTGCTCGAAGACCTGCGCTACGGCGTGCATTACATGTTCTCCAACGACAACCGGGTGATCGGCAACGTCACGCGGCGCACCCGCACCGGCTACGCGCTGATGCAGAGCCGCAAGCTGACGGTGATTGGCAACCGTTCCGAGCAGGACCAGAACTACGGCATGCTGATGAACTACATCACCTACTCGACTATTCGCGACAACGTCGTCCGCAATGTCCAGTCCGGTGATACCGGTGGCGACAGCATGATTTCGGGTGGCGAAGGCAAGGCGCTGTTCATCTACAACTCGCTGTTCAACAGCATCGAGAACAACCACTTCGAGAACAGCGCGCTGGGTATCCACCTGACCGCGGGCTCGGAGGACAACCGCATCGCCGGCAATGCCTTCGTCGGCAACCAACAGCAGGTCAAATACGTCGCCACCCGCACCCAGGAATGGTCGGTGGACGGCCGTGGCAACTACTGGAGCGACTACCTGGGCTGGGACCGCAACAACGACGGGCTGGGCGATGTGGCCTACGAGCCCAACGACAACGTCGACCGCCTGCTGTGGCTGTATCCGCAGGTGCGGTTGCTGATGAACAGCCCGAGCATCGAAGTGTTGCGCTGGGTCCAGCGCGCCTTTCCGGTGGTCAAGTCTCCCGGCGTGCAGGACAGCCATCCGCTGATGAAGCCGCCAATCGAACCCTTTTCAAGCAAAGCGCAGGAGCCAACGCCATGAGCGCTGTCGAGATCCAGGGCGTGAACCAGCGTTACGGCAGCATGACCGTGCTGCATGATCTGAACCTGACCCTCGCCGAGGGCGAGGTGCTGGGCCTGTTCGGCCATAACGGCGCCGGCAAGACCACCAGCATGAAACTCATCCTCGGCCTGCTGTCGCCCAGCGAAGGGCAGGTGCGGGTGCTGGGCCGCGCGCCGGCCGATCCGGCGGTGCGCCGCGAGCTCGGTTACCTGCCGGAAAACGTGACCTTCTACCCGCAGCTCAGCGGCCGCGAGACGCTGCGCCACTTCGCCCGACTCAAGGGGGCGCCACTGACGCAGGTCGATGAGCTGCTCGAACAGGTGGGCCTGGCCCATGCCGCCGAGCGCCGGGTCAAGACCTATTCCAAGGGCATGCGCCAACGCCTCGGCCTGGCTCAGGCGCTGCTCGGCGAACCGCGCCTGCTGCTGCTCGACGAGCCGACGGTGGGGCTGGATCCGATTGCCACCGGCGATCTCTATCAGCTGATCGACCGGCTGCGCCAGCGTGGCACCAGCGTCATCCTCTGTTCCCATGTGCTGCCTGGCGTCGAGGCGCATATCAATCGCGCGGCGATCCTGGCCAAGGGCCGCTTGCAGGCAGTCGGCAGCCTGGCGCAATTGCGGGTCGAGGCGGGGCTGCCGACCCGCATCCGCGCCAGTGGCGTCGATAACGGCGCCGCCTGGCTGCAGCGCTGGGATGCGGCGGGGCACTCGGCGCGTTCGCTGGGCGAGCGCAGCGTCGAGGTCAGCGCCATCAACGGCCACAAGTTGCCGCTGCTGCGCGAGCTGCTCGGCGAAGGCGAGCCGGACGACATCGAGATCCACCAGCCCTCGCTGGAAGATCTGTACCGCTACTACATGCAGCGCGCCGGCGACGTGCGCACGGCGGAGGGCACGCTATGAACCCGGTCTGGAACATCGCCCGCAAGGAGCTCAGCGACGGCCTGCGCAACCGCTGGTTGCTGGCTATCAGCCTGCTGTTCGCAGTGCTGGCGGTGGGCATCGCCTGGCTCGGCGCCGCGGCGTCCGGTCAGCTCGGCTTCACCTCGATCCCCGCCACGGTGGCGAGCCTCGCCAGCCTGGCGACTTTCCTGATGCCGCTGATCGCGCTGCTGCTGGCCTACGACGCCATCGTCGGCGAGGACGAGGGCGGCACCCTGATGTTGCTGCTGACCTACCCACTGGGCCGCGGGCAGATCCTGCTCGGCAAGTTCGTCGGCCACGGGCTGATCCTGGCGCTGGCCGTGCTGATCGGCTTTGGCTGCGCGATGCTGGCCATTGCGGTGTTGGTCGACGATATCGAGATCGGCACGCTGCTCTGGGCGTTCGGCCGCTTCATGGTCTCCTCGACCCTGCTCGGCTGGGTGTTCCTGGCGATGGCCTACGTGCTGAGCAGCAAGGTGAGCGAGAAGTCCAGCGCGGCTGGGCTGGCGCTCGGCGTGTGGTTCGTCTTCGTGCTGGTCTTCGACCTGGTGCTGCTGGCACTGCTGGTGCTCAGCGAAGGCAAGTTCAGCCCCGAAGCGCTGCCCTGGTTGCTGCTGCTCAACCCGACCGATATCTATCGACTGATCAACCTGTCCGGCTTCGACGGTGGCACTGCCATGGGCGTGCTGTCGCTGGGCAGCGATCTGCCGGTGCCGGCGGCCGTCCTCTGGCTGTGCCTGCTGCTCTGGGTGGGCGCGTCGCTGCTGCTGGCCTACGGCGTGTTCCGTCGCCGTCTGGCATGACTTTGAAAAGGAAACTGTAACCATGAATGCGCTATATATCCGCCCGCCACGTCTGTTGCTCGCCGCGGCGCTGCTGTTCGGCCTGGCGGCCTGCAACGAGCCCGAGCAGAACGCGAAGGGGCTTGATCCGGTGGCTTTCCATGCGTCGGATGAGTGCCACGTCTGCGGCATGGCAATCAGCGATTTCCCCGGCCCCAAAGGCCAGGCAGTGGGGAAGGGTGGGGTGAAGAAATTCTGCTCCACGGCGGAGCTGCTCGGCTGGTGGCTGCAACCGGAGAACCGCGTGCTCGACGTGAAACTCTACGTGCACGACATGGGGCGCAGCACCTGGGAACAACCCGATGACCATTACCTGATCGATGCGACCAGCGCCTACTATGTCGCCGGTACGCATTTGAAAGGAGCGATGGGCGCGGTGCTGGCGACCTTCGCCAAGGAAGAGGATGCCAAGCGCCTGGCGGCCGAGCAGGGCGGTCGGGTGCTGCGCTTCGACGAGATCGACCAGGCCGTGCTGCAACCGGCAACGGCCATGCACGACATGGGCGGCCATCAACAGGCGCATGCGGGCCATTGACCGGCAGCGGGTGGCAAACGAGCCACCCGCGCCATCTACAACTCAACGAGGTAACCGAAATGATGGGTATCAGTATCTGGCAACTCCTGATCGTGCTGCTGATCGTGGTCATGCTGTTCGGCACCAAGCGCTTGCGCGGCCTGGGCTCCGACCTGGGCGGCGCGATCAGTGGCTTCCGCAAATCCATGAGCGACGGTGAAAACACCGCGGCCGATGCGGTCAAGCACGAGCCGAAATAGCGTCGCAACCGACTGTCTTTGCGCTTTTCCTGTAGGAACCGCCTTCGGGGCGAGGCTTTTCGGCACCGAGTTGCGCCATTCGCCGCGGGTCGCGGCTCCCACAGAAAATCAAGCCACCTGCATAAGTCGGCGCCACGCACGGGCTCGATTTGTGGGAGCCCCGACCCGGGGCGAAGCTTTTCGGCGCTGACTTGGCGCCATTCGCCGCGGGTCGCGGCTCCCACAGAAAAACAAGCCACCTGCATAAGTCGGCGCCACGCACGGGCTTGATTAGTGGGAGCCCCGACCCGGGGCGAAGCTTTTCCGGCACCGAGTTGCGCCATTCGCCGCGGGTCGCGGCTCCCACAGAAAAACAAGCCACCTGCATAAGTCGGCGCCACGCACGGGCTCGATTTGTGGGAGCCCCGACCCGGGGCGAAGCTTTTCCGGCACCGAGTTGCGCCATTCGCCGCGGGTCGCGGCTCCCACAGAAAAAGCGTGCGACCTGCACAACGCAGCGTCACGCACAGGCTCGATTTGTGGGAGCCCCGACCCGGGGCGAAGCTTTTCCGGCACCGAGTTGCGCCATTCGCCGCGGGTCGCGGCTCCCACAGAAAAAGCGTGCGACCTGCATAAGTCGGCGCCACGCACGGGCTCGATTTGTGGGAGCCCCGACCCGGGGCGAAGCTTTTCGGCGCTGACTTGGCGCCATTCGCCGCGGGTCGCGGCTCCCACAGAAAAACAAGCCACCTGCATAAGTCGGCGCCACGCACGGGCTTGATTAGTGGGAGCCCCGACCCGGGGCGAAGCTTTTCCGGCACCGAGTTGCGCCATTCGCCGCGGGTCGCGGCTCCCACAGAAAAAGCGTGCGACCTGCACAGCGCAGCGTCACGCACGGGCTCGATTTGTGGGAGCCCCGACCCGGGGCGAAGCTTTTCCGGCACCGAGTTGCGCCAATCGCCGCGGGTCGCGGCTCCCACAGAAAAAGCGTGCGACCTGCACAACGCAGCGTCACGCACGGGCTCGATTTGTGGGAGCCCCGACCCGGGGCGAAGCTTTTCCGGCACCGAGTTGCGCCATTCGCCGCGGGTCGCGGCTCCCACAGAAAAAGCGTGCGACCTGCACAGCGCAGCGTCACGCACGGGCTCGATTTGTGGGAGCCCCGACTCGGGGCGAAGCTTTTCCGGCACCGAGTTGCGCCAATTGCCGCGGGTCGCGGCTCCCACAGAAAAAGCGTGCGATCTGCACAACGCAGCGTCACGCACGGGCTCGATTTGTGGGAGCCCCGACCCGGGGCGAAGCTTTTCCGGCACCGAGTTGCGCCAATCGCCGCGGGTCGCGGCTCCCACAGAAAAACAAGCCACCTGCATAAGTCGGCGCCACGCACGGGCTCTCATGAAGAGCTACGTAGGTTGATGTCACCTTTTACATCCACCGTGGCTCGGCAGTCGGCGGCTCGACGAGGCGTGGCGCCGCTTGACGGATGCCGGCTGCAACCCTGCCACGGCCCGCCTACCGGCCCCTCGGCAAAAGCTGATTGCAATCAAGTCTGGGAATGCCTCCTACCCTGTACAACGTAATCCTGGCTCCGGAAATCTCGGTGCCCTGGTTCCTCGGTCCGGCGACTGATTGCCTTGCCGGCCGTTGCAGAAAAAAGTGTCAGGAGGCCCCGTGCACGTCATCGATCGGCGAAAAGCCCTCAGTATCCCGCCCCTCTGGCGGCTCGCGTTTCGGCCATTCTTTCTCGCCGGCAGCCTCTTCGCGATGCTGGCGATTCCCCTGTGGATCGGCGCCTGGACCGGGTTGTGGTCGGGCTTGCACCCCACCGGCGGCTGGCTCGCCTGGCACCGCCACGAGATGCTGTTCGGTTTCGCCATGGCGATCGTCGCCGGCTTCCTGCTGACGGCGGGGCAGACCTGGACCGGCCAGCCCGGCGTCTCCGGCAACCGGCTGGCGGCGCTGGCAGGCGTCTGGCTGCTGGCGCGCCTGGGCTGGCTACTGGGCGCGCCGATCGGCCTGCTGATCGTGACGGATCTGCTGTTCCTGCTCGGTGTGGCCGGTCTGATGGCACGCATGCTCTGGGTGGTCCGGCAGAAGCGCAACTACCCGATCATCGCCGTACTTACCTTGATGACTGGCGCCGATGTGCTGGTGCTCTGCGGGGTCGCGCTGGGCGACGACGGGCTGCAACGCCAGGGCGTGCTCGCCGGGCTGTGGCTGGTGGCGGCCCTGATGGCCATCATCGGCGGCCGGGTAATCCCCTTCTTTACCCAACGTGGCCTGGGCCGCAGCGAAGCCGTGAAGCCCTGGGTCTGGCTGGACGTGGCGCTGCTGGTCGGCACCGGCCTGATTGCCGCGTGCTACGCCGCCGGTGTCGCACTGGTACCGAACGTACTGCTCGGCCTGCTGTTCGTGGCGATCGCCGCGGGTCACCTGCTGCGCCTGGCGCGCTGGTACGACGCCGGTATATGGCGCGTACCGCTGTTGTGGTCGCTGCACCTGGCCATGCTCTGGCTGGTGATCGCCGCGGCCGGTCTGGCGCTGTGGAACTTCGGCCTGCTGGCCAATTCCAGCGCCGCGCTGCACGCCCTCTCGGTGGGCTCGATGAGCGGCCTGATCCTGGCCATGATCGCGCGCGTCACGCTCGGTCACACCGGCCGGCCGTTGCAATTACCGTCGGGCATCGTCGCGGCGTTCGTGCTGTTCAATGTCGGCGCGGCCGCGCGGGTATTCATTGCCAGCGAGTGGCCGGTGCCCGGGCTGTGGCTCGCGGCCAGCTGCTGGGCCATCGCCTTTGCGCTGTACGCCTGGCGCTATGCGCCGATGCTGGTGAGCGCACGGGTCGATGGCCATCCCGGCTGACGGCCAGCCAACGCTCGTCATCCCGTAATCCCTAACGAATAGCTGCTGCCCGCCCATCCTGGGTCGGGCCGCTTGTGGCTCGGCGACCGCCGGCATCGGAGTAGATATGAAGAATGAATTCAAAGACCGCCTGGCTGTTGTCACGGGTGCCAGTTCCGGAATCGGCCTCGCGCTCTGTGCTGCGCTGTTGCAGCGTGGCGCGCGGGTGCTGGCCATGGCGCGCAGCGTCGGAGGCCTGGGCCAGCTGCTGGAGAGCTATCCCGAGCAACTGGAATGGGTGGACGGCGATGTCACCGTCGCCGACGACCTGCAGCGGCTGGCGCGTCGCGCCGCGGCGCTCGGCCCGGTGGACTACCTGGTGCCCAACGCCGGGATTGCCGAGCTTGGCGACAGCCTCGACGTCAGTTGCTTCGATCGTCAGTGGGCGGTCAACGGTGCCGGCGCGCTGAACACCTTGGCCGCGCTGCGCACCGAGTTGGCCAAACCGGCCTCGGTGGTCTTCGTCGGCACCTTCCTGACCCGTAGCACCTTTCCCGGCCTGGCCGCGTACATCGCCAGCAAGGCGGCGTTGGTGGCCCACGCGCGGACATTGGCGGTGGAGTTCGCCTCGCTGGACGTACGCATCAACACGGTGTCGCCGGGGCCGACCGCTACCGCGATCTGGGGCACCCTGGGCCTGGCTGACGAGCAGCTGGAGCAGGTTGCGGACAACGTGACCAAGCGCTTGCTGCCCGGGCATTTCCTCGAGTCGGCGGCGGTCGCCAATGTCATCCTGTTCCAGCTGTCGCAAGGCGCTCGTGGGGTTTACGGACAGGACTGGGTGGTCGACAACGGCTACACGCTGAACTGAGCGGGCGAGGCTGACGATGATCTTCGGTTCCCGGCGGGCCGCCCGCCAAGTGCGCGACGAGCGCGATCGGCTGCAGCAGACCTGTGACGACCAGGCCGCGCGCATCTCGGCACTTGAACAGTCGCTCGCCGTGACGCAGGCGGCGCGCCAAGAGGAGCAACGCCAGCTCGATTACTACCGCGGCGTGGCCAGTAACCTGGTCCGCTTCAGTGCATCGGTGGCGCATCTGGGCGATTCCTTCGAGTACCTCACCGGGCAACTGGGCGAGAACCGCCTGCGCGCCGAGCAAGTCGACGAGGCGGCGCTGGGCAACCAGCAACGCTTCGGCGAGTTGCAGGGCAAGGCGATCGACATGGAAAGCGGCCTCGATCAGGCCTCGCACAAGGTCGAGGCTCTGGCGACGCATTCCCAGGAGATCAACGGCATCGTCGACCTCATCAGCGGCATCGCCAGCCAGACCAATCTGCTCGCGCTCAACGCCGCCATCGAGGCGGCGCGGGCGGGGGAGGCCGGGCGCGGTTTCGCGGTGGTCGCCGGGGAGATTCGTACCCTGGCGGAGCGAACCGCACTGGCCACCGCCGATATCGTGCGCAAGATCACCGAGGTGCAGGCCGAGATCGCCCACGTGCATCAGTACATCCAGCAGCAGGGCAACCTGGCGCAGGGATTCAGCCAGACGACCGCCACCGCTGTCGCGGCCATGCAGCACCTTCATCAACTGGCTGGAAGCATGCGCGACGGTATCGAGCGCTCCTCGTTCCGTGCGGGCATCGAGCTGGCCAATCTGGACGAGCTGTCGCTGAAGTTCGTCGTCTACAACCAGGTGCTGGGCGCCGGCGAGCGCAGCGTGCCGGCCTTGCCCAGCGAGCGTGAATGTCGGTTCGGGCGCTGGTACTACGCCGAAGGCAGTCGGCGCATGCAGGGTCTGGAGCACTTCCGGCAGATCGAGCGGCCGCATACCGCCGTGCATCGCCAGGGGCAGCAAGCGCTCGAGGCCTTCGCGCGACGGGCACTGGAGGACACCCTGGAGCACCTCGGTGAGATGGAGGCGGCCAATCTGGAGGTGATGCGCATCGTCGCGGCGCTGATTGCCGAGTACGAAGCCAGCGCCCGACCGTCTCACGCATCGGTGTGACGGTGCTGCGCGGCGTTGCTAGCAAAAATATTGCTTTGAAGGATCAAGAGGATTCATTGGCAGCCTAAGGCGGGCGCACCGACAATGTGCGGCCCGGCTGGCGAGCGCCCTCTTTTCGTGCGTGTACGAGTCGCCTGTTCCGGTATCTTGCCTTCCGTACCGCCTCCTTCGTTCAAGCAGGTCGCATGCAACAACGTTTTATCGACTGGTGCCGCTCCTTCGCCCCGGCACCGCTCTCGGCGCGCCCGGCCGAATGGCTGCGCGCGGCCATTGGTATCGGTCTGGTCATGCTGGTGGTCATCCCGGCCAGTATGTGGGTGTTCGGCAGCAGCCTGTCGCTGCCCCTGATGGCGCCGGCTGCCGCTTCGGCGATGCTGCTGTTCGCCGCCTCCTCGAGCCCCTTCGCGCAACCCTGGGCGGTGATTGGCGGCAACCTGCTGGCCACCGCCATCGGCGTGACGCTGGGGGCAAGCGATTGGCCTGTGGCGGTCGCGGCCGGTAGCGCCGGGATGCTGGCGCTGCTGTGCCTGTTCATCCTGCGCTGCCTGCATCCGCCCGCCGCCGCGCTGGCGCTGGTGGCGGTGATCGGCACCCCGCAGCTACACGCCTACGGTTACCAATTGCTCTATCCGGTGGCCTTCAATTCGCTGCTGCTGGTGTTGGTTGCGCTGGTGTACAACAACCTCAGCGGGCACGCCTATCCCAAGCCGCGCCCGCAGAAGGGCAATCCGCATCACACCCACGATCCGTTGCCCAGTGAGCGCATGAGCTTCAGTGAAGACGACGTCGAGCAGGCACTGGCGGACTTTGGCGAATACGTCGACGTCACCCGGGACGATCTCGCCCAGCTGATCAAGCAGACCGAGAAGCACGCCTTGCGGCGCACCATGGGCGAGATCACCGCCGCCGACATCATGTCCCGCGATCTTTATTGGGGCACGCCGGACTGTTCGATACAGCGGGCCTGGCAGACCTTGCGCGAGCACCGTCTGCATTCCTTCCCGGTGCTCGAGCCCGACAGCCATCGGCTGGTGGGCATCGTGACCCTGGTCGATCTGCTCAAACACTTCCAGCCGGCGTCGGTACGGATCAAGTTCGGCCAGCTCAAGTTCCTTCGCGGCGTCCAGCTACGCACGATCATGAGCACGCCGGTGGTCTCGGTCACCGAGGACTGCCATATGGTCGACCTGGTATTCCTGCTGTCCGACCGCGGCCTGCATTGCCTGCCGGTGATCGACGACCAGCAGCGGCTGGTCGGCATGATCACCCAGACCGACCTGATTGCTGCGCTCTACCGGAACTGGCTCAAGCATCTGCCCGACTGAGCGGGCCATGCGACACCTCGCAGGGGCGGGAACCTGGCGGCTGGTACAGTGCCTGACAAGCCACCCCCTCTGAACAAGCTGAGCCCATGCAAGAGCGCCTGAGGCACTGGTTGCGGTCCTTCTTCCCGGCCCCCCAGAGTGTGTCCCACAAGCATTGGATCCGTGCCGTAATCGGCGTGGGGCTGGTGGTGTTGCCGATGGTGGCAGTCGGGTTGCTCGTGTTCGGCGGCCCGGTGACCCTGCATATCGTCGCGCCCGCCGGCGCCTCCGCGGTGATATTGTTCAGCGCCTCGTCCAGCCCGTTCGCCCAGCCCTGGTCGGTGATCGGCGGCAACCTCATTGCTGTGGCGATCGGCGTGACGCTCGGCCTCTGCGGCCTGACGGCGGTCACCGCTGCGGTGACCGCCGTCTGTCTGGCGATCGCCTGCCTGTTCCTGCTGCGTTGCATGCATCCGCCGAGCTGCGCGCTGGCGATGGTCGCGGCCATTGGCGGACCGGGGATCACGGATCTGGGTTATGGTTTGCTGTACCCGGTGGCGTTCAATTCGCTGCTGCTGGTGCTGTTCGCCCTGCTGTACAACAACCTCACCGGGCATCCCTATCCAAAACCGCGAACCCAGGCCAGCGGCGTCCAGGCCGGCAGCGTGCCGCTGGGCGAAGAGCACTTGTCATTCACCGATGACGACGTCGACCGCGCGCTGGAGGAGTTCGGCGAATACGTCGACGTCACCCGGGATGACCTGCTTGAACTGATGCAGCGCACCGAGAAACATGCCATCCGCCGCAGCATGGGCGATGTCAGTGCCGCCGACATCATGTGCCGTGAGCTGCACACCTGCGCGCCCCACGACAGCCTGCATCAGGTCCGTGCGCGGGTGCGCCGGCACCGGCTGCATGCGCTGGCGGTGGTCGATCCGGACAGCCGGGCGCTGATCGG
The DNA here is from genome assembly GCF_019090095.1 of Stutzerimonas stutzeri. Classification (NCBI taxonomy): domain Bacteria; kingdom Pseudomonadati; phylum Pseudomonadota; class Gammaproteobacteria; order Pseudomonadales; family Pseudomonadaceae; genus Stutzerimonas; species Stutzerimonas stutzeri. The sequence goes on along the minus strand of NZ_JAGQFP010000001.1, from coordinate 2,119,929 downwards.
CATCGTCACCCAGACCGACCTGCTGCAGCACCTCGAGCCGCATCCTTCGCGCTTCAGCCTGCGCCGCCTGTCCCTGCGCCGCGAAGTGCGCGTCAGCGACGTCATGAGTGCCCCGGTGGTCTCGGTGCGCGAGGATGCGCAGCTGCCGGACCTGGTCTACCTGCTGGCCGATCGCGGTATGTCCTGTCTGCCGGTGGTCGATCCGGCGCAGCGGCTGGTGGGCATCATCACCCAGAGCGACTTGATCAGCGGCCTGTACCGAAGCTGGATGACGCGCCTCGGCAGCTGAGGCTCAGATGGCGTAGTTCCAGCTCGACCAGTCGTAGTCGTCCCGCGCCACCTCGCGTAGCAGTTCGAGCGCCTTGAACAGGGCCGGCGACTGGGCTGCGCGGGAGTGGACCAGGTAAACCGGATAGCTGAATTCCGGCGCCTGCTCGACGCGTTTGAGGATGCCTTCGTCGAGATAGCGCTGCACCACCCGCGTGCGGAAATAACCGCGCCCGCCGCATTGCACCAGGTATTGCAGCGCCAGCGGCCCGAGGCTGAAGGAGAGCGCGGCGCGCATGTGGCCCGGCAGCGCGAGGTCGTGCTGCTGACGAAACGCCGGGCCCCAGTCGATATAGACGTAGGGATCCGGAACGGTCGCATGGACCACCTGGATGAGCTTTTCCTCGAGCAGCTGCTCGACCTGCAAGCCCGGCCAATACTCGGGGCGGTGCACCAGCGCCGCATCCAATGCGCCGAGGTCAAGTTGCTTTTGCAGCTCATCGCCACTGGCCACCTCGTTGCGCAACGCGTGGTCAGGCATCGCCTGACGCAACCGCTGGACCCAGGCGAGCATCAGCGGGTTGCACAGGCTCACCTCGGCACCGAGCGACAGCAGCTTGTCATAGCCGCGCGGCAGCGGCAGGTCGCGACGTGCCGTTTCCCAGGTCTGCACCAGCTGCGTGGCATAGGCGACGAAACGCTCGCCATCGGCCGTCAGCCGCGCACCGGCGCGGTTGCGCACGAACAATCGGCAACCGAGCCGAGTCTCCAGGCTACGAACCCGCGCGGTGACCGCCGTCTGGGTGATATGCAGGCGCTCGGCGGTGGCGATGAAACTGCCAGTGCGAATGATCTCGAGAAAAGTGCGGGCGAGATCGATGTCCATAAGCGCTGCTCATATCAAAAGGGGTGATATGAAAGCAGGTTGAGAACACTGATGAAAGCAGGCCAGGGCCTTGAAGCGCTAAAGACACCGAAAAGCTTGCAATCGAGACCGCTCCCACAAGCCCGTGCACACTGTGGGAGCGGTCTTGACCGCGAAGCGCTTGATCCAAACGCACGACGTAGCACCGGTTAGAACTGGGACGGTTCGGGGTGTCTTTGGCGCCGAAAAGCTCGCAATCGAGACCGCTCCCACCAGTTCGAGCCCACTGGTGGGAGCGGTACCATCGGCGGCTGGTGGATCAGTGCGAAGTCCCTTCGGCGAACTCGATCTTGTTGCCGACGTTGTACTTGCCGGACGGCTTGTTCATCGGGATGCGCTTGATCTCCTCGAGGGTCTTGGCGTCGTAGACGATCACTGCGCCGTCGGTGTCCCAGACGCTGAGCAAGGCGTAGCGGCCGTTGTTGGTGAATTCGACGTGGGCGGCGTTCTTGCCCGGCATCGGGCGCAGGGTGTGGGCGACCTCCAGGGTCTGCTTGTCGATCAGGTGCACGGCGTCGTTGTTGGGGCCGAAGAACACGTCGGTCCAGGCATATTTGGAGTTCAGGTGGCTGCGCATGAAGAAGCCCGGGCCTTCGGTGGGGATCTCCTTGATCAGTTTCCAGGTCTCGAGATCGAGCATCGAAATCAGCCCCTTGCTGACGTTGGGCGTGGCGAACACCCATTTGCCATTGCGCTTCCAATAGATGCCCGAACCCAGGTGCGGCATGCCCGGCAACGGGATGTCGGTGACTGCTTTGCCGGTGTCCAGGTCGATGACCTGACCGCCAAGGGCCTTGCGCGAGGTGGCCAGCAGGTAGCGGTAGTCCGGGGTGAAAGAGAAGTCGTCGAGGAAGTCGGCGGCTTCGATGCGGCGCGGCTTGAAGGTCGGCTCACCGGCATAGGAAATTTCCCAGGCTTCCTTCACGTCTTTCAGTGCTACCACGAAGCTGTCACGCGGCGGGGCGGTGTAGACGGCGCTGACCCGTGACGGCGTGCCGTCCGCGGTGACCGCCGGGATGTGCTTGACCAGCGACAGGTCGCGGGCGTCGAGCAGCACCAGGTTGCCGGGCAGGTAGTTGCCCACCAGCACCCAGCGGCCGTCGTTGCTGACGGCCAGGTTGCGGGTGTTCAGGCCGGCGCGGACCTCGGCAATCATGGTCAGGTTGTTGAGGTCGTAGACGCTGACCCAGCCGTCGCGCGAGGCGAAGTAGACGAAGCGCCCGTCCGGGGAAAACTTCGGCCCGCCATGCAGCGCGTAGTGCGAAGGGAAGTTCGCCAGCTCGGTGAAACGGTCGCCGTCGAGCACGCGCACATGATGGTTGCCGGCCTCGACCACGACGAACAGGTTGAGCGGGTCGGCACCGTGCTGCGGTGTGCTCGGCAGCTTGGCGACGTCAGCCAGGATGCGGTGGCTGGCGCGGATGTCAGCGTCGCTCCAGGTCGGTGGGGTAGCCGGCGGCTGATAGAGATAGCTCACCAGCCCGTCGATCTGCGCATCGCTCAGGCGATCGCCGAACGCCGCCATCTGGGTGGCCGGCCGGCCGTTGTGGATGACCTCGCGGGCCTCGTCGGGCTTCAGCCGGCTGAGGCTCTCGGGCAGCAGCGCGGGTCCGGCGCCGCCCAGGCGATCGACACCGTGGCAGCTCTGGCAATGCTGCTCGTAGAGGGCGCCGGCCTGTTGCAGCGAGACCGCGTCGACGGCAGCGTGAGTCGGCCCGGCGAGCAACAGCAGGGCGAATGGCATCAGTCGCATAAGGCCTCCACCTCGGAGGGGCTGGCACGATGATCTGCGCGCAGGCGGGCGGGAAATTCCAGCGCCCGGTCGGCGAACAGCCCGACCACTTCTCCGATCACCGTCAGGGTCGGGGGTTTCAATTGGGCTTGCTCGGCCATCGACGGCAGCTGCTTGAGCGTGCAGCGCACCACGCGCTGATCGGCGCGAGTACCGTTGCCGATCAGCGCCGCCGGCGTGTCTACGGGTAGGCCGGCGGCGATCAGGTTGCGCGATATTTCGCCGAGGCTGGCCAGGCCCATATAGAACACCAGGGTCTGCTTGCCTTCCACCAGGCTGTTCCAGGGCAGTTGCAGCGCACCGTCTTCCTGCAGATGGCCGGTGATGAACTGGCAGGAATGCGCGAGATCGCGATGGGTCAAGGGAATGCCGGCGTAGGCGCTGCACCCGGCTGCGGCGGTGACACCCGGGACCACTTGCCCGTTGATGCCCTGTTCGAGCAGGTGCTCGAGTTCCTCGGCGCCGCGGCCGAAGATGAAAGGATCGCCGCCTTTCAGCCGCACCACGCGCAGATTCTGTTTTGCCAGGTCCACCAGCAGTTGATTGATCTGCGGCTGCGGCAGGCTGTGATAGCCGCTGGTCTTGCCGACGTAGTGACGGGCACAGCGCGCCGGCAGGAGTTGCATCAGATCGTCGCTGACCAGGCGGTCGTAGACCACCGCGTCGGCCTGCTGCAGCAGGCTCCAGGCGCGTAGCGTGAGTAGCCCGGGATCGCCTGGGCCGGCGCCGATCAAGGCGACTTCGCCTGGGGCCAGCGTGGCGCCGAGCGAAGCGGGGAGGGGGATTGGCTGGTCCATGCGAACTCCTGAAAATCTCGTCGGGCTGCGGTAAGTCATGGGCGGCGTCGGGGCCGCGCTCGGTATCAAATGGAGAGGCTGGGAATGCGCTGCGGTTGCGGCAAACCGATTTCCTGGTCACTGAGGTAGCAGCCGGGGTCTTCGCCCCAGAGGTTGCCCTCGGCCCAGGCGCGGGTACGGGTGTTGCCGTTGCAGATCGACAGCCAGCGACACTCGGCGCAGCGCCCGCCAACGGCGCGCGGATGCTGGCGCAGCTCAGTGAGCAGAGGCTCGGGCTGGTCCAGCCACAGTTCGCGGAAGGATTGCCGCCGCACGTTGCCGACGGTGTGCTGCCACCAATAAGTGTCCGGGTGCACGTCGCCGATGTTGTCGATATTGGCGATGCCGCTGCCCGACGCATTGCCGCCCCAGGCGCGCAGCATCCGCTCCAGGCGGTCGCGATGTTCCGGCAACCGGGCCTCGACCCACTGCAGCAGGAGCACCGCGTCGGCATCGTTGTTGCCGCTGACGAAATCGGTCTCGCGGCCGTTCTGGACGTCGTCCCAGGCCTGCTCGAACAGCTGGTACATGGCGTCGCGGGTCATCTGGTGATGGGCGTCGGCCTTGCGGCTGCGTTTGCCGCGGCCGCTGTAGTTGAGGTGCGAGAGGTAGAACTTCTGCACGTCGTGTTCGCGCATCAACGCCAGCAGTGCCGGCAGTTGTGGGTAGTTGTTCTGCGTCAGGGTGGTGCGCAAGCCGACGCGGATGCCGTGCTGGCGGCAGAGGTCAATGGCGTGCATGGACGCGGCGAAGCTGCCCTTGAGCTGGCGCCAGTCGTCGTGCACCGCTTCCAGACCGTCGATGCTGATGCCGACGTAGTCGTACTTCGCGGCGGCGATCTGCTCGATGTTCTGCTCGTCGATCAGCGTGCCGTTGGTCGACAGGGCAACGAAGAAGCCGCGCAGGCGCGCGTATTCCGACAGCTCGAAGATGTCGTCGCGCAGCAACGGCTCGCCACCGGAGAGGATCAGCACGCGAACGCCCGCGGCATGCAGGTCGTCGATGACCTTGAGGGCTTCGGCGGTGTCCAGTTCGTCGCGAAATTCACTGTCGGCCGAGGTCGCATAGCAGTGCTTGCAGGTCAGGTTGCAGCGCCGCAGCAGGTTCCAGATCACCACGGGCGGCCGCGCTGTACCGGTGCTGCGTGCGCCCAGCACCGGCATGGCGGGCCGGGCAAGGGCGCGCAGGTAATGGCTGATTCTCAACATGTGCTTTCTCCTGCCGCATCACGCTGGTTGTGCGGTTTGTTAGGCGCAGCATCCCCGAGCGGCACGGGCCGATCCTTGACTGGAAACAATAAAAGCCTTGGTCCCGGTAAGGGCATGCGCCGTTGAACGGCCATGAGCCGGGTCTTTTTCACAAACCGAACGCGTGCCCACTCGCCGTGGTGGACGCTGAAAATACGCCCCGCTACTGTGTCGAGCGTCCCGTTTGGATGGGATGTGGACGACCACCTGGCTGGGTTCCCGGCTGCAACGCCAAGGCATTCAAGGACGCGCTGATGAGCACTCTCGAATTCGTTGCGCTTTACCTTCTCAACAGCGCGTTCTGGAAATGGATCATCAGTTGGGGCGGGGCCCAGTGGCTCGAGGGCTGGAAGAGCATGGTCGTTCTGGACTGGTTCGCCTGGGCCTGGAACGCCGAGCAGATCCGCCTGTATGCGCTGCTGATGTGGGGCTTCTCCACGCTCTGCTTCGTGGTCGGGCTGTTCAAGCCCGAGTGGCGCTTCTGATGGTCTGGCGCGTGGCCGGAGGCGCTAGCGAGCGCTGCCCACCCGCAGGCCGGTCTTCTTGAGGATACGGCTGCTGACCAGCATTTCGTCGGCGCGGCAGGCACTGCCGAGCAGAGCGCGGATCTGGGCACGGTAGTCGTCGATCTCTTCGGCGCTGCGGCCATGCACCATGGCGAAGAGGTTGTAGTGCCAGCCATCCTGGCGCGGCCGGCGATAGCAATGGCTGACGAAGGCCTGTGCGCCGACCAGCGGGCCGAGACGGGCGATCTCGGCGTCTTCCACGTCCCAGACGGTCATGCCATTGTGCCGATAGCCCAGGCGGTAGTGATTGGGCACGGCGGCGATGCGGCGGATGGCGCCCTCGGCCTGCAACTGCTGCAGCAACGCGAGGGTGGCCTCGACACTGATCTCCAGGCGCTCGGCCAGCCAGCCCCAGGGGTCCTCCACCAGCGGCAGCCCGCCTTCGGTGAGCGCCACCAGGCGCCGGGCCAGCGCGGCCTGTTCGGCCGGGTCAAACCGCGAAGTGCAGGCCGACATGGTAGGTCTCCTCCTTGGGCAGGTTGAGCACCGGCAGGCCGGTCTCGGCTTCGATGCGGGCGATGGTGTCGGCGATGCCCTGCGGGGTGGCGCAACCGAGTACGAACCACATGTTCCAGGCGTGTTCGCGGCGGTAGTTGTGCGCCACTTCAGGCATCGCGGCCAACTGCTCGGCGACCTGATCGAAGCGCGCTTCGGGCACCGACAGGGCGGCCAGGGTAAAGGCGCCGCCGAGACGCTCGATGTCGAACATGGGGCCGAAACGGGTCAGGGTGCCGTCATCGAGCAGCGCCTGGACGCGTTCGCGCAGCTGGGCGGCGTCGGCGTCCAGCTCCTCGGCGAGGGCCTGCCAGGGGTGACGGACCAGCGGCAGGCCGTGCTGCAGGCGATTGATCAGGCGCCGGTCGAGTTCATCCATGGGCGGCCACCGGGCTTGCGGGCGGCGCGTAACGGCCGCCGCATTGCTTGAAGGCGCGGGTGCTGAACAGCAGCTGGTGCGGCACGTCGCTCAGGCCCTGCTCGGCGAGCAGCTCGGCGATCAGCCGGCAGACTTGCTCGCGCTCGCGGCCGTGGACCATGCAGAACAGGTTGTAGGGCCAGTCCGGCAGGCGTCGCGGCCGTTGATAGCAGAGGTTGATGCCGGCGGCCTGGCCGAGGCGCTGGCCGACCGCGTCGACGATCTCGTCCGGGATGTCCATCACCAGCATGGCGTTGGCGCGAAAGCCCAGGGCGCGGTGCTTGATGACCAGCCCCATGCGGCGAAACAGCCCGCTGTCGCTCCAGCGACGGACCTGCTCGAGTACCGCCTCTTCGCTGGCACCGATGCGCTCGGCCAGCAGCTGGTAGGGGCGGGCGGCGAGTGGCAGGCCGGCTTCGAGCAGACGGCGCAGCTGCAGGGCTTGCAGCTCGTCGAGCAGGGCGGTCATGGCGCGTCTCCAATAGGGAAGCCAAGGTCGATGCGGTAGGCCGCCTGCATTGGCAGATCGAGCGGCGTGAGTCCGGTGTCCGCCTCGATCTGCGCCAGCAGCGCCTCGACGTGGGCCCGGTCCGGGCCGGTCACCACGAACCAGAGGTTGTAGCGGTGCTCGCGCAGGTAGTTGTGGTTGACCTCGGGATAGCTGTTGATCAGCGCCGCGACCGACTCCAGGCGCAGCTCGGGCACGGCCAGGGCGACCAGGGTGCTGGCGCCGGCGCGGCTGTGCTCGAACACCGGGCCGACGCGCGACAGGCCGCCGCCGTGCTCCAGGCGTTCGAGGCACGCCAGCACCTCGGCTTCGCTGCACTCCAGCGCCTCGGCCATGGCGCGGTAGGGCTCTGCGCACAGCGGCATGCCGTGCTGGAAGCGGTCGATCAGGCGGCGGCTGAGGGCGTCGATCTGCATGTCACAACCCCGTCTCATGGGCGCGGCTGGTGAAGAAGATGCCGCTCGGGCTGTCGGCCGGCAGGCGCTTGAGCAGCTTCAAGGTGTAGGGGTCCCAGACCTGGATCTCGTTGCCGTCGCGCACCGACAGCCAGAGCTGCTCGCCGCGCGGGGTGAACTCCATGTGCAGCACGGCCGGGCCGGGTTCGAGGGTCTTGATGATTTCGTGGGTTTCGCTGTCGATGACCTGCACCTTGCCATTGTCCGGGTGGGCGAAATTGACCCAGATCTGCCGGGTATCCGGACGCGCCATGACGAACACCGGCTGGCCGGCCACCTCGATGGCGTCGGTCTGCTTCCAGTTCTGCGAATCCATCACCAGTACGCGATGCTGGCCGACCGCGGGCACGAAGGTCTGGTTACCGGCTACCGTCCAGCCTTCGAGGTGCGGCATCTTGTAGACCGGCAGTTTTTCCTGGCCACGGCCGTAGCCGTTGATGATCCGCTCGACGCCACGGGCGGTGTGCCAGAGGTCGACCTTGGCCATGCCGTCCTCGCCGAACAGGCCGGCGATGTAGTAGCGCCCTTCGGGCGTCAGCAGGCCGTCGTAGGGTTGCTTGCCGACGTTCTCGAAGCGGGTCACCGTCGGGGTGTTGCCCTGGCTGAAGTCCAGCAGCCAGGTCTCGTTGGTATCGAACAGGCTGTAGATGAAGCGGCGGCCCGGCGCGTCGATGACGCCAACCACACGCGAATTGCGGCTGCCATCGGCGAGTGGGGTGGCCGGTATGTCGGCCACCAGTTCGAGCGTCTGGGCATCGAAGACTTTCACGCCACCGGGCTCGTAGTTGCCCACGGCGATCAGCTTGCCGTCCTGGCTGATGGCGCCGCCGATGCTGTTGCCGCCCTGGATGATGCGCTTGTCGATGCGCTGGCGCAGCAGATCGACCTTGGTCAGTCCGCCGTCGCGGCCGAAGACATAGGCGAAGCGCTCGTCGCGGGAAAACACCACCGAGGCGTGGGACAGGTCACCCAGCCCTCCGATTCGGGCCAGTCGCGTCTGGTTAGTGGTTTCGACGATCTGCAGGCTGCCGGTGGCGCGCTCCACCACCACGCCGAGATCGCCAGTGGCACGCAACGGCTGTCCGGCACAGGCACTGAGCAGCAGGCTGGCCGCGGCCAGCAACAGGGAGGGACGCATCATGGCGTGGGTTTTCCTTCGATCAGTCGGTCGACCAGCCAGGCGATTTCCTGCTCGCTGAGCAGGGCGTTCCAGGCGGGCATTGCAGTGTCGGGCCTGCCGTAGGTCACGGTGGCGATCAGGGTGTCGCGGGGTTTGCCGGCGAGGGCGCCCGGGGTGATTGCGGGGCCAAGGCCGCCGGTCAGGCGCATGCCGTGACAGGAGCCGCAGTCCTGCAACAGCAGGCGTTCGAGCTGACCCTGGCGCTCGGCCGTTAGGTCGGCAGCCAGGGTCGTGGAAAAGGGAAGGAGGGACACCAGGGTGAGCCCCAGACCGATAACTGCGTGGCGGGACCGAAACATGATGTCCTCCTGGGCGTTACTTGAGGCTCAGAACCCACTCGGCGAGGGTTTTGGCTTCTTCTTCGGTGACAGGGTTTGGCGGCATCGGGATCTGGCCCCAGGCGCCGACGGTGCCGTTCTTGATGTGACCGGCGAGCAGGTCGGCAGCGCCTTCCTGACCGGCGTACTTGGCCGCGACTTCCTTGAGTGCTGGGCCAACCAGTTTGGAGTCGACGCTGTGGCAGGCAGCGCAAGGCTTGCTCTTGAACAGCGCTTCACCGTCCTGCGCCATGGCAGGCTGGAGCATCATCGCGCCGCCCAGGGCGAGCAGTGGGATCAGTACTTTCTTCATCAGTTACTTCCTCAAGGCTAGATGGGGGAGTCTGCGCTCCCCCGACGGGGCACTCAGTACACGTCGTGCTGAGTGTTGTAGACGTTAAATTTACCGGTTGGGGTGATCAACCTTTTGTCCTTAATCACCTTTTTCAGCTTTAGCGTCTTATCATCGACAACCACGATGGCCGAAGGCTCCTCTTGGCCGCTCCAGACGGAGAACCAGACTTCGTCGCCGGCTTTGTTGTACTCCGGCTGCACGACGCGTTTGGCACCGCCGGTCAGGCCGGACCACTCACCGATCGGCAGCACAGTGTAGCCCGCCCCCAGATCATTGATGTTGAACACCGCGGCCGACTGGCTGACCTTGGCGTCGGGGTTGAACGTGGTGTCCAGGTAGATGTGGTTGGATTTCGGGTGGGTCTTGATGAACAGCGAGCCGCCGCCCTGGCCCTTGAGGGTTTCGACCACCTTCCATGCCTGGTCGGGGTGCTTGTCCGGGTCGGTGCCGATCAGCGAGATGGTCTCGTCACCCAGGTGGCTGGTGGCCCAGACCGGACCGAATTTCGGGTGCACGAAGTTGGCGCCGCGGCCCGGGTGCGGGGTCTTGCCGACGTCGACCTGGGCGGCGAGTTTGCGCTCCTTGGAGTCGATTACCGCGACCTTGTTGGAGTTGTTCGCCGCCGTCATGAAGTAGCGATGACTGACGTCCCAGCCACCGTCATGCAGGAAGGGCGCGGTGCCGATCGTGGTGGTGGTCAGGTTGTCGATGTCCTGGTAGTTGACCAGCATGACCTTGCCGGTTTCCTTGACGTTGACGATGAACTCGGGATGCTCGTGCGAGGCGATGATCGCCGCCACGCGAGGTTCCGGGTGGTATTCCTGGGTGGCCGCGGTCATGCCACGGGTGGAGACAATCTGCAGCGGCTCCAGGGTTTCGCCGTCCATGATGGTGAACTGTGGCGGCCAGTAGTCGCCGGCAATCACGTACTTGTCTTCGTAGCCCTTGTATTTCGAGGTTTCCACCGAGCGGGCTTCGACGCCCACCTTGATCTCGGCGACCTTGGTCGGCTCCTTGGCCCAGAGGTCGATCATGTCGATCTTGGCGTCGCGGCCGATCACGAACAGGTAGCGGCCGGAAGCCGACATGCGCGAGATGTGCACCGCGTAGCCGGTCTCGATGGTCTTGACGATGTCCTTGGTCTTGCCGTCGATCAGGGCGATCTTGCCGTCGTCACGCAGGGTGACGGAGAACAGGTTGGGCAGATCGAGGCTGTTCATCTGCTTCTTCGGCCGGTCCTCCGGCTTGACCAGTACCTTCCAGGAATCCTTCATCTGGCCCATGCCCCACTCCGGCGGAGTCGGCGGGGTGTGCTGGATGAACTTGGCCATCAAGGTGATTTCATCCTTGGTCAGCGCGTTGGACGTGCCCCAGTTAGGCATGCCGGCCGGTGAGCCATAGGTGATCAAGGCTTCCAGATAGGCCTGGCCGCGCTCCTGGGTGATGTCCGGAGTCAGCGGCTTGCCGGTCGCGCCCTTGCGCAACACGCCGTGACAGCCAGCGCAACGCTGAAAGTAGATTTCCTTGGCCTTCTCGAATTCGGCGGTGCTCAGGTCTGGCGCGCCGGGCGTGTGAAGGACCTGGGCGCTGGCCGGGTCGATGACGCTGGCCTCGCCTTTGAGCGCCGCGTCGGCGTTTTCCGCATTGACCGCTGCCTGGGCGACTGCCAGACCGAGCAGTGAAAAGCCGGCGAGAACGCCTGCCAGTAAGTGTTTGCTCATACCTTTCTCCTCTGACCGCTTCGTGCGGTTCCTGCTAGTGACGGCGATGTGGCAGTTCCCGGGTCTTGCTGTGTGCGGTTGCATCCTATGGCGGGCCTTTGGCGAACGCGCTTGATGGCAATCAAGAGACCCGTAGTGATGCCCGGGGCGTGACGCCGTGTCGCGGGGCGGTGGTGGCGCGGGAGGAAAAGGGAGCGCAAAGCCGGGCGAACAGGGCTGTCCGGCGGCTTGCGAGCACCGTTTTTGGGTTGGGCTTGATCGTAATCAAGCTTCGCCGGAGGACGCCTTGAGGGCGCAGAACCTGACGGTTAGTTTGGCGGCAGATGCTTAACCAACTGCCGCCGTGAGGTATTGCCAATGAACGCGCCCGAGAATTTTGCCGACCTGCCTGGCGCTCCGTTTTATCAGTCGCTGGGCAATGAAGAGGCGCTCTTCGAACAGGCCTGGCGCCACGGCATGCCGGTACTGATCAAGGGGCCGACCGGCTGCGGCAAGACCCGTTTCGTGCAGCACATGGCCCATCGGCTGAACCTGCCGCTGTACACGGTGGCCTGCCACGATGACCTGTCCGCCGCCGACCTGGTCGGCCGTCACCTGATCGGTGCGCAGGGCACCTGGTGGCAGGACGGTCCGCTGACCCGCGCCGTGCGCGAAGGCGGCATCTGCTACCTCGATGAGGTGGTGGAGGCGCGTCAGGACACCGCGGTCGTCCTGCACCCGTTGGCCGATGATCGCCGCGAGCTGTTCATTGAACGTACCGGCGAGGCGCTCAAGGCGCCGCCGGGCTTCATGCTGGTGGTGAGCTACAACCCCGGTTACCAGAACCTGCTCAAGGGCATGAAGCCCAGTACGCGCCAACGTTTCGTCGCCATGCGCTTCGACTACCCGGCCGCCGCTGAGGAGGAGCGCATCGTCGCCAACGAGGCGCAGGTCGACGCCGCCCTGGCGCATCAGGTGGTCAAGCTCGGGCAGGCCCTGCGCCGCCTCGAGCAGCATGATCTGGAAGAGGTCGCCTCGACCCGTCTGCTGATCTTCACCGCGCGGATGATCCGTTCCGGCATGAGCCCGCGCGAAGCCTGCCTGGCCTGCCTGGCCGAGCCGCTGTCGGACGACGCGCAAACCGTTGCGGCGCTGATGGATGTGGTCGATGTCCATTTCGCCTGAAGCGAGCGCAACGCCCCGGCGGTTGCCCGGCGACCTGGCCATGTGGTTCTTCATCCTGGCCGAGCTGACCGTCTTCGCCATCCTGATTCTGGCGTTTGCCGTGGCGCAGTGGCTCAACCCGGCGCTTTTCCATGAGAGTCGGGCGGCGCTGGACAGCTCCATCGGGCTGGCGTTGACCCTGAGCCTGCTGACCTCCGGCCTGTTCGCCGCCCTGGCGGTCGAGCAGGTGCGCATGGCGCAGTCGCGCCGTGCGGCGGTGCTGCTGCTCACCGCGCTGATCAGTGCCTGCGTCTACGTGGTGCTCAAGCTCAACGAGTACAGCCACCTGGGGGCGCTGGGGCTTGGGCTCGAGCACAATACCTTCTTCACCCTGTACTGGATTCTCACCGGCTTTCATTTCCTGCACGTGCTGCTGGGCATGGTCATCCTGGCCTGGATGGCCGAGCGCTGTCGTCGCCGCGCCTACAGCCCGGGTGACAGCGCCGGGCTGGAGTCGGGCGTGCTCTATTGGCACATGGTGGACATGGTCTGGGTACTGCTGTTCCCGCTGGTCTACATCATCAATTGAGGAGCCCTGGATGTCCGCGTCGATCGTGCTGATTCTCTGCTGGCTCGGGCTCGCGGTCCTGACCACCATCACCGTGCTCCTGGGCAGCTCCGGCTCGACCCTGCTGCTCGCCGCCGGGGTGCTGGCGGTTGCGCTGGTCAAGGCCTGGCTGATATCCGACGGCTTCATGGAGCTGCGCCACGCACCCACGATGTGGCGCTTGCTGCTGCTCTGCTGGCCGCTGGTGATGGCGGGCGGGATTCTGTTGGCGATGATGGCCCGCTAGCGAGCGCCGCTCGCCAGCTGGTCAAAAGCCTCGCGGTCAAGACCACTCCCACGGTGTGCACAGCCTTGTGGGAGCGGTCTCGACCGCGAGCTTTCCAGTATCTGCATATATCCCAAGCCGCCCCAGTACCAGCCGGTGCCGCCGTGGTGCATTTGAATCAAAAGCCTTCGCGGTCAAGACCGCTCCCACGTATGCACGGGCCTGGGGGAGTGCATTGCCTGCTGAGGACGGCTTGATCGTGGGCGCTTGGGTGCCTCTGCTAAACCCGACCTTCGCGTTCAGGTTTTTCTTGATTGCTATCAAGCAGGTTTGGATAGCTGCCTTCTTAAACTGGCCACGCCAACGCCATGAGGAGGCGACCATGTCCGAGACCTTTACCAAAGGGATGGCCAGAAATATCTACTTCGGAGGAAGCGTGTTCTTCTTCCTCGTATTTCTCGGTCTCACCTATCACACCGAACAGACTTTCCCAGATCGATCCAACGAAACGGCGCTGACCGAATCGGTGGTGCGCGGCAAGGCGGTCTGGGAAAACAACAACTGCATCGGCTGCCACAGCCTGCTGGGTGAAGGTGCCTACTTCGCGCCGGAGCTGGGCAACGTGTTCGTCCGTCGTGGCGAGGATGCGGCCTTCAAGCCCTTCCTGCATGCCTGGATGAAAGCACAGCCCCTGGGCGTTCCAGGTCGCCGTTCGATGCCGCAGTTCAATCTGAGCGAACAGCAGGTTGACGATCTGGCCGAATTCCTCAAGTGGACCTCGAAGATCGACACCAACAACTGGCCGCCAAACAAGGAAGGTTGATCGTTCAACAACCTTGTTTTCGTAATCTTAGGAGGGTCACGAGATGGGCATTCTCAATCCGCATCTCAAGTTTCAATCGCAGGCCGTCGCCAAACCGTACTTCGTGTTTGCGCTGATGCTCTTTGTCGGCCAGATCCTGTTCGGCCTGATCATGGGCCTGCAATATGTCGTCGGGGATTTCCTGTTCCCCATCCTGCCGTTCAACGTGGCGCGCATGGTGCACACCAACCTGCTGATCGTCTGGTTGCTGTTCGGCTTCATGGGCGCGGCCTACTACCTCATTCCCGAGGAAGCGGACCGTGAACTGCACAGCCCGAAACTGGCGATCATCCTGTTCTGGGTCTTCGCCGCCGCGGGCGTGCTGACCATCCTCGGCTACCTGTTCGTGCCCTACGCCGGCTTGGCCGCGATGACCGGCAACGACCTGCTGCCGACCATGGGCCGCGAGTTCCTCGAACAGCCAACCATCACCAAGATGGGTATTGTGGTGGTCGCTCTGGGCTTCCTCTACAACATCGGCATGACCATGCTCAAAGGCCGCAAGACTGCGATCAGCATGGTCATGATGACCGGCCTGGTCGGCCTGGCGGTGTTCTTCCTGTTCTCCTTCTACAACCCGGAAAACCTGGCGCGCGACAAGTACTACTGGTGGTTCGTGGTGCATCTGTGGGTCGAAGGCGTGTGGGAACTGATCATGGGTTCGATGCTGGCCTTCGTCCTGATCAAGATCACCGGTGTCGACCGCGAAGTGATCGAGAAGTGGCTCTACGTGATCATCGCCATGGCCCTGATCACCGGCATCATCGGTACCGGTCACCACTTCTTCTGGATCGGTGCGCCTGAGGTCTGGTTGTGGCTGGGTTCGATCTTCTCTGCCATGGAACCGCTGCCGTTCTTCGCCATGGTGCTGTTCTCGCTGAACATGGTGAACCGTCGCCGTCGCCAGCATCCGAACAAGGCCGCGTCGCTCTGGGCCATCGGCACTACCGTGACAGCTTTCCTCGGCGCAGGTGTATGGGGCTTCCTGCACACCCTGGCACCGGTCAACTACTACACCCATGGCTCGCAACTGACGGCTGCCCACGGTCACCTGGCCTTCTACGGTGCCTACGCGATGATCATCATGACCATGATCAGCTACGCCATGCCGCGTCTGCGTGGCCTGGGTGAAGCGCCGGATGCACGGGCACAGCGCGTCGAGATCTGGGGCTTCTGGCTGATGACCATCTCCATGGTGATGATCACCCTGTTCCTCACCGCCGCTGGCGTGGTGCAGGTCTGGCTGCAGCGGATCCCTGCCGACGGGGCGGCGATGTCCTTCATGAATACCGCCGACCAGCTGCGCGTGTTCTTCTGGCTGCGGCTGATCGCCGGGGTGTTCTTCCTGATCGGTCTGGTCTGCTACCTGACCAGCTTCAGGCAGCGTGGCCGGGTCACCGCCGACGCACCTGCTGCTGTCGCTGCGGCTTGAGTTCCATCGCAACATGAGCAACGGCCCGGCTGACATGAGCGGGCCGTTGCCGTTTTCACACGGCGTAACGGAGTAATCGAAATGGCCTTTACCGTCGAAGTCGAAGAGTGGGTCGGCAGTGTCTGGCACCGCTTCATTACCCGCCGCGCCAGCCCCGATTTTCCCGAGGCCAGCGTCGAGCTGCAGAGTATGCAGCGCAGCCTGTCGGTGCTGTTTCGCGCCATGGGCGGGGCCAGCGGCGTCGGGGTGGAGGCCGCCAGCGCACGGGACCTGATGCTGCGGCGCAACCTGCTGCAACAGGTCGCTGGCACCTGCAAGCAACTGCCGGTCGCCTGGTGCGACGGCAACAACCTGCGCCTGCCGCAGCACCTCGCGGTCTACCCCGAGGTCACGCTCAACCAGGACTTGTATCGCTGGCTCGCGCTGCTCGCCGCGCAAGCGGGCGACATGCGCCACTGGGCGCGCGACAACCAGCGCTGGACCCAGGCCATCCTCCAGCGTTTCCCGGCGATGCGGCCACGCTACGAACGCCTGGTCGAGGCCCATCTGCAACTGCGCCCCGATCCGGCCAGCCTGCCGCGCGCCGAGGGCGAACTGGAGCGTGCCTTGTGCCAGGCCCTGCGCGAACCGGGCAGCGTCACGCAGTTCCCGCGTAGCGAAGTGGCGCCCTGGCCGCTGCCGATGTGGCTGTATCCAGCGGAAAACCTCGGCGTCCCCCAGGCCACCGAACTCACCGAAGAGGACCCGGACAACCATCTGCAGGCACCGCCGGCCGAGCAGAAAGGCCTGCGCAAGCGTGCCAAGCGGGTCGAGGACAGCACCAGCAAGGGCGGCCTCATGCTGTTCCGCCTGGAAAACCTGTTCAGTTGGTCCGAGCATGTCGAGCTCGATCGCCAGGGCGATGACAGCGAGAACGAGGACGCTTCGCGCGTCGCCGAGGACCTCGACGAAATCGCCATGTCGCGTCAGCGCATGCAGAAGGGTGGTGGCCTCAAGCTGCACCTCGACCTGCCGCCCTCGGACGTCGACGACATCCCGTTGGGCGAGGGCCTCAAACTGCCGGAGTGGGACTACCGCAAGCAACGCATGCAGGACAACTTCGTCAGCCTGCAGATGATGTTGCCGCGTGGCTCCGAACCCATGGGCCTGCCGACGCGGCTCGGTCCGCTGGCGCGCAAGCTGCGCCGGCAGTTCGAACACCTGCGCAACGACCGGCAATGGTTGCGCGGGCAGCCCCAGGGCTCGGAGCTGGACATGCAGGCCTGGCTGGATTTTCACGTCGAGCGCCAGCACGGCCAATGCGCCGAGCGTGGCCTGTTCATGGAGCAGCGGCAGAATCGCCGCGACCTGGCCTGCCTGCTGCTGGCCGACCTGTCGATGTCCACCGACGCGCACCTGGACGACGAGCACAAGGTGATCGATGTGATCACCGACAGCCTGCTGCTGTTCGGCGAAGCGCTGTCGGCGGTGGGCGACGATTTCGCGCTGTACGGGTTTTCCTCGCTGCGCCGGCATCAGGTGCGCATGCAGGAGCTCAAGTCGTTCAAGCAACGCTATGGCGATGACACCCGCGGGCGCATCCAGGCGCTCAAGCCCGGCTACTACACCCGTATGGGCGCGGCCATCCGCCAGGCGACCGAGCTGCTCGGCAACTGCAAGCAACGGCGCAAGCTGCTGTTGCTGGTTACCGACGGCAAACCCAACGATCTGGATGTCTACGAAGGGCGCTACGGCGTCGAGGACACCCGTCAGGCGGTCATGGAAGCGCGCAAGCAGGGCCTGCTGCCGTTCTGCATCACCATCGACCAGGAAGCCGGTGACTACCTGCCCTACATGTTCGGCGCCAACGGCTTCACCTTGATCAAGGACCCGCAACAGCTGCCGTTCCGCCTGCCACAGCTGTACAAGCAACTGACCCAGCGGTAAGCGCCAGGATGGAAAACGGGCGAGGCTTCGGCTTCGTCCGTTTCGTTGTTGGGTAGCTGTGGATTGTTACGTGGCGCCGCTCGGTGGATGGCCACCCCGTGGACCGGTGAAACGTGATCCACCCTACGGGCCGCTTTTGTGGGAGCCCCGCCCTCGGGGCGAAGTTTTTCAGGCGGTAGGATGTAGGTCGCCTTTTACATCCAGCGGGACGCCGCTCGGTGGGCGGCCACCCCGTGGATCGGTGCAGCGTGATCCACCCTACGGGCTGCTTTTGTGGGAGCCCCGCCCTCGGGGCGAAGCCTTTCAGGCGGTAGGGTGTATGTTGCTTTTACATCCAGCGGGACGCCGCTCGGTGGGCGGCCACCCCGTGGATCGGTGCAGCGTGATCCACCCTACGGGCTGCTTTTGTGGGAGCCCCGCCCTCGGGGCGAAGCTTTTCAGGCAGTAGGGCGTATGTCGCCTTTACATCCAGCGGGACGCCGCTCGATGGATGGCCAACCGGTGGATCGGTGAAGCGTGATCCACCCTACGGGCTGCTTTTGTGGGAGCCCCGCCCTCGGGGCGAAGCTTTTCAGGCGGTAGGGCGTAAGTCGCCTTTACATCCAGCGGGACGCTGCTCGGTGGATGGCCACTCCGTGGATCGGTGTGGCGCGATCCACCCACGGTCGGACGCCCGGCGCCGTGGCCATTCAGCCTTTAAAAGAAATGGCGCGGCAACCAGACGATCATCACGGCGCAGAACACGGTCATGGCGATGCAGAACCAGAAGAATTTGCGCTGGCGTCGCTCGCATGCGGTGTCGGCATGCGCCGGCAGGGGCATGCCGCAATGGCTGCATTCGGCCTCTTGCGGCGGGTTGGGTTGCTGGCAGTACAGGCAACTGGACATGGCAGTGTTCTCCGTAGGTCACGTCCAGCTTGCCATGCCCGGTGGCTTTCCAGGCTTGACGGCAATCAACCCTGGTCAAAGCCGTGCGCGGGGCGCCATCGCCGCTGCTGGCGGCATCCCGGCCTGTCCTATCACTCGAATTGTTCCAGCCGCTGGCGATCGAGAATGGTGATCTGCCGGCCTTCCTGGGTAATGATCCCTTCGTCGATCAGGCGACGGATGATCCGCGAAAAGGTCTCCGGCTGGATCGACAGGTGGCCGGCGATCAGCTGCTTGGCCATCGGCAGTTCGAAGCTGTTGCCATCGTCTTTCAGGCGCGCCAGTTGCGTCATCAGGTAGCGCACCACGCGGTGGGTGGCGTTCTTCAGCGACAGCGTCTCGATTTCGTTGATGCGCTGGTGCAGGCGCACGCTGAGCTTGCCGAGCAGGGCGAAAGACAACTTCTGGTTCGCCTCCAGCAGGCGCATGTAGGCCGTGTTGGAGAACCGGTACACCTGCGTCGGGCAGACGGCCTGGGCCGAGGCGACGTAGTTCGGCGTGTCCATCAGCATCATCGCTTCGGCGAAGGTCTGCCGGTTGCCGATGACCTCGAATACCTTTTCCTGCCCATCCGGGGTCAGCCGATAGATCTTGATCGCACCGGAAATCACGAAATAGAACGAGTGTGCCGGCTCGCCCTGGTGAAACAGGTTGTCGCCCTTGTCGAGGTTGAGCAACTGGCTGGCACTCATCAGCTCGTCCATCTGCTCGTCGTTCAATGGCTCGAACAGGTGGTGGCTGCGAAGAATCTGGTTATGTACGCGGTGAAGCACCATGCAAGGCATCCTGTCATGTTCAAAAATATGGGCGCTCTCGGGCCGGGCGCCTCAGGGCGGGCTGGGCCCGTCACGTTACTGAGCCTAGCCCAGATAGCCCGTCGTAGTGTTGACCCAGGCCGGTTGCAGGGGCGCGCTCAGGGCGTGAGGGTACGGGTTTCTGTGCTGCCAGGCTGCAGGCTGCCAACCGTCAGGTCGAGCGCCACATTGCTGGCCAATGCCAGCATCGAGGCCATCGCCAGGCCCCACACCATTGGTTGGATGATCGCTTTCATGTATGCCTCCGGTACTACAGGGGGAGCGGGCCGCGGCGGCCCGCTAGGTGCGTGCGTGCCTCAGCGTGCCGAGGCGTTGGTGAACAGGATGTTGTTCTCCAGGTGGATGTGCTGCATCAGGTCGTCGCGCAGCTCCTCCAGCCCGCGGTACAGCGCGCGCCAGGTATTGCATGCGTTGGCCGGCGGGGTGATGTCCTGGGTCAGCTCGGCCAGTCGCGCAAGGGCGGCACCGTGCTGGTCGTGCTCGAAGCGCATCACGGCGATCGGCCCCTGGGTCTGCGGCAGCTGGATGTTGCGTTGCAGCATCGGGAAGAGGATCTGTTCTTCCTTGAGCATGTGGCTCTCCAGCTCCTGCTGCATGCTCCACAGGTGCTCGGCAAGGCCGAGCGGGCAGTCGGCCTTGTTGCCGTGCACCTGCTCGACGCGGCTGGCCAGGCGGATCAGTTCGGGGAACTGCTCACGATGGCGCTCGTGGTAGCGCTCCAGGAGAAACTCGATCAGCGCTGCGGCCGGCTCGTTGCGCCAATCCGGCTCGCTGGACGGGTCGCTGCCCAGCGCCGCGAGCTCCTCGGCGATAGCCTGTGCGTCGAGATTGCGCTGCTGCGCCGCATCGCGCAGCGGCGTGTTGCCACCGCAGCAGAAATCCAGCTTGTACTGGCGAAACACGCGGGTGGCGCCGGGAATAAGGCAGGCCAGGCTGCCCAGGGTCTGTTCGGTAAGCGCGATGCTCATGGTGGCCTTTCCGTGGGTGGGGATAGGCCAACAGTGGCAAGCTCTGTGCCATGGCTAACCCATTGATCTGCAAGGCTTTGAAATTAGCATTGGTGAAAACTACCGATCCGCTGTAGGGTTTAAAAAACCTCGAGGGTAGTAAACACCATGATGGAAGAAGCACTGCTGGCCGATCTGGTCACCGAGCTGCCCAATGCCGTTCGGCTGCAACGGCTGGTTCACACGCTGCACCAGCGCTTCAACTGTGGCGCGGTCGTGTTGCTGCGACTCGACGAAGACACGCTGCGCCCGCTGGCCGCGGTAGGGCTGGTGCAAGAAGCGCTGGGCCGGCGCTTCGTGGTGGCGCAACACCCGCGGCTGGCGGCGATCCTCTCGCAGCGTGAACCCACCTGGTTCGAACCCGACAGCCGTTTGCCGGACCCGTACGATGGCCTGCTGGACGAGCACGTCGGCGAGCCCCTGCCGGTGCACGATTGCATGGGCGTGAGCCTGTTCGTCGAGGGCAAGCTGTGGGGCGCGCTGACGCTCGATGCGCTGCATGCCGGCACCTTCGATGACGAGGCGCGGCGTGATCTGCAGCGTTATACCCTGGTGATCGAGGCGGCGATCCGTATCACCCGGCTGGAGCACGAGAACCGTGGCTTGCGCCTGGCCCGTACCGACGTGCTGGAGAGCACGCCGCTGCCGGGCGACGGCGAAATTCTCGGGCAGAGCCAGGTGATCGCCGACCTGTTGCGCGAACTGGAAGTGGTTGCCGACTCCGAGCTGCCGGTGCTGCTGCTCGGCGAAACCGGCGTCGGCAAGGAGCTCTTCGCGCGCTGGCTGCACCGGCATTCGCGGCGGCGCAACAAGCCGCTGGTGCTGGTCAACTGCGCCGCCTTGCCCGAATCGCTGGCCGAGAGCGAGCTGTTCGGCCATGTCAAAGGGGCGTTTTCCGGGGCTACCACCGATCGTCCCGGCCGCTTCGATGCAGCCAACGGCGGCACGCTGGTGCTCGATGAGGTGGGCGAGCTGCCGCTGGTGGTGCAGGCCAAGCTGCTGCGGACCCTGCAGAACGGTGAGATCCAGCGCCTGGGCGCCGACAAGCCGCGGCAGGTCGACGTACGCGTCATCGCCGCGACCAACCGTAACCTGCGCGAGAGCGTGCGCGACGGGCATTTCCGCGCCGACCTCTACCATCGCCTGTCGGTCTACCCGGCGCCGATCCCGCCGCTGCGCGAGCGCGGCAACGATGTGCTGATTCTGGCCGGCTACTTTCTCGAACTGAACCGTGCGCGCCTGGGGCTGCGCAGCATGCGGTTGTCGCCTGCGGCCGAGCGCGCCTTGCTCGGCTATGCCTGGCCGGGCAACGTGCGCGAGCTCGAACATGTGATCAGTCGCGCGGCGCTGCGGCTGCTCAGTCGCGGTGCGTCTCGCAGTGAGATTCTGACGCTGGAGCCCGACCTGCTCGACCTGGACAGCACCCGCTCCGGTGCACCGGTTCCCGCAGCCGAAGTGCCGGTTGAGCCAGTGCAAGCGCAGATCGTTCCGCTGCGCGAGACCGTCGATGATGCTCAACGCCAGGCCATCGTCCGCGCGCTGGAGGCCAGCGGCGAGAACTGGGCGCAGGCGGCGCGGCTGCTCGACGTGGATTCGAGCAATCTGCACAAGCTGGCCAGGCGGTTGAAGTTGAAGTGACGCGGTGGGCATCGCCGCGCCTGCCATCAGCCGGCGCGAATCATGTCGAAGGGGCGGTGGTCTAAGCTGCAGACATTACCCCCCTTCACCGAGGAGAGCCCCATGGCCCTGGACCACGCCCAGTTCGACGCACTGCTGACCGAGGCATTGAGCCACGCCGAGCGCGCCGCCAGCGAAAACAACCCGCAGCATTATCAGCAGGCCTTCATGGCCAGCATCAAGGCCATGCGGCTGCTGGCCGAAGAGTCCGGCGCCTGGCGGCAGATGGTCGCGCGGGCCACCGAAGAGTTCGAAGGTGACGAAGGCATCTGAGGCTTCCCGCCATAGGCGGCGGTGAAACGGCCGGCGCCGGCCGCTCGCATGCCAGGCGCCGGTCCTGATTGCCCTCGTGCCTGCCGGCACCACCTTCCGCCCGTAATACCGCCATCCGTTGGAGCGTCGGCACGCGCTACAGCGCTCCAGCTGGCATCCCTGAAGAAGCCAGGAGGGGAGTGACCGCCGCACTGGCTCGCTCCCTTGACGTTCATCAATGCCTGTTCCAGGCCTGCTACCTAGACTGCCGGCTTTCCGTCCGGTCCGGGCGGGCACCGTCGCCATTGCGCGGTGCGCACGATTTGCATGTCTAGGAGTTGCCATGCACCTGGTCTGTCCGGCAGGTAGCCTGCCCGCGCTGAAGGCCGCCGTCCAGCAGGGCGCCGATGCCATCTATGTCGGTTTTCGCGACGACACCAACGCCCGTCATTTCGCTGGTCTGAACCTGGATGAAAAGCAGCTCGACAAGGGGCTGCAACTGATCCGCGAGAAGGGCCGGCAGCTGTATATAGCAGTCAACACCTATGCCCAGCCCGACGGCTGGAACCGCTGGCAACGTGCGGTAGATCAGGCCGCCGCCTTGGGCGTGGATGCGCTGATCGCCGCCGATCCCGGGGTGCTGGGCTATGCCGCCAAGCGCCACCCGCAGCTCAATCTGCACCTGTCGGTACAGGGCTCGGCAACCAATGCCGCGGCGCTGGCGTTCTACCAGCAGCGCTACAACATCAAGCGCGCCGTGCTCCCTCGGGTGCTGTCGCTCAAGCAGGTCAAGCAGGTCGCCGCGAGCAGCCCGGTGCCGATCGAGGTGTTTGCGTTCGGCAGCCTGTGCATCATGGCCGAGGGCCGCTGCCACCTCTCGTCCTACCTCACCGGCGAGTCGCCGAACCTCTGCGGCGTGTGTTCGCCGGCCAAGGCGGTGCGCTGGAGCGAGGAGCCTGAAGGGCTGACGTCGCGCCTCAACAATGTGCTCATCGATCGCTACGCCGAGGGTGAGTCGGCGGGCTACCCGACCCTGTGCAAGGGCCGCTTCATGGTCAACGGCCAGCGCTTCCACGCGTTGGAAGAGCCGACCAGCCTGAACACCCTGGACCTGATTCCCGAACTCGCCGCCATCGGCGTGACCGCCATGAAGATCGAGGGGCGCCAGCGCAGCCCGGCCTATGTCGAGCAGGTCACCCGCGTCTGGCGTGCCGCGCTGGACAGCTACCTCAAGGCACCGCAGCGCTATGCCGTCGAACCGGGCTGGCGGCGGGTGCTGGACGGCCTGTCCGAAGGCTCGCAAACCACCCTGGGTGCCTACCACCGCGCCTGGCAATGAACGAGGAACCGCGCATGAAACTCTCTCTCGGTCCGGTGCTGTTCTTCTGGGATCGCCAGCAGACGCTGGATTTCTACGCCAACATGGCCAGCCAGCCGCTGGATGTGATCTACCTGGGCGAGACGGTGTGCTCCAAGCGCCGGGCGTTGATGCTCGACGATTGGCTGGGCCTGGCCCGCGACCTGGCCGAAGCCTCCTCGGCGCAGCTGGTGCTGTCCGGCCTGACCCTGGTCGAGGCGGCGTCCGAGCTGTCCAGCCTGCGCCGCCTGTGCGACAACGGTGAGCTGCTGGTGGAAGCCAATGACATGGGCGCGGTGCAGCTGATGTCCGAGCGCAAGTTGCCCTTCGTCGGCGGTCCGGCACTCAACCTGTACAACGGCCATGCGCTGGCCGAACTGGTGGCCAGTGGCATGAGCCGCTGGGTGCCGCCCGTGGAGGCCTCCGGTGCGCTGATCAAGCGCGCCCGGGCGCAGATGCTGGAGCTGGACGTCGCGCTACCGGAGATCGAGATCTTCGCCTACGGCCATCTGCCGCTGGCCTATTCGGCGCGCTGCTTTACCGCGCGCGCCGAGAACCGGCCCAAGGACGACTGCCAGCTGTGCTGCCAGAACTACCCCGAGGGCATCGCGCTGTTCAGCCAGGAAGGCGAGGCGCTGTTCACCATCAACGGTATCCAGACGATGTCGGGCTCGGTCAGCAACCTGCTCGCCGATTACCAGGGGCTGGTGGACAGCGGTGCGGACCTGTTGCGCTTGAGCCCCCGTGCGGCCGGCATGGAAGGGGTGATCAGCGCCTTCGACGCCGTGCGCAAGGGCGCACAGCCGCCCCTGGCGGTGGACGGTTGCAATGGTTATTGGCATGGCCAGCCGGGCATGCTGCGTGCCGAGGAGGCCGGTTTATGCTGAAGCCGCGTGCCCATCTGGTGAATCTCGGCGGACGGCTGTTGCCGCTCGCGGCCAAGACCCCATTCCTGCTCCAGCGCCTGGCGCTGGAGCGCAGCCTCAATCAGGTCTTCGCCGAGGCCTTGGACGACGGCGCCTTCGCGGTGCTCGACGGCCACTGGATGAAGCTCGAGGTCGCCGACCTCGGCCTGGCCTGGTGCCTGACCTGCGAGCGCGGCAAGCTGCGCATCGCCGCCCAGGCGCCGGTCGAGGTGAGCATCCGCGGCAACTGGCGCGAGTTCCTGCTGCTGGCCAGCCGCCAGGAAGACCCTGACACCCTGTTCTTCCGCCGCCGCCTGGTCATCGAAGGCGACACCGAGCTGGGTCTGGCAATCAAGAACCTGATCGACAGCCTCGATCCGGACACCCTGCCCAACTGGCTGTGGAAGTTGCTGCAAGGCGCGGGCGAGGAGGTCGCCGCTGCTGGACGGGTGCAAACGGCGAGGGCCTGACGCCGCGGTTACCGCTGCGGGTTGGGGGGGCGCTCCGGGGTTACGGGGCGGCCTTCTGTCGACCAGACCGGCACGCGGCGGGCCCGAGGCCAGTCGAATGTCGCACCTATGGTTTGCCCCGGTCAGCTGCCATCGACGCCGATGGCGCAACCGGTGCGCACCTGCATGCGGTCGCTGGTGATGATGCCCTTCACATCCTCGAACAGCGCGGTGAGCTCCTGCTCGCTACAGTCTTCCCGATAGCGCTTGCGAAGGCCGTAGCTGCTGAGGGTGATGTGCACGTCAGGCGTGACGCCGTGCTGCGTCAGGCAGGCTTTTACGCAGTGCAGCGGACACCCGTCTATGGCGAGCATCGGACGGCCCGAGCGGGCCTTGTTGACCAGCGGCGCAACGCCTCCGCCGACGCCGGCGATGCAGGACATTTCCGCCAGCCCGGTGCGGTCGAGGCGCACCGCGAGACTGTTGGCCAGCTGCGCCACGTTGGAGCAGCCTGAGCAGGCGTACACCAGCGGCAGGTGAGGCGTCGGCATCGTCATCTCCTCGTGCGAACGGTCGTGACAGTATCCAGGCCCCGCCGCCGGGGGCGTTTGATGATCATCAAGAACCCGGGGAGGTGGCCGTCATCACTCCTGGTAAGCGGCCAGGCCCTGGCTGTCGAGGATCTCGATACGACGCCGCTGCACGCTGATCATCCCCGACTCGATCAGCCGGTGCAGGATCCGCGAGAAGGTTTCCGGCTGAATGCCCAGCTTCGAGGCGATCAGCCGTTTGGGTACGTCGAGGGTCACCACGCCGCTGTTGCTCTCCTGCGCCTGGTAGAGGAAGCGCACCACGCGATGGCTGGCGTTGGCCAGGGTCAGGGTGTCGATTTCGTTCAGGCGCTGGTGCAGGCGAATGCTCAGAGTCGCGAGGATGTCCAGGCAGATGCTTGGATGCTGCTCGAGCATGCGCCGGTAGTGCGCGCCATGCAGGCTGGCGACCAGGCTGGCCTTGAGCGCGGTGGCGCTGACCGGGTAGTTGGGGGCGCCGGTGAACAGCAGGGCTTCGGCGAAGGATTCGCCGCCGCGGATGACCTCCACCAGCTTTTCCTGGCCGTCGCAGACCACCCGGTGCAATTTCACCTGACCACTGAACAGGAAGTAGAAGCGCTCGGCCTTGTCGCCCTGGTGGAACAGCGAGGCACCGGCGGGGAGACGCTTGAGGTTGGCCGAGGCGCAGACCTCCTGCAGCGCACCCTCGGGCAGGCGGCTGAACAGGTGGTGGCGGCGAAGCTCCGCAACAAGGGTTGTTTCGGTGAGCATGGTTCCTCCACCGGTACGCGTCCGGGATTGTTCGAGGTTGCATGCTAGAAGCGCCGATGACGATCCTTCCTTGATCCGAGACAAGATCGCGCCCCGCAGGCGCCTCATGCCGGCTTTGAAAAACAGCCGGTGGGGATTGACTCTGGTCAATTCGCTTTGGGCGGTCATCCTCTAGATTTCACATCATCTTGTGGTTTCGATTATTTGTTTATCTACATATGGTGATGGAGACGTGATGCCTGGGCTCGTGGATGTGGATCAACCCGTGTCGCTGCGCAAGCGCGACGGCCGCCTGGTGGCGTTCGAGTTGAGCAAGATCGGTGCGGCGATCGAGGCGGCAGCCCGGGCGACCGGCGAATTCGAGCCCGCCGAGGCGAGCGAACTCGCCGCCCGGGTGCTGGCGCGCTTGTCGCAGCGCGAGGTGGCGGTGGAGCAGGCGCAGGACGCGGTCGAGCGGGTCCTGATGGAGGCCGGCTATTACGACACGGCGCGCGCCTACATCGTCTACCGTGAGCGCCACGCGCGACTGCGCCGGGATCGCAAGGCGGTGATCGACGTCGCGGCCTCGATGAATGAATACCTCTCGCGGGAAGACTGGCGGGTGCGTGCCAACGCCAACCAGGGCTATTCGCTGGGTGGCTTGATCCTCAACGTGGCCGGCAAGGTCACCGCCAACTACTGGCTGGACGAGGTCTACAGCCCGGAGATAGGCACCGCGCACCGCGAGGGTGACCTGCATATCCATGACCTGGACATGCTCGCCGGCTATTGCGCCGGCTGGTCGCTGCGCTCGCTGCTCAACGAAGGCTTCAATGGCATTCCCGGGCGCGTCGAGGCGGGGCCGCCCAAGCACCTGTCCAGCGCCCTGGGGCAGATGGTCAACTTCCTCGGCACCTTGCAGAACGAGTGGGCCGGTGCCCAGGCGTTCAGCAGCTTCGATACTTATCTGGCGCCGTTCGTGCGCAAGGACGGGCTCGGCTATGACGAGGTCCGCCAGGCGATCCAGGAGTTCATCTACAACCTCAACGTGCCGTCGCGCTGGGGCACGCAGACGCCCTTCACCAACCTGACCTTCGACTGGGTCTGCCCGGAAGATCTACGCGAGCAGATTCCCTATATCGGCGGCGAGGAAATGCCGTTCGCCTACGGTGACCTGCAGGCCGAGATGGAGATGATCAACCGCGCCTATATCGAGGTGATGCAGGCGGGCGACGGGTTGGGACGCGTGTTCACCTTTCCGATCCCGACCTACAACATCACCCATGATTTCCCTTGGGACAGCGAGAACGCCGAGCGTCTGTTCGAAATGACCGCGCGCTACGGACTGCCGTACTTCCAGAACTTCCTCAATTCGGACATGCAGCCCAACCAGGTGCGCTCGATGTGCTGCCGCCTGCAACTGGACGTGCGCGAGCTGCTCAAGCGCGGTGGCGGTCTGTTCGGCTCGGCCGAGCAGACCGGCTCGCTCGGTGTGGTGACGGTCAACTGCGCGCGGCTGGGGTACCTGCATGCCGGCGACTGGGCCGGGCTGGTCGAGCACCTGGACGCACTGCTGGACATGGCCATGCAGAGCCTGGAGGTGAAGCGCAAGGTCATCCAGCACCACATGGACGCTGGGCTCTACCCCTACACCAAGCGCTACCTCGGCACCCTGCGCAATCACTTCTCCACCATCGGCGTGAATGGCCTGCACGAGATGGTGCGCAACTTCACCGAGGATGCCGAAGGGCTGCACACCGAGGCGGGGCGGCGCCTGGCGGTCGCGCTGCTGGACCACGTGCGGGCGCAGCTGGTGCGCTTCCAGGAACAAACCGGGCACCTCTACAACCTCGAGGCGACACCGGCCGAAGGCACCACGTATCGCTTCGCCAAGGAAGACCGCAAGCGCTTTCCGGACATCCTCCAGGCGGGCTCGGCCGAGGCGCCGTACTACACCAATTCCTCGCAGCTGCCGGTGGGCTTTACCGACGATCCCTTCGAGGCGCTGATGCTGCAGGACGAACTGCAGACCAAATACACCGGCGGCACCGTGCTGCACCTGTACATGGCCGAGCAGATCTCCTCGGCGCAGGCCTGCAAGAACCTGGTGCGCACGGCGCTCAGTCGTTTCCGCCTGCCTTATCTGACGGTTACGCCCACCTTTTCCATCTGCCCGGTGCACGGCTATCTGGCCGGCGAGCATGAGTTCTGCCCGAAGTGCGACGAGGCGCTGATCGCCAGGCGGAGCTGCTGCGCTGAGTCTGTAGATAACTGAAGCGAGTGGCACGCCACCAACTAATCACCCTGAAGGAGCGACACATGACCCAAGCCACTCAACTCCCCGCCGATCAACGCCAGCGCTGCGAAGTCTGGACCCGCGTGATGGGTTACCACCGCCCGGTGGCGGCATTCAATCCGGGCAAGCAGTCCGAGCACCGCGAGCGCACCCACTTCACCGAACAGGCGGCGGGGCTGGCGCGCTAGCGATGGGCGCTGCACTGCGGGTTGGGGGCCTGGTGCCCCTGACCACCCTCGACTTTCCCGATCATCTGGCCTGCGTGCTGTTCTGCCAGGGCTGTGGTTGGCGTTGCCGCTACTGTCACAACCCGGAACTGATTCCCGCGTGTGGCACGCAGGAGCGCAGCTGGGAGGACATCCTCGGTTTCCTCGACCAGCGTGTCGGCCTGCTCGAGGCCGTGGTCTTCAGCGGCGGCGAGCCGACCCTGCAACTGGCATTGCCGGAGGCCATCGCCCAGGTGCGCGCCAAGGGCTTCAAGGTCGGCCTGCACAGCGCTGGCATCAAGCCCCGGCTGTTCCGCCAGGTGCTGCCCTTGGTGGATTGGGTGGGCTTCGACGTCAAGGCATTGCCGGAACACGGCCGTCTCATCACCGGGGTCGAAGGCAGCGGTGCCGCCAACTGGAAAAGCCTCGAAGCGCTCATCGCCAGTGGCGTGGACCATGAGTGCCGCACCACCGTGCATTGGCAGCTGTTCGATGCCGAACGGCTGTGGGAGATGGCGCAGCGACTGCGCCGGCTGGGTGTCGAGCGCTTTGCCGTGCAGTGCGTACGTACGGCGAAAATGCTCGACGAATCGCTCACTGAAAGCCGTGCGCCCTATGACCAGCAAAAGCTCTGGGAACGGATGGGGCGGTTGTTTCCGTCATTCGTATTGAGGGGCTGACGCCGGGCGATGAGAAGCCGCTTTTGTCTGAGCGGCCTCTGGTGGCGAGCTGGACGCTTCGTGGCCGCGGGTCGCAAGCAGAGCTTGCTCCTACAGAAGAGCGGGTGCAGTGATGGACACCGTTGCTCTTGTAGGAGTGGCCTCTGGCCGCGACCCCGGGGCTGCGTGGTCGCGGTCGCAAGCAGAGCTTGCTCCTACAGAAGAGCGTGGTGCAGTGATGGACGCCGTTGCTCTTGTAGGAGTGGCCTCTGGCCGCGACCCGGGGCTGCGTGGTCGCGGTCGCAAGCAGAGCTTGCTCCTACAGAGAAGCGCCGTGTAGCGGTGGAACCGTTGCTCTTGTAGGAGCGGCCTCTGGCCGCGACCCCGGGGCTGCGTGGTCGCGGTCGCAAGCAGAGCTTGCTCCTACAGAAGAGCGTGGTGCAGTGATGGACGCTGTTGCTCTTGTAGGAGTGGCCTCTGGCCGCGACCCGGGGCTGCGTGGTCGCGGTCGCAAGCAGAGCTTGCTCCTACAGAGAAGCGCCGTGTAGCGGTGGAACCCGTTGCTCTTGTAGGAGTGGCCTCTGGCCGCGACCCCGGGGCCTCACGTGGCCGAGGTCGCAAGCAGAGCTTGCTCCTACAGAGAAGCGCCGTGTAGCGGTGGAACCGTTGCTCTTGTAGGAGTGGCCTCTGGCCGCGACCCGGGGCCTCACGTGGCTGCGGTCGCAAGCAGGGCTTGCTCCTACAGAGAAGCACCATATAGCGGTGGAACCCGTTGCTCTTGTAGGAGTGGCCTCTGGCCGCGACCCCGGGGGCTACGTGGCCGCGGTCGCAAGCAGAGCTTGCTCCTACAGAAAAGCGTGGTGCTGCGGTGGGGTGGGTTTCAGACCTCCCTCTACTGCGAACGCATCAGCTCCAACCCCAGAACTGCAGATACCAACCGTACCCGACCACGGCCGTCGCCAGCCCGGCGCAGCCGAAGGCCAGCAGGCGGCGCAGGCCGTTGGCGCCATGACGGGTGATCACTTTCCACGCCAGCGTCAGGGTCCAGCCGATGGCGCCGGCCAGCAGCAGGGCACGGGTCGGTTGCGCCCAGGCGAGGATGAAGCCCTCATAACGCAGCAACTTGATGGTGGTGGCCGAGAGGCCGAGAAACAGCCCGGCGCCACCCAGCGGCGTGAACGCCAGCGCCAGGTGATGGAACACCTCGCCGCGGCGATTCATCAGGCGCACCGCGCCTTGCAACAGCAGCCACAGCGCGCCACCGATCAGCAGCGAGCTGGCGCCGATATAGGTGAGGATCGCCGCGCCGTCGAGCCAGGTGAAGGCGTCGTTGTTCTGCGGGTAATGGGTCAGCAGCCACCAGGGTGCGTTGGCTTGCAGCGGCCAGAAGATGTCGCGATCGACCAGCCACTCGGCAGCGGTCTGCTTGAGGGTGATGAACCAGGGGCTGACCGTCCACTGGAAGGCGCCCATGGCCAGACCGATCATGCCGAACAGCAGCAGCGTGCTGTCCCAGTGGCCGTGCTGCGCCTGGTTGCCGACGATAAGGATTTCCTGGTTTGGCGAGCGGGCGGCGAGGGCGACGGCACCGCGCTGGCCGCTGCAGCGACCGCAGGCGTGGCACTCGCTGTTGCCCTGCATGCGGCGGATGTCGATCAGCGGCGCGCAGTTGGGTGTCGCCAGCTTGGGTCCCTGGTTGGCCTGCCACTGCTCCTCATCGACCTTGTAGTGCATCGGCGCCAGGCGCGCGAGCAGGCCGAACACGCCGCTGACCGGGCACAGGTGGCGACACCAGACGCGTTTGCCGCGGCCATAGAGGAAGCCGACGATCATCGCGGCGACGGTCGAGCCGCCTAGAATCAGCGCGGCGGCGCGGCCGTAGTCGTACACGCTGATCAACTGGCCGTAGACCGTGGTCAGGACGAAGGCGATGGTCGGCCAACCGCTCCAGCGTATCCACTGCGGGGTGCGCTTGTTCAGCCCGCGCCAGCTGATCCATTCGCTGAGCGAGCCTTCCGGGCAGAGCACGCCGCACCAGAGCCGGCCGAAGATGACCATCGACAGCAGCACGAAGGGCCACCAGAGGCCCCAGAACAGGAACTGGGCGAACACCGTGATGCTGTCCAGCATGCGCGCCTCGGAGGGCGGCAGGGAGAGCACCGCGGGGACCAGCAGCAAGACCAGATAGAAACCAACCACCAGCCATTGGATCAGGCGGATGGTCTTGGCATGCTGACGCATCAGGTCACCGATGCGCGCCAGCCAGGGGCTGTTGGCGATCATGCGGTGCGAGTCTCCAGGCGAGCCTCCGACTTGGGCCGCAGCCAGGCCCAGACCGCCAGCCAGTACAGCGCCATGACGATGACCGCCGCCAGCGAGGGCATCGCGCGGTAGCCGGTGAGCCCGGCCAGCGTGCTGCCCAGGGTGCCGCCGTCATCGAGCAGGGCGGAGGTGTCCCACAGCGGGTCGCCGAACACCGTGTACAAGACCTCGGGTACGTCCATCCCCATCAGCTGACCACTGAACCGGTCGAGCCCGGCCATCAGCAGAGCGGCGCCGAGCAGCAGCAATAGGGCTTCGCTGACCTTGAAGAAGCGCTTCCAGGAGAAGAACCGGCTGCCGGCCTGCAACGCCGCGTAGCTGAGCAGGGCCAGCACGAATCCCAGCACGCCGCCGACAACGAAGCCGGTCAGGTCCGCGCCTTCCTGCTGGTGGCCGATGCCGTAGAGGAACACTACGGTCTCGCTGCCTTCGCGCGCCACGGCGAGCATCGCCAGTACCAGCAGCCCGATGCCGCTGCCCTGGTTGAGGCTTGCCGCCGCGCTGTCGACCAGATTGCGCTTGAGGTCGCGACCGTGATGGTGCATCCAGCCGACCATCTGCAGGATCAGCAGGGCAGCGATGATCAGCATGGCGCACTGGAACCATTCACCGGTCGGCCCAGCCAGCCAGTCGCCGGCGCTGAGGATGCCCCAGGCCAGCAGCGAGGCCAGGCCAACCCCGGCAACCACGCCGCCCCAGAGCATGCGCAGCGCGTGACGGTTGTCCGGTTGCTGGCTCAGCCAGGCATGCAGGATGCCGATGACCAGCAGTGCCTCGACGCTTTCGCGCCAGACGATGAACATTGATTGGCCCATGTCGCTTCTCCTGTACGGCAACTACTTGGCGATGATCTCCCCTTCCGGCAGGTCCATATGGAACTCGTCGAAGAAGGGGTAGCGACCCGGTTTCAGCGGATGAATGACGACAAACGAGGACACACCGGGCGAGAGCACCTTTTCCACCCGCAGCGGTGTGCTCTCGAACTCGGTGGGACCCTTGCCCGCATTGGTGACCACGATCTTGAAGCGCTGGCGAGCCGGCACCTCGATCGTGGACGGCTCGAAATGGCCGTCACGGATGGTCAGCTCGTAAGTCGGCAGCCCGGCCTGGGCGCCGCCGGCAAAGCCGGCAGCGAGCAGCGCGAGGGCGGGGAGCAGGGCGCGTCGCATGGTGTGCCTCCGGCTCAATAGCCGCCTTTCTTGCCGATGCCGGCGTAGGTGAATTCGTAGTCGAGCTTGCAGGTCTTGAACCAGGGCGCGACGCCGGTTTCCTTGTCGACGTGGCGGCCGAACATGCTGTGCTGGCCGTCCGGCGGCGAGACGGTGAGGGTCAGCTGGTACTTGCCCGGGCCCATCAGCTTGACGTTGTCGCCGTAGTGCGGGCCATCGTTGGCGACCATTGGGTGGAATTCGCCTTCGATCTTCTCGTCCGAACCCTTCTTGCTCAGCGCGTAATGGATGTTCAGGTAGGAGACGAAGCTGCCTTCCTGCCAACCGTTGGGGTTGTTCTCCAAGGCGGAGATGTCGGCTTCCAGGTGCACGTCGGACTTGGCCGCGTCGAGCATCATCCCGGCCGGTTCCATTTCGACCGGCTGCAGGTAGACCGCACCGACCTCCATACCACCGCACTGCTGGGGTTCGCCGATGGGGTATTCCTTGGCCTGGACGAGCGGGGCGGCGAGCAGGGAGAGAACGGCGAGAGTAGCGGGAATGCGCATGAAGGCCTCCGGTAATGGGTCTGTAGGTTGACGCGTTAAGGTTCGCACCTGTGATGCTTAACGATAATGATTCGCGTCAATTGTGAAGGAAATACTTTGTAACGTATAGCCCCCAGCTCAGGGGAGAGTGACTGCCGATACGCCGCAGGGCGCGGGCTTTGGTGGCTTGGCCGGCGTGGGTGCGCCGGGTTGTCGCACCCCGGGCGATGGAACCGCCATCGGGCCGTGCCCTGCCGCTAACAGGCGGGTGCTGCCGCGACGATAAGGGGCTGCGGACAGACCGTTAGGGGCCTACCATATGCTTTTCGACCCGGAAAATGCCAATGCCTCAAGCCGCCATGTTGGATGCCCGCACCGCCCGCGTCTTGCCCTGGCTGGTCGCCATCGCCTTCTTCATGCAAACGCTCGACGGCACCATCCTCAATACCGCACTGCCGGCCATGGCGCGCGATCTGGCCGAGGATCCGTTGCGCATGCAGGGCGTGGTCATCGCCTACATGCTGACCGTGGCGCTGCTGATCCCGGCGTCGGGCTGGCTGGCCGACCGCTTCGGCACCCGGCGCGTATTCCTCAGCGCGCTCATGCTGTTCACCCTCGGTTCGCTGTTCTGTGCGATGAGTGCCAGCTTCAACCAACTGGTCGTCGCGCGCGTCGTGCAGGGCGTGGGCGGTGCGCTGATGCTGCCGGTCGGGCGCCTGGTCGTCCTGCGCGCCTATCCGCGCAGCGAGTTCGTCCGGGTCATGACCTTCATTGCCTTGCCCGGCATGGTCGGCCCTTTGATAGGCCCGACGCTCGGGGGCTGGCTGGTCGAGTACGCCTCCTGGCACTGGATCTTCCTGATCAACCTGCCGGTGGGGCTGATCGGCTGTTTCGCCGCGGCGCGTTTCATGCCGGATCTGAAAAGCCCGGAGCGGATGCGCTTCGACAGCTTCGGCTTTTTGCTGTTTGGCGGCGCCATGGTGCTGATCACCATCGCGCTCGAAGGCCTGGGCGAAATGCAGATGCCGCACGCGCGGGTGCTGTTGCTGCTGGTGATTGGCAGCGCCTGCCTGACGGCCTATTGGTTGCGGGCAGGGCATGTCGATAAACCGCTGTTCAGCCCGACGCTGTTCCATACGCGCAGTTTTGCGGTGGGCATCTTCGGCAATCTGTTCGCCCGTCTGGGCAGCGGTGCGCTGCCGTTCCTATTGCCGTTGCTGTTGCAGGTGGCGCTGGGCTATTCCCCGGCTCAGGCTGGTATGACCATGATTCCCCTGGCCGTCGGGGCAATGCTGATCAAGCCCTTGGCCAAGCCGCTGATCGACCGCTTCGGCTACCGCCGCATCCTGATTGGTAACACGCTGCTACTCGGCAGCCTGATCGCCAGTCTGGCGACCATCGATGCGCAGACGCCGACCATTTTGCTGTTGGTGCACCTGAGCCTGATCGGCATGGTCAACTCGATGCAGTTCACCGCGATGAACACCGTCACCCTGGTCGGCCTGAGCCAACAGAACGCCAGCAGCGGTAACAGCCTGCTGTCGGTGGTCGTGCAGTTGTCGATGAGCCTCGGTGTGGCGTCGGCCGGCGCCTTGCTGGGCGGCTTCACCGAGCCGGGCGCTGACGGCGCGGCGGTATTGCAGGCGTTTCACCTGACCTTTCTGTGTGTCGGGGCGATATCGCTGATGGCGGCCTCGCTGTTCTTCCAGCTGGACAGCAAACAGGCGATGGCCGCGCGTTTGATCGACGACGAGTGACGGACCGATCAACCGGTGCAGCGTTCGGTCTGTTCGGCTTCTTCTTCGTCGTCGGGGATCTGGTCGGTCACGATCACGCGGGCGTGATAACCGTTGTCCTCTTCCATGCGCAGGCCATAGTAGCGGCTGTCATACGCATCCCAGAACGCTTCGACCTGCGCCATGGTGCCCGCTTCGAGGAGCACTTCCAGGCTGTTTTCCAGGACAATTGTGTAGAGTTTTTCGCAAGACATGATGGACTGGCTCGTGCTCGATCTCAGGAATGACCACTGCTCGGCGGTGGTGATGTCATTCTGACAGCTTGCGTGCACGGCGCAGTGCCCGCTCATCGCCTGGTGGCAGAATCCCGCTGAACGGTTCTTCGTCCGTGTGGTCATCGCGCACCGGGCGAGCGGGCCTGGGTGGGTCGATCTTCAGCCTGAGCCTGCGAAACGACGACGGCCGCCAGCCAAGCGGGGCTCAGCGTGGCGGCCGTGCGCGGGCTTCGCCGGCAATGGCTAGAAGGTCTTGCTGACCCCTACCACGAGGGTGGCGGAGCAGACGTCGTCGAACCCGTTGAAGCTGGCGCATTCATCCTTGCCAAGGCTGGTATCGACGTAGCCCAGCGACCAGTCGAGGCCCTTGAACGCGCGCGAAACCTCGATCTGCCATTCGCGGTAGCTTTCCCGCTCGCCGCCGTTCGCGGTAAAGAACACCGGGTCCTTGTAGTCCACCCGTCCATAACGAACCTCCAGGCCCAGCTCAGCGGGCAGTTCGGTTCGATAGCCCAGGTAGCTGTACAGATAGCTCTGGTCGCCACCCATGTCGTCGGCGTAGTTACCGCCGAGAAACATCCCGTAGGCGCTGAGTTCCGCGTGGTACTCGTCGTAGTCGAAGCCGCTGTGTCGCGGATACAGGTACTTGATGTAGGAGAGGTCCAGGCTCGCGTCGTCGCTGATCTGCCAGAAGTAGCCTGCGTAGAGGTCGATCTCCTGGCGCGTGTCGATTCCGTCGCCGAAATCCACGTTGGACGACCAGGCTCCCGCGTACCAGCCGCTGCTGTGAATGAGCGTTGCCGAGCCCTGCAGGGCGGGGTCGTTCTGCGTCTGTGACACGCCGCGCGTGCGGTAGTCGCTGTACAGGCCCACCTTGGCTTCCAGAAACAGATCGTCGTTGATCTCGACGGCACTGGCGGCCGATGCGCAGAGCAGGCTTGCAAGGGGTAGCAATAGGATGTGCTTCATGCGGGTTCTCTTGTTGTTATTAATGGAGGCTTCTCGGGTGTTACAGGGGCGATGTCCCGGGCCCGCTGCGTTTCGGGTGCGTTCGAGGCGTGCAGGCGCCGTCGGCCTGCCGCCGGTACGTGGGCTAGATGAGGTTCGCTGGCAGGATGCTGCCGTTGCGTTCGGCCGGGGCGGCGTCCACCTCGGCCATGTCGAGATGCGCGGTTTCGCGCAGCAACCATGAGCAGACGGCCACGATGGACAGCGCCAGGGTGCCGTACAGGGCCACGCCAAAGGGGTTGTGATCGCTGGCGATGAGGATCGCGGTCGCTGCGCTCGAGGCGGTTCCGCCACCGAGCGCGGCGCCGATCTGGTAGGCCGCCGACATGCCCGAGTAACGCATGGTCTTGGGGAACTGCTCGGCCAGGAACGCCGGAATCGGTCCCTGCGTGGCGCCCATCAGCGCACCGACCATGACGTAGGCGGCGCAGGCGGCGGGCAGGCTGCGCAAGCCGACCAGGGTGAAGAAGGCGAACAGCCCGGCGGCGAGTATCACGGCGCCGAACACCATCACCGGCCGGCGCCCGAGGCGGTCCGACAGCGCAGCGAACAGCGGCGCGGTGAAGACGATGGCGACGGACATCGAAATATCGAACAGCAGGGCTTCGGTGCTGCCATAGCCGACCTGCGTCGCATACGCCAGGAAGAAGGTGCTGCCGATGTAGGCGATGGTGACGTAGCCGAACGCGATGCCGGTGCACAGCAGCATCTCGCGTGGCCGCGCGCGCAACGCGGCAACCAGCGGGATGCGTGCCTTTTCGCGGGGCTTGTGCTGTTCCTGGCTGGGGTTCTGCAGCCGCGCATACAAGCCGATCAGGACCAGCACGCCGCCCAGCCAGAAGGGAATCCGCCAGGCGAAGTCGGTCAGGTTGTCGTCGTAGGCCATGCCGACCAGGGCGAACATCAGCGAGCCGAGGATGCCGCCGATCCCGATACCCATGCTGGTGAAGCTGCCCCACAGGCCACGTTTGCCCGGCGGTGCCGACTCGATGCCGAAGAGCGCCGCGCCACCCCATTCGCCACCGGCGGCAAAACCCTGGATGAGGCGCAGCAGCACCAGCAAGACGGGCGCCGCCGGGCCGATATCGGCGAATGTCGGCAGGCAGCCGATCAGCAGCGTGCTGGTACCCATCAGCAGCAGGGTGATGACCAATGCTTTCTGCCTGCCGATGCGGTCACCGTAGTGGCCGAAGACGACGCCGCCCAATGGGCGCGCGAAAAAGCCCGCGCCGAACGCGGCGAAGGCGACCAGGGTCGCCGTGAGCGGGGGCAGGTCAGGGAAAAATACCGTCGGGAACACGAGCGCGGCAGCCACGCCGTAGATGACGAAGTCGTAGAACTCCAGTGCCGTTCCCATCCCTGACACGAAAAAGGTGCGTATGGCGGTAGGCCCGCCCGTTCCAGATTGATCAGCCATTTGGTTTTACCCGTTCAGTGCTCGTTGGCGGGCGGTGATACGCCGCCCGCTGTTGATGCCTCAAAAGCGCAAGTAGCCGTTCTCGGCGAGGGCCATGGGTGTCCCGGTGCGATAGAGCAGGTCGCCACGCTCGCTATCGATGGCGACGGTGAGCAGCGTTTCCCAGCGCTCCTGCGGGGCCAGGTGCAGGTCCGGATGGAAGCAGATCGGTGCCTGCTCGCCTTCGGCGCCGCAGAAGGCGCGGGCTCGTTGCGCCAGATCGCCCACGCGCATCGCATCGCGCTGGGCGTCTACATGAGCCAGACGGTTATGGGTCGTGTCGTCGACGGTGCGATCACCGGTCACCAGCTCGGGCGCCAGGAAGTGGTTGGTGTGGGTGATCCAGCCATCGGTGCCCGGCAAGACCAGCGCGGTGGCCTGGGGCGACATCTCGATACTGGCCGCGCGCGGACGCTGGTTGTGCCGGCTGAACACGGTCAGCACGGTCGAGGCGCTGACCCGCGCCGAGCGAGCCAGTTCGATGGCCTCGTCCACGTTGCGCGCTTCTTCCAGGACGCGGCGGGCGACCGCATGCACGGGAACGCCGCCACTGGCGTTGTCGCTGCGGTGATGCAGGATGTTGAAGTGCAGGCCGAGCCCGGCGCTGTTCACGCCGATCTTGCCGAGCATGCCGAACTCGGTGAAGAGCTTGACCGTCAGGCCGGTGGCGGCGGTCAGTTGCAGCAGCAGGCCATGGGGGACCAGGGCGTCATGCCAGTCCCAGGTCTGCAGGGTCCGAGGGGCCTCGTCGGTCGTATCCGGGGCATACACCGCTGTGGAGCATTCGCCCAGGGTGGCCTCCGCCAGCGCCGCCAGGATCTCGGTGCGTGCATTGAGCGCCGCCAGCTGCCAGACCGGCAGGCCGGCACCCTCGGCGGTGGCCGTCAGTTCCTCGGCGAGCTCCGGGCACCAGCCCTGGAGCGCGTCCAGACTGGACTCGGCGATCGCGCGAACCTGCCGAGGATCGATATCGACCTGCGAAAAGAAATCCAGATACAGCGCGCAGGTGTGCCTGATTTGCGGCGCCCAGCGGTCGCCGATCTCGCGGCCGCGCTGCTGCGGATTCTTCGTCTCGGTAACCTGTGTTTCTAACTTCACTGCATTTATTCCTAGGGGTGGTTCAGGCATGGCTTCGCCATGGCAGGCCTCACGACCTGCCTGGAAGAGAGGGGGATCAACGAGAGAAGACTTCCCGTCCGGCGAAGTAGGTCTTCACGACCTGCGTATCGCGCAGGGCTTCGGGCTCGACATCGAAGACGTCGCGGTCGAGGACGATCAGGTCGGCTTGTTTGCCCGGTTTCAGCGAACCGATGCGCTGGTCGAGCAACAAGGCGCGGGCGGCGTTGAGCGTATAGGCCTGGAACATGACCTCGCGGTCGATCGCCTCCGCCTCGTTGAGGACGCCCTTCGGGCCTTTGCGGCTCACCGCCTGGTAGATGGCCTTCCACGGGTCTGCGGTGGTGATCGGCCAGTCACTGGCGCCGGCGATGGTGGCGCCGTGCTTGAGCAGCGATCTGGCCGGGTACATGAACTGGTTGGCCATCGCGGTGATGTAGGGGCTCACGAGATCGACGCTCATCTCGTCCGCGGCGGCCCAGTACAGCTGCATGGAGGCGATCACGTCGAGTGGTTTGAAGCGGCCGAACTCTTTCGGGTTGACCAGCTGCAGGTGGGTGATGGAGTGCGGGATTCCGCTGTTTCGATGGCTGCGGGCGAACTCGATGGCATCGAGCGTGCTGCGGACCGCTCGGTCGCCGATGGCATGAACGTGCACCAGCCAGCCACGCGCGTCGGCGGCATCGACCAGTTGGGCGAAGCCTTCGGGATCGAACAGCAGCTCCCCGTTCTTGCCCGAGTTCGTGTAGGGCTCGAGCACGGCCGCGCTCTGCGCGGGGTATTCCGCGACGCCATCGGCGAAGACCTTGATCCCCGGCAGGCTCAGGTTGGGGATGTCGAGGAACTGGCGTCGTACCTTGTCCAGCTCATCGAGATCCTTGGGGGTGGCCTTGGAGTCGGCCATGAGCAGGGCGGCCACGTGCGCCGTCAGCCCGCCTTTCTCGGCCAGGGCCTTGTAGGCCGGCAGCACGCCGACCGAGGTGTTGTCGATGTCGCCACCGGGGTTCTCGTTGATCAGCGGCTCCATCCAGGCGGTGATGCCCAGGCTGTGCAAATGCTGCTGGGCGTCCTCGAGCGCGGCCAGCAGTTCGGCATTGCTGGCCAGCGGGAGCAGGGCTTGCACCGGATACAGGCCCGCGTCGACGAGAAAGCCGTTGGGCTGCCCGTCGTCGTGACGGCCGATGGTGGCCGACTCCTCCGGGCCCAGGCTGGCGATCTTGGCCGCATCGATACCGGCCCGGCTCAGCAGGGCGCGGTTGGCCCAGCCGGTGTGATAGTCGCCACCGGCCAGCAGAATCGGGACCTGCGCCCATTCACCGTGGTTGAAGCGGCGTTCCAGCTCATCGATCCGGTCCCAGTAGGCGGCCGGCACCCCACCGACGCTGAGGAATTCACCGCGGCGGGCGGTGCCGTCGTCACGCCACTGGCGCAGCTTGCGCTCGAGTTCGTCGACCGGCATGTTTTCGTCCGCCAGGTTGGCCTGGCGCCGCTGAAGTCCGCCTTTGACCACGTGTGCGTGGGAGTCGATGAAGCCGGGCATGAGCACCTTGCCGCCCAGATCGATCACCTCGGTGGCCTGCTGCCGCAGGGCCAGGATCTGCTCGTTGGTGCCGACGGCCTGAATCCTGCCGTCCTCGACCGCAATGGCCTGCTGCAGGGGTTGGCCGCTTTCGGCGGTGTAGACCTTGGCGTTGTGGATGATCAGGTCTGTGGCAGCGATCGTTTCCATCGAGGCAC
The DNA here is from genome assembly GCF_019090095.1 of Stutzerimonas stutzeri. Lineage (NCBI taxonomy): Bacteria > Pseudomonadati > Pseudomonadota > Gammaproteobacteria > Pseudomonadales > Pseudomonadaceae > Stutzerimonas > Stutzerimonas stutzeri. Next base: position 2,079,454 of record NZ_JAGQFP010000001.1, on the reverse strand, counting down.
AGGTGATGGCGCCGGCAAGTAGCGTGGTGAGCGTGAGTTTCATGCGATTGCTCTATTATTGTTAGTGTTCGGTCAGGCTAGCGAGTGGTCCGTCTCGGAAAAATGCCTGTTCGCTCATAACTCTTGTGCCGTTTAGGAAAAGATCTTGGACAAGCTCAGCGCGCTTCAGATGTTCGTTGCCACGGCCGAGCACGGCAATTTCAGCCGTGCGGCTGAGCAGCTCGGCAAGACGCCGTCGGCCCTCACCAAGGCGGTGGCGCTGCTGGAAGCGGAGCTGGGTGCCCGGCTGTTCGAGCGCACCACCCGGCGCATGGCGCTGACCGAAGCGGGGCACCTCTACCTCGATGGGGCGCGCCAGGCCTTGTTGCAGTTGCAGCTGGCCAGTGAAGAGGTGGAGTCGTTGCAGCGCGACCTCTGTGGGAATCTGCGGATATCCGCGCCGCCGTCCTTCGGCCCGGCGTTTCTGTCCCAGGTGTGCTGCGGTTTTCTTACCGAGCATCCGCAGGTGCATCTGGAAGTGGAGCTCAACGACACCTACGTCGATCTCATGGATGGCGGCTACGACCTGGCGCTTCGCGACGGCCCGATCGACCTGCCCGGCGTGATCGCCCAGCCGTTGATGGAAAACAATCTGCTGCTCTGCGCGAGCCCGGCCTACATCGCGCGCAAGGGCGCGTCCGTTACGCTGGACAACTACCAGGAACACGACTGGCTGATATTCCGCCATCCGCTGATCAATCGCCGCTTCTGGTGGGTCCAGCGGGAGCACGAGCGCATCCGGATCGACCAGCCGGTGCCACGCCTGGCCAGCGACAACTACGATTTCCTGCTGGCGTGCCTGCTCGCTGGCCAGGGGTTGCAGTTCGTGCCCCGCTGGAGCGCGGCGCCCTATCTGGCACGTGGTGATCTGGTCGAAATCGACGCGCTGTACTGGCGCGAGCCCAGCGCGTTCGGGCCGCAGATCTACCTGATGTATCTGCCGCACCGCCGTAATACGCGCAAGGTGAAGGTGTTCATCGAACACCTGAAAAGCTATTGCGGCACGCATCTGCCCGGGTTGTGCCAGGACAGCGCCGGACTCGCCGCGCCGATCGCCGACCCGGCCTAGTCCGTGCCGCCGGCGGGCATGCCGGCGGTTGGCGCCAGGTCAGCCGTTGGCCAGCAGCCGGGCTCGGAGGAGTTCGGCCAATTCATTGAAGAACACGTGGACCGAGCGAAGCGACAGGCTGTCCGGGCGTGTGAGCAGCCAGATATCGGTATCGCAACCCTCGAGCGGACCGCTCAAGCGCTCGGTGCCGTCCAGGCTGCTGATCAGGAAGTCGGGCAGGGCGGCGACGCCCAAACCCGCACCCACCAGGCTGCCCACCGCCGAGATACTGCTACAGCGATAGCGCGGCACCACGCTGGGGTGCGCCTGCAGGCGCCAGGCCACGGAGACGTGATCCGACAGCGAGTCGTCCGGCGCGATCCAGGCGAGCTCCGTTGGCGCCTGCTGATACAGCGCCTGGTAGCTGGGGTGGCCGCAGACGTAATAGGAGCTTTTGCTCAAACGCCGGCCGGCGAGGTGTTCGGGCGGGGCGTTGGAGAGACGCAAGGCGATGTCCGCATCGCGCCTGCTCAGGCTGGCGAAGGCGTTGGACGTCGCCAGTTCGAGCGAAATGGCCGGATAGCGCGTCATCAGTTCTGACAATACCGGGATCAGCAGGCTGCGCAGCACGGCGTCGGTGCAGGTCAGCCGGACGGTGCCGCTGATGGTCTTCTCGCCGAGCGTCAGCGCGATTCGCGCCGTTTCCAGCGCCTGCTCGGCCCGCTCTGCCTGCTCGGCCAGCGCCTGGCCGCCCTGGGTGGGGGTGTAGCCCCGGCGGTTTTTTTCGAACAGCGCCACTTCCAGGTTGGCTTCGAGTTTGCGCAGCGCGCGGAACACCGTGGAAACGTCCACCTGCAGCAGCTCGGCGGCTTTGGCCAGGGTGCGTCCGCGCACCAGGGCGAGCACGAGACTGAGGTCCGCGTGAGTGATTTGATATTGCATCAGCGCAAACATCCTTTGCGATTTTGCCGCTATGGGTTGCTTCGGCGCGCATTTTATACTCGGCCCGAGACTGCGAATCAAATCGCTCACAGGCCTGCGATAGCCGCTTAGCGCCATCGGCGCCCGCAGCCAGTGCCAATAACAAATTCGCTGCGAAACCAGCGCGTCAGCAGCCAGGATGTAGCCAAAATGATCTCCGTATCCCCCCGTGTCATACAGCTCAACGAAGCAAACAGCTTTCTGAAGGAGCATCCCGAAATCCAGTACGTCGATTTGCTGATCGCGGACATGAACGGGATCGTCCGTGGCAAGCGCGTCGAGCGAGCAAGCTTGCACAAGGTGTACGAGAACGGGATCAAGCTGCCCGCCTCGCTATTCGCCCTGGACATCAACGGCACCACGGTGGAAAGCACCGGTCTGGGCATGGACATCGGCGATGCCGACCGCGTGTGCTATCCGATCCCCGACACGCTGAGCCCCGAGCCTTGGCAGAAGCGTCCGACCGCCCAATTGCTCATGACCATGCACGAGCTGGACGGCACGCCGTTCTTCGCCGACCCGCGTGAAGTGCTGCGTCAGGTCGTGCAGCGCTTCGATGAGCTGGGGCTGACGATCTGCGCGGCGTTCGAGCTCGAGTTCTACCTGATCGATCAGGACAACGTGAACGGCCGGCCGCAACCGCCGCGCTCTCCGCTGTCCGGCAAGCGGCCGATATCCACCCAGGTGTACCTGATCGACGACCTCGACGAGTATTCCGACTGCCTGCAGGACATCCTCGAAGCCGCGCGGGAGCAGGCGTTGCCGGCCGACGCCATCGTCAAGGAGAGTGCCCCGGCGCAGTTCGAGGTCAACCTGCACCACGCCGAGGACGCCATCAAGGCCTGCGACCATGCCGTGCTGCTCAAGCGCCTGATCAAGAACGTCGCCTACGACCACGAGATGGACACCACCTTCATGGCCAAGCCCTATCCCGGCCAGGCCGGCAACGGGCTGCATGTGCACATCTCGCTGCTGGACAAGAAGACCGGGAAGAACATCTTCGCCACTGACGATCCGGAGCAGCACGCGCCGCTGCGCCATGCGGTGGCCGGGATCCTCGAAACCATGCCGGCGTCGATGGCCTTCCTTTGCCCCAACGTCAACTCCTACCGCCGTTTCGGTGCCCAGTTCTACGTGCCCAACGCCCCGAGCTGGGGGCTGGACAACCGCACGGTCGCGGTGCGCGTGCCCACCGGCAGCAGCGAGGCGATCCGCATCGAACACCGGGTGGCCGGCGCCGACGCCAACCCGTACCTGATGATGGCCGCGATACTCGCCGGCATTCACCACGGCCTGACCAACGAGCTCGATCCGGGGCCCGCGGTGGAGGGCAACGCCTACGAACAGCTCGAGCAGGCCCTGCCGACCAACCTGCGCGACGCCTTGCGCGAACTGGACGACAGCGAGGTGCTGAACAAGTACATCAGCCCCGATTACATCGACATTTTTGTCGCCTGCAAGGAGGCGGAAATGGCGGAATTCGAAAGCACCATTTCCGACCTGGAATACAACTGGTACCTGCACACGGTCTGAGGAGTTGAACGGATGACCACCCTGACCGCAAACGATTGGGAACAGCGCGCCCGCGCGCTGCACATCGAAGGCCGTGCGTTCATCGATGGGCACTACCGTGACGCCGTGGGCGGCGCGGTGTTCGACAACATCAGCCCCGTCGATGGCCGCCAGCTGGCCCGCATCGCCAGTTGCACCGGCGAAGATGCGGAGCTGGCGGTAACGGCCGCGCGCGACAGCTTCGAGCGCGGCGACTGGGCGCATCGCGCGCCGGCAGAGCGCAAGCGCGTGCTGATCGCGTTCGCCGATCGTTTGCTCGCCCACGCCGAAGAGCTGGCGCTGCTCGAGACCCTGGACATGGGCAAGCCCATCGGCGATTCGCTGAGCATCGATGTGCCGGCGGCGGCCAACGTGATTCGCTGGAGCGCCGAAGCCATCGACAAGGTCTACGGCGAGGTCGCAGCGACGCCTCACGACCAGCTTGGTTTGATCACCCGCGAGCCGGTCGGTGTGGTGGCGGCGATCGTGCCCTGGAACTTCCCGCTGATGATGGCCTGCTGGAAACTCGGACCGGCCCTGGCGACCGGCAATTCGGTGGTGCTCAAGCCCTCGGAGAAGTCGCCGCTTACCGCCATACGCATCGCCCAGCTGGCGCTCGATGCCGGCATTCCGGCTGGCGTCTTCAACGTGCTGCCCGGCTATGGCCACACCGTCGGCAGCGCGCTGGCGCGGCACATGGACGTCGACACGCTGGTGTTCACCGGCTCGACCCGGGTCGCCAAGCAACTGATGATCGATGCCGGTCAGTCGAACATGAAACGGGTCTGGCTCGAAGCCGGCGGCAAGAGCCCGAACATCGTCTTCGCCGATGCACCGGATCTCGAGGCGGCGGCCGAGGCGGCGGCCGCGGCCATCGCCTTCAACCAGGGAGAGGTGTGCATCGCCGGCTCGCGGTTGCTGGTGGAGCGCTCGATCAAGGATCGCTTCCTGCCGCTGGTGGTCGCCGCGTTGCAACGCTGGCAGCCGGGGCACCCGCTGGACCCGAACACACGCATCGGCGCGTTGGTCGACGGCGGGCATCTGGACACCGTGCTCGGTTTCATCCAGGCGGGACGGGACGAGGGCGCCGTGCTCATGAGCGGTGGCCAGCGCGCCCTGCAGGACACCGGCGGCAGCTATGTCGAGCCGACGCTGTTCGACGGGGTGACCAACGCCATGCGCATCGCTCGCGAAGAAATCTTCGGTCCGGTGCTGTCGGTGATCGCCTTCGACAACGATGAGGAGGCGGTGAACATCGCCAACGACACCCCCTATGGCCTGGCCGCCGCGGTGTGGACCGCCGATCTCTCGCGGGCCCATCGCACCGCCCGCGCGTTGCGTGCCGGCAGCGTCTGGATCAACCAGTACGATGGGGGCGACATGACTGCGCCGTTTGGTGGCTACAAGCAGTCGGGTAACGGTCGGGACAAGTCCTTGCATGCCTTCGACAAGTACACCGAGCTGAAGGCTACCTGGATCAAGCTCTAGCGAGCCATCCACGACTGGCGGCCGCTGGCGCCGCTTCGTTCATTCACCGTCGCGCATCGCGTCGCTGCGCCAAGCCGCTGGCTGGCCACGACAGATGCGCGTTCAACCAGGTTTGGGGATTTCCCTATGACTCAACACGTCAACAGCTACTACGCCGCTTCGCGCAACATCCGCGTGGACTATCCGCAACTCAGCGAGTCCGTCGAATGCGACGTCTGCGTCGTCGGCGCCGGCTATACCGGCCTGTCGACGGCCTTGTTCCTGCTGGAGAACGGCTTCAGCGTGACCGTGCTGGAAGCCGCGAAAGTCGGCTTCGGCGCCTCGGGGCGCAACGGCGGGCAGATCGTCAACAGCTACAGCCGCGACATCGATGTCATCGAACGCCAGCTCGGTGCCACCCAGGCGCGGTTGCTTGGCGACATGGCCTTCGAGGGCGGGCGCATCATCCGCGAGCGCGTCGCCCGCTATGGCATCGACTGCGACCTGAAGGACGGCGGTGTGTTCGCCGCTATCACGCCCAAGCAGCTGGGCCATCTCGAGGCGCAGAAGAAGCTCTGGGAGCGATACGGACACACCCAGCTGGAGCTGCTGGACGAGCGCCGCATCCGTGAAGTGGTCGGGACCGAGCGTTATGTCGGCGGCATGCTGGACATGAGCGGTGGCCATATCCACCCGCTCAACCTGGCGCTGGGCGAAGCGGCGGCGGTCGCCTCGCTGGGCGGCGCGATCTACGAGCAGAGCGCGGCGGTTCGTATCGACCGCGGCGCTCAGCCGGTCGTGCACACCGAGCGCGGCCAGGTCAAAGCCCGCTTCGTGGTGTTGGCGGGCAACGCCTACCTCGGCGGGTTGGTCCCGGAACTGGCCTCCAAGTCGATGCCCTGCGGTACTCAGGTGATTGCCACCGAACCGCTGTCCGAGGAACTGGCTCGCAGCCTGCTGCCACAGGACTACTGCGTCGAGGACTGCAACTACCTGCTCGACTACTTCCGCCTGAGCGGCGACAAGCGCCTGATCTATGGCGGTGGCGTGGTCTACGGGGCGCGGGATCCGGCGGACATCGAGGCGATCATCCGGCCGAAACTGCTCAAGACCTTCCCGCAGTTGCGCGATGTCCGCATCGATTACACCTGGACCGGCAACTTCCTGCTGACCCTGTCGCGCCTGCCCCAGGTCGGGCGCATCGGCGACAACCTCTATTACTCCCAGGGCTGCAGTGGCCACGGCGTCACCTATACCCACCTCGCCGGCAAGATGCTGGCCGAGGCGCTGCGCGGGCAAGCCGAGCGCTTCGACGCGTTCGCCAGTCTGCCGCATTACCCCTTCCCGGGTGGTCAGTTGCTACGTGTGCCGTTCACGGCCATGGGCGCCGCCTATTACCAGCTACGTGATCGCCTGGGCGTCTGATGCGATCTCCGCCAGCGTGACCCGCTGGCGGGCTTTTCGGAGAATTGTTTATGTCCCGCGTGCCCTTGATTGGCGTTACCGCCTGCCGACAGCAGCTCGGCAAATACGATTCACACACCGTCGGCGACAAGTACGTCGAGGCGGCGGCCTTTGCTGGCGTGCCGCTGGTGCTACCGGCGCGTAGCACGCCGAGCGATCCGCAGCGGCTGCTCGACAGCCTGGACGGCATCCTCTTCACCGGCTCGCCGTCCAATGTCGAACCCCACCGGTACGACGGCCCGGCAAGCCTGGCCGGCACCGCGCATGACCCGCACCGCGATGCCAACACCCTGCCATTGCTGCGTCTGGCCATCGAACGCGGCGTGCCGGTGTTCTGCATCTGCCGTGGCTTCCAGGAACTCAACGTCACGCTCGGCGGCAGCCTGCACCAGCGCGTGCAGGAACTGCCGGGCTATCTCGACCACCGCGAACCGCAAAGCGATTCGCTGGCCGAGCAGTACGTGCCGCAGCATGCGGTGACGGTTCGGCCGGACGGCGTGTTCGAGCGGATCGGGTTGCCCGCGGTGTTCCAGGTCAACTCGTTGCACAGCCAGGGCATCGACCGGCTGGCCGCGCCTCTGCGCGTCGAAGCGGTGGCGCCGGACGGCCTGGTGGAAGCCGTCTCCGTGCGTGACGCTCCGGGTTTCGCCATTGGCGTGCAATGGCATCCGGAATGGCGCATTGCGGAGAATCCCGAATCGCTGAAGCTGTTCCAGGCCTTCGCCTCGGCGTGCCAGGCCTACGCGGCGGCCCGTTAGCGATCGCAAGGTTGCCGGCCCTCGCGAGGCGTTGCTGTCGATCAGGCGGCGTCAGTGCGCCGGGCCGTAGCGCGTTTGATCAGCCGTTCGATGCCACCGGCGACCAGCCAATAGAATGCAAGCCAGGCCGTCAGCGAAAGCAGCCAGCCCAACAGGCTCGGTGACGGCAGCCCCCAGCCGCTCGCGCCGCTGCCCTGCAGTACGGGCAGGCCGCTCGGCTGGAGCAAATAAGGAATCGCCAGCACCGTCATCCCGACGGCCTCGAAAGGCGTATCGCGCAGCGCCGTGGTGAACACGGCGAGCATCAGCAGCAGCGCATGCAGTGTGCTGAGAAGCAGCCATAGCCGAACCCGGCGCTGGCCGGTGATTCCGCTCAACGGCGCGCCCGCTCAGTCGTATTCGGCATGCTGGGGCAGGTCATCGGTGATGTGAAACCACGGCGCCTTGCTATCCACGAACACGTGGCGCTGCGCTTCGACGCCTGGGTCGGTGTCGAGCGTGCCGAGTGCGAATCCATAGATGTCCGGATTGGCATCGAAGCGCGTGTACAGGCTGGAGCCGCAGTTCGAGCAGAACCCCTTGTATTCGCCTGGAGACGATTCGTAGAACTTGATCAGGTCCTGGCCATCGAGCAGCGTCCAATCGGCCGCGCGAATCTTCGCTCGTGTCCTGAACGCCGCGGCGTGCAGCTTGCGGCACATCGAACAGTGACAGTTCAGGACGTCGGTCAGCGGCCCGTCGATTTCGTATCGAATGCCGCCACACAGACAACTACCGCTTTGCTTCATGACTCGCCTCCTTGTGATTGCCGTCGTGCTTGAATCCCCGGCTGTGTTACTGCCGCGGCGTCTCGCCTCGTGCCCTGAATGCAGGGGTGTCGATCAAACCACGCCGAACTGGATTTCGATACGGTTTTCGCTCGACGCGGGGCCGTGCCAGGCGTGTAAACCTCTCGCGGTCGACTGCGGCAGCCGGTTGCTCTTCGGCCGGCGGTCAGGCCCTCATCGATCCGAGGCCGCCAGTTGCACGCCGAGCGCGGCGAAGGTGGTGGCGAAACCACGGCGCATCCAGGTTTGCACCCGAGGCGATTCGATGACCGCGGTGCGGAACGCATGGGCAAGCAGGCCGTACAGCACGAAGACGGTGAAGGTCATCGCCATGAACACGGCGCTGAGCGTGAGTAGCTGCAGGGTAGGGGAGGCGGCGGTGGGGCTGATGAACTGCGGCAGGAAGGCGAGAAAGAAGATCGTCAGCTTGGGGTTGAGGATGTTCAGCAGAAAAGCCTTGAGTACGAGGCCGAGTGCACCGTTGCTGACCGCCACCGACTGGGTGGCGAACGCCGACCGGTCGCGCCATGTGGCGATCGCCAGATAGAGCAAGTAGGCGACGCCTGCATACTTGAGCGCCTGGAAGGCCAGGGCACTGGTATGCATCACGGCAGCCAGGCCGAGCACGGTCGCCAGCAGATGCGGCACGATGCCCAGCGTGCAGCCCGCCGAGGCGAGCAGGCTGGCGCGCCGGCCCATCGTCAGCCCGGTGGAGACGGTGAAGACGACGCCGGTTCCCGGGATGAGCACGACGATCAGCGATGTGATGAGAAATTCGAGGCTGGGCATTACGGGAGTGTCCTTGCAGGCCTGGCGTAGTCAGGCGAGCGGTTATCGATTGATCGTGTAGGTCAGGTCGCGGACTTCGTCACCGGTCATTCCCCGGAAGCCCCACTGATAGGGCTGCTGCTCCGTGATTGTGATTTCCACATCCACTGGCGCGAGATCAAGCTGGCGTTCGATCTCACTAAACAGCATCTTGATCAGCGCCTTCTGCGTCTCGGGTTTGCGCCCAGCCATCATATTGATCTCGATGACGGTATACGCGTCGCTTCGGCCACCCGGATAGTAGAAATCCGCTCTGTCCATGGGGACGAAACGATGGGCGCGTTTGTCCTCCGGCATGCCGAGAACCGCCTGCATGCACCCGTGAATGACCTCTGACAGCCGTGCCTTGATCGGGTCGAGCCGTTCTCTGATGCCATATACAACAATCATTGCGGGTTCCTTGGGCCAGGCAGCGGCGCACGCGTTGCTCAAGCGGCGTGAGTGGTTTTTACAGGTGCGGGCAAGTGTAGCCAGCGACCGTTATGGTCGCTGGCTGATGTGAAAGAAAAAATGGATGACTACTGGGTGCGGGTTACTCGCCAGACGACGTTCGCCAGGTCGTCGGCGACGATCAGCGCGCCCTTCGGATCGACGGTCACGCCGACCGGGCGGCCATGGGTCTTGCCGTCACTGGTGCGGAACCCGGTGACGAAGTCCACCGGCTCGCCGCTGGGGCGGCCATCACGAAAGGGCACGAACACCACCTTGTAGCCCACCGGGTTTTCACGGTTCCAGCTGCCGTGTTCGCCGATGAAGACGCCGTCGGCGAATTCCGCGCCCATGCCGGGATCGGAGAAGGCCAGGCCGAGCGCCGCGACGTGCGAGCCGAGGGCGTAATCCGGCTTGATCGCGCGGGCGACCAGCTCCGGCTTCTGCGGGCGCACACGGTCATCGACGTGCTGGCCCCAGTAGCTGTACGGCCAGCCGTAGAAACCGCCATCCTGGATCGAGGTGAGGTAGTCGGGGACCAGGTCCGGGCCCAGTTCGTCACGCTCGTTCGCTACCGCCCACAGCTGGCCCGACCCTGGCTGGATGGCGAGTGCCGTAGGGTTGCGAACACCGGTGGCATAGGGCCGGTGGGCGCCGGTCTCGGCATCGACCTGCCAGATCATCGCGCGGTCCACCTCGGCGTCCAGCCCGCGCTCGGTGATGTTGCTGTTCGAACCGATGCCGACGTACAGATAACGGCCGTCCGGGCTGATGGTCAGCGCCTTGGTCCAGTGGTGGTTGATCCGCGAGGGCAGGTCGGTGACCTTGGTCGGCGGACCGTCGGCCTTGGTCTGCCCCGGCTGGTAGTCGAAGCGCACCAGGGCGTCCTGATTGGCCACGTACAGGGCGTTTTCATGCAGTGCCAGCCCGTACGGCGCGTTGAGGTTGTCGGCGAATACTTCCTGCAACTCGTAGGTGCCGTCACCGTCGGCGTCGCGCAGCAAGGTCAGGCGGTTGCCGCTTTTCACCGAAGTCGTGCCCTGCGCCTTGATATAACCGGCGATCACATCCTTTGGCTTGAGCTTAGGCGCGTTGCCGCCTTTGCCTTCTGCCACGAGGATGTCGCCGTTGGGTAGCAACAGCGTCTGGCGCGGAACCTTGAGATCCTTGGCGATGGCGCTGATGGTAAAGCCCTGTGGCACGGATGGCTTGCCGCCCGCCCATTTCGCCGGATCGGCGATGGTCATGCTGGGCAACAGCCCGCGCTGTGGGTCGGGCAGCTTGGGATCGCCACCATAGGATTGCGCGGTCTCCTGGCCCTCGCCGCCGCAGGCGGCCAGTAGCAGGCTCAGGCTCAGGGTGGCGAGTGCGTAACGAGTCTTCATGCCGCACCTCCTGTCCGCCGCTTGGTGAGGCCGACGCCGGTTGCCAGGCAAGCCAGCACCGTGACGATCACCGAAAGCACCAGGCCCAGGGGCATGGTGGCCCAGGCGTCCTTGGCATGTTCGAGGGCGTCGATGAAGCCCACCACCCAGGTCGCGAGTAGCAGCAACAGGTAAACCAGCGGGCGCCCTTGCTTGCGCGTCGCGCGCAGCAGGTTGACCAGCGCGAACAGGATCGCCAGGCCACAGAACACCAACGCGCCGGCGATCAGCCAGCAGGAGAAGTTGATCCACTGAACCTCGTACGTCCGGTAGTAGGCGTAGTCACTCAGGGTCGCGCCCAGAAACAGCGGAACGGTGCCGGCCAGCAGCGTAGCGTGCAGTGCCCCGGGTCTGCTGCGGTAGATGCGCGGTGCGCGGGCGGTAGTGGTCGTCACGGCTGGCTCCTTATCACTTGGCAATCCAGATCGGATGCCCGGCAAAATGCCGGTGCTCCGGGGTTGCGATGGCCCTGTATAAGGGGAGCGTTCGGACGCCGGGTTAGTTCACCCTGATCGATGAAGCCTACGTTCGGGAGCCGCTCCACCGCTGGTAGGCGGCAAAACACAGCGCCGATACGCGACAGTGAGGTTGTGGGGAGCAGGGGATGCGCTTCGCGTTCATCCCTAGGATCGCTCAGCGGCGCGGCTTCGTCGTGCCCGCGGGTGCACCCTGCTGTACATCGATCGCCTCCGCTTCCCACAGCTCCGGATAGGTCGTGACAAAACCCGCGTCCCCAACGTGCAGGCTGGCAACGTAGTCGAACAGAGGCGCCTCGTACCGATACACCTCGACGCTGAGCCGCTCATAACGCTGATGCAGGACCCGCAGGCCGCCGTCGGGCACATCGAGCCAGGCAACCGGAACATCCGCTGCCTGCCCCACCGCAAGGGCCATTCGCCGCAACTGGAACAGGTTGGTGGCTGGCGTGAATCCCAGGTCGAGATCCAGGCATTCATCGAGTCCCGCTATCGCCTGATCGCCAAGCAACCACGTTCCGCTGGCGGTGCGCCTCACCCGCAGATCCAGCGCATGGTCGCCGACCCAGCCGGTCACCGCGCCTGCGCGCGTTCGCCAGCCTTCGTCACAGTCGACTGCATAAGACACGCAGGCCGGAGCGCCGCTTTCGTGACGAAACGCTGCGACCCCTTCCAGGCGCCACCCGGATCGCTGCCGCACCAGTCTGCAGGCGTCGTGACCGGGAACATCGAGGCGCCGCCAGATGACGCTCACCATGGACATCGGCATGTCCTCCTAAGATGTCCGTCGTTGGGGCACGACCGGAGGCTTGAAGGGCGACAGCCGCGAACCTCCGCTCGATGAAGGCCGGGCGACACGTCCGCACCGGTGGTCGCATGCACACTATTGCGGGCGGGACAGCTCACCCTCGACGATGTCGGTGTTTTGCGAGTCGATGATGACCCAGCCCGTTGGCGTTAACGACAACACGTTGAGCAATAGCCCGCTGCGGGCCGGAAGTGCTGCACCCGCTGGACTGACATGCCCCTCGAGAACCCACCGGGCCCGTGCAATGGCGATATGCGCCGCAGGAAATCGCACCTTCACATCCGTAATCGCCAAGCGGCTGTGCTTGAACATCGTTGCGTGCGTGAATTCATGGGCCCGCTTGATTTCTTCTCGTCCATGCCACCACAAACCAACCACGTTGACGAACTCAGCATCGTCAGCGAAAAGCTCGGCAAATTGATCCATGTCGTGACGGTTCCAGCAGTCGGCGAACGCGTGAACCACGGCGGTGATCTCGGCAATACGATTCGACATCGAACCCTCCTGTCCTTTGTACAGAGCACATCGGTCATGACACCCGACGCCCGCGTGCTGGTGGCTACCGGCCCGTGAACCGGCCTGAGGTCACCGGCTGTCGGTGGTCAGATGCCGGACGGCTGCACCTATACAAAGCAATCGGTCGCACCCGGGTCGTGACCAAGCTGGTGCAACAGGGTTGTGATCTGCCCACGGTGGTGGGGCTGGTGATTGAACAAGTGAGCGACCGCAAGCCAAACGGGATGCTCGCGGGGGTGGCCCTGGGAATTACTGTAGCGCATCGTTTTCGCCAGCAGCTCATCCGTGAGCGCTTCGGCCCAGTCCACGATCACCCGATCAGTCGTTGTTTTCCGTGCCGAAGGGTCACCGTCACGGCGCGCGGGCGGCGATGAAGGGACGAAGGTCGCTGTCCTTCGAGCCGTGCCGTTCGTTCGCCAGCATATCGAAACCGGCCGCGCGGATCGCCTCTTCGAGTTCAACGGCGGAAAAGGAGGTTACGCGGGGCGCTTTGCCCACCAGGCGCATGAGCGGGATGGCGAGGCGAATGAGCGGATTCATGTCACCGACGCAGGGCGTCTTGGAGATGAAAAGGCCGCCCGGCGCAAGTAGGCGGCGAATATGGCCGAGTACGGCGGAGAGGTTGCCGGCAAGGTGAAGGCAGTTGAAGCAGATCACGACGTCATACTCGGCGCCTTCTCGTGCCAAGGTGCTGGCGGTACCCTGGCGGAAGCTCAGCTGCCCGTTCAGCTCAGCGGGGCGAGCCGTTGCGAGCTTCTCCTGCGCAATGGCGATCATGCGCGCCGAGATGTCGGTGCCGAGATAGTGCTCTGTGGCATTCGCGAGGCGCAGCGCCGTCGTGCCTGTGCCGCAGCCGAGTTCCAGCACCCGCGCGCCGGGAGTGATGAGTGCACGAGTGCGCGCCAATGTCCTTTCGAACCCGGCTGCATCGTCAATGGGAGTGGCGGCGTATTTCGGGGCGGCCTTGTCCCAGAACTGCGCGTCTTTCGTGCCCATCTGCTTCTCTTGCGCCCTCTATGCACCCGGTTCGTTCAGTGGATGCCCGGTCCACCGCTTGAATCGACGCGCGTTAGGCTTGTTCCGTGCACGCTGACGTTTGCTTGAGCGGCGGGCTGTTGCACGTATCAGGCGCTCACGTTCGGCACGCCCTTGGGCGCAGCCCCTCGGCGAACTTTGGCGTTCCATACGATGATAATGGGCGTAATGGCAACGGTAGGTGCCAGCCACACTACATACGCGGGCTCAAAGGCGATATTGGTCACCAGAAACGCCGTGATCGTTGCAATGGAGGCTGCCAGCATCATGGTGAGATGGTTGCCTATACGGGCTGCGCCCGTAACACCGCCGGAAAAGATAATACGTAGATCGTTAATGCCCAACGCGACGCCTATGCCAGAAAAGACCAGCATGGTGTAGCCATTGGTATCGCCGCCCGAAAGAAGGGCGAAGCCATAAACCGCCATGGCGACGGCGGCGATTAACATGCCAATTGACCGCATCCAATCCAGACGTAAAGCGGAGCCTTTGCGGTACTTCGCATAACACCAGCCGGACAATGCCAGGTAGAAGCTGAAAATAGCGACAAGTAGAAGAAAAATATTCCCTGTCATGAACGAAATCGGTACTGCCGTAAGAAAGATAGCCAGCATGCACCAAAAGAAAATACGGCCACAAACCACATGCACCTTGTGACGGGTATTAAAACTTTTACTCAAGGCAGCGATAAGGCTGGCGGAAAGTGCAGAGTACCCAGCCGTAATATGGAGAAAGAGCAATATTCCTTGGAGTGTTTTCATTGGTTCCCTTCACTATTCGCTTTATCGGGGCCTAACGCTAGCCACAAGCGACGCCTTGCAAGGTCGCCTGCTGGAAAGGCCGCCCCGGAGCAGGCGTCGACGGAAACGTAAGGGCACGCCAGCCCTCGTTCTCTTGAGGCGCGATAGCGCCGTATCGCTCGATGGGCCAAGAGGCGAAACGAGCGCCCGCTGATCCATCGGCCATTGTGCAGCCAGCGGCTCATCACCGGCGCCCCTTCGGTTTCGGGCACTGGGCCCCGGCGGAGTACGGCGGCCAATGGGCAGAAGCGGTAAGCCAAAGTCATTTAAAGCAGTGTTGCGGGTGCTGCTGTAACGGAATGTCAGGCGGAGCGCAGCGGTATGTTGGGTGCGCTTGAACATCGACGTTGCGCCAACATTTCACAGCGAGAGCTTGAGCTTGCGGCCGCCAGTGATCGAGAAGCCTTCGCGTTCGTAAAACGCCAGTGTTTTATCGAATTGAGGAAGCGGTGGCGTAGTGACCTCCAGACGCGTCCAGTTGCGCGACTGGCCGAACGCTCTAGCTTGGGAAAGGAGTTGCAGTCCTATCTGCTTTGAACGATACAGGGGCCGGATATAGAGTTCGGGAATCGTGCCGAAAGCGCCCTCTGCGTAGAGTGCGTAACTCTCATAGAGCGCAATAAATCCAACGGGCAAGGCACCATCCCGAGCGACGAAAACAAAATACTTCTCTTGGTTCAGCAAGTCGGTCAGGCGATCAGCTGTCTCGCGATGGTCGAAATTGAATGCCTGAATGCCAATGTTTTTCATGATTTCGGCAAGCAACTCCCCCACCATTTCAGCGACTTGAGAGGCGTCTTGTGTTGTGGCTTTTTGAATAATCATAGAACGCTCGTTGCTTGTGCCTAACGCTTGAGTTAAGCCGAGCCACGAAATGGCTTCCGCTTGAATGGATCGTCAGGCGCGGGCTTCAGTGCCTTGGCCCGCCGGTGTTTGATGATGCATGACAAGGAGCCATTGCCCATTGGAGCGCACGTACGTGGAGCTGCACTGGGCGATGTATGACGTGCCCGAGCTACCGCGGTCGGCGTGCACCCTATAGGCGAGCGCGGCCATTTCAGGGGTGGGAATCACGCAGTGTTTCGCACTGAAAGAGACATTTTTCCAGCGACTACCTGAGCGAATAGAGTCAATGGTCGCTTCGCGATCCATGATGCCCACCGGTTTCGGAAGGACCATCAGGCTCCCTGGAGCCAAGTTGCTTTCGTAAAAGTCTGCCGAGCGGAGCCAAAATTGCTCTTCTTGCTTCCAAAGTGCGATTGCCTGGTCTTGAGTCACTTCAACCTCCGAGAATGGCAGTTTGCGTGATGGATTGCTCTCGCGCTCAGCTATCAAAGCAGCGCGCCAGCTGATCAAGACACCGGTCATAGATGCCAACGACGTTCATGCCAGGGCAGTGCGCACGAAGTCCATCTGGTGCCTTCTAACACCGGCTCACCAGCGGCCAAACCGCGTAGGTTTGGCCGTCTGCGTGGAGCCGCTTGCTAGGCATCCGTGCGGCCTTGCCGATTGACGATGTACGGTAACGCCAACAGATATAGACCAGTAATAAGCATTAGAAAGAGCGGGGGCAGAGGCGAGTACGTTATCCACCATGAAGGCTCGGTGGAATTCAAAGCTCTGGCCGTGAAGTTAGTCACCACGGTCGCCGTAAAAATGATCGACAGCCAACGGTGACTTTGTCGAACCCAGGAATTCCAGCTCATTTCGCGCTCCTTGATTGCGGGCTGGGTACAGTTGAAATCATCTTCCATCCGTTGCCAGACGGATCCCGAAAGCCAGCATCGACCCTGCCATACCGCTCCATGGGTTCTTGCGTAAATTCCACGCCACACGCATTCATACGTTCGTAGGCAGCGCGACAGTCATCCACCAGGAGTACCAGCGGTGGCATAGCGCCCTTGGCTACCATTTCATGCAAGGTCTGCGCTGTTGCTGCGTCATGTACTGGCGGACCAGGCTTGAACAAACCGAGTTGGAAGGAAGGCTGATCAGGATGTTGGATCGTCAGCCAACGATAGTCGCCATTGCGAACATCTGTATGAACGATAAACCCCAGTTTCCCAACGTAGAATGCGAGTGCTTCATCTTGATCCCGCACATACACCCCTGCCGTATCCACACCAGTAGTCATCGCCTTTCCTCCATTGGATTAGACCTTTAGCTTGCCAGCAGAGCTAAGTCGGCGCTTCTCCGAAACTGCTGTATTGAGGTTTGGACGATCGACAGCGCGCATGACACATTCGGGCATTTCCTTCCGCTCATGTGGAATCGAGCGTTCACGCTCCCGAAACTCTCCGGGGCTCTCTCCGATAACATCACTGAAAACGCGCCCAAAGGTACCCACACTGTTCCAGCCAGTTTGGAGTGCGATTTCTATAATGGGCAGGTCAGTGTCGCGGAGTAGAGCTGTGGCACGTTCTATACGACGAGTAAGCAAGTACCGGTGCGGAGGTACGCCGAAGGCTTTTTTGAACTCTCGCGCAAAGTGCGCCACCGAAACAGCGCTCACTTGAGCCAACCGCGTGACTGGCCAATCCTCCTGGGGAGCGCCATCCATCCGATCCTTCGATCGCAACAATCTGCGTAATAGTTCGGGGCTTTGACTCATCTCATGCCTAACGTTTGGTTGAGGGGCGGGCTTTAGCCGGTCGCAGCGAACGAAGTGGGCGGCGTGAACCGCTTGTTAGGCAGAGGAGCATAGCGGGCCTCGCTGGCCGATACCGCACAGTGGCCGAACAGCTACGCATTCAAGCCGCTATTGATACCTGATTAACACGGATGCATTCCTCGCGTCGTCGGACGCGAAGCCACGGCGGGCGGTGACAGCGCGCTAGGTGTAAGCGCAACGGATGCGTATCGAAAAGGGAACAGGAGGCGGCGATACGAACGTCCATGTAGGTACGAGCCTAAAAGATGAAATGACGCCTAACGTTGGAGTTAAGGACCACTGACATCCGCAAGCTCGGGAATGGCGTAACGAAGCAGGTCGGCTTGAACGAATTGTTCGGCCGCGTCGCGGTAGCTCTTGGTCTCACTCAACGAACCAGTAGTTGCCCTCGATAACGCCCGACCTATCACCGGCTTCCTTTGCGTCAGGTGCAGATATAAAAGCCTTTGCCTTCTCGAGATCCGCTACCTTGAAAATGAAGACGACTTCATTGGAGTCCTCAACTCCGCGCCATAGGTTTTCAAGCGAAAGACCAGCTTTGCTATGAGCCTCTGAGTGCGAATCGAAAACTGATTTCCACTTGGCGAAGTCCGCTACTTTGTTCCTACAGATCATTCTAATCATCGCTGTCCTCCTTTAGTGCTACGTCGGTATAACGTGGGTGGTAGCGGCCTAACGTTTGGTTAAGGGGCGGGCTTTAGCCCGTTCCAGTGAGCGCAGCTAACGATTTGAGCGAGTTGTTAGGGAGCAACTAGCACCCGAGGCAGTACAAATCGGCATCGATGCTTACTCCTAACGAAGCGATACGAACTAGGGTTGCTTTAGAAATATGGAACGCAGGTCTTGTTGTTGCATTGAAATAACCTACGCAAACCAGATAGGTTTGGTATTGCTCGGATATTTTTTTGACTGCCTCAGCGGTACATTCAAGAAGTGGCAAAAGTGCTTCAATATGAGCCTCAATGCAAGTGTTCGTTTCGGGTAGAGGGCTGTTCAAACACCAGCCGCTGTCTAGCCGTACGGGGTTGTAAAGCCCAGGGTCACCCTTGCGCCAGCTACTGGTTGGTGCGCACCCGATAGCAGCAGATATTTCCTCCAGCGGAAGGATTTCTGCCGCAACTCGAAAATACGTGTATGCCCGTGGTACAGAAGTCAATGTTGATCGATCCTTAACGATTAAGCTAACGGGCCGCCGAAAGCGCAGCTTTTGGTGGTCCAAGAGTGAAACGAGCTGCGTTGAGCGCATTGTTATGTTTCATTGCTTGGCTCAAGCTTGAGAGCTACGCGATCAATGCCGTAGATGAAGCATAAGGCTAGAGCCAAAGCAGCGTACCAAGGCATGCTGTAGCCAAAACTTGCAATGGAAATTTTAGCTGCGTATGTGAACGCCGCTGCAGCTAGAAAGGCCAACAGCGGATAAGCCTTCGGTGGGTAAGAGGTCTTCTTGCATTGTGTGCATACGTATGTGCTTGAGAAATTCCATGGCATTTTGTGCGGAATTTCGTTATTGCAATGCGGGCAATTCATAAGCTTCCTGCGATGAAACATGACGTTTGGTTAAGGGGCCGGCTTTAGCCCGTCCCAGTGAGCGAAGCGAGCGATTTGAACCATTTGTTAGCAGGAAAATCACACTGCTTGGTCAATGTTTATGCCGCACAGCGGGCAATGCTTTACTTTCTTGGATAATGCTACTGGTGAGCCGCTATTCATTAGCGTTGAACCAATGTTTCCTTTGCATGCAGGGCATTTTGTAGTGAACTTTATTGCCAGCATTAAGGCGAAGCCGAGGAAAAATATAGAGAATGACAAAAATGGTGGTTCTTTGTTCTGGTTCAAAAAATATTGAATTGATCCTCCGGTAAGCAAAAGCCCGCCATAAACTGCGGCACTAGCAAACCTTATTCGGATGTTGATGACGTTCCGGATTGTCACGATTTTTCCTTTGACTGCTAACGTTTGGTTAAGGGGCCGGCTTTAGCCGGTCCCGAGTGAGCGAAGCGAACGGCTTGAACCATATGTTAGAAGTCATGCCTCGTCCGCCGTTGGAAAGAAAACAAGCTCTGTATTCGTCATTTTGTTGTTAGGTAAAAGCTCATGAACTAATTTCGCGTCTAAACGCGGAGTTGCGGTTGCGGTTGCGGTTGCGGTTGCGGTTGCGCTGAATGCTTCTTTTAGCATTTCGTACGATTTAACTATCTCAATAGCGCGAATGGTTGCCTCATCCTCTGATTCGGTTTCGACTCTGACTGTGACGAAAAAGCCAACGATTTCTTTAGTGCCTTTCCGCGTAAGTTCGAAGTCATTGCCTTCGACGAAGACCGCATAATTTTTCATTGGCTGGATTCTAACGACTAAGCTAACGGACAGCCAAAAGCGCAGCTTTTGGCTGTCCAGCGAACGAAGTGAGCGACAGTTGAGCATATTGTTATAAATCACTTGGCACAATTGCATTGAGTGGCGATTATCTTTAGCTGCTCTATGTATTCGTTGGTGGCACTTTGGGTGATGGGCTGACTGGCTTCTTCAAAGTATTTAGAGAAGCCTTTCATTGCCTTGCGTGTGACTTGAATATCTTTTTGTCCAAGCGGGGATGAGTAAAAGGCTATTAGTTGGTCAAGCTCTTCCTCAGAAAAATCAGGGGCGTAGTAACTTGCCCAAACCGAAACAATTTTTTCGGCGGTCCAAGGCGCTTCTGTTTTCTTTATAAAACCATCAGCTGCAGTCTTGAAGCGCTGCTTGAAATCTTCGTTGGGATTAAGCTGGGAAAGAACTTGATCCATGATTTGCGTGCTGACTTTTCTGTTGTATTCCTTTCCTTGCTCGATTTGCTGCTTCCAAGTTTCTACCAAGCCAAGTGCGTCCATAAGGCGCCCGATTTTCTCGCTTTTAGTGTCTGCAAGTGCTTGGAAGGATAGAGTGAGAATTACTGCTCCGATGATGGTGCGCATGTTGCGACGTTCCTTGTGAGTTATAACGTTTGGTTAAGAGCCCGGCTTTAGCCGGTCCCGAGCGAGCGGAGCGAGTGACTTGAACCATTTGTTATGCATTACGCCGCCGCGCTCGACTGGCTAGCTAGCGCCATGCAGATTATTACTATTGCTGAGCTCCAAGCACATAACCTTGCCGCCCAGAAAAATGTAAGGGCCCAGCCTTGTAGTTGAACCGTAGGCGGTAGTTTTTTGCACGGAAGCAAAAATGAACCATTCAGCGTTGAGACTACGGCCGTTGCCCCATGTAAGGGGTTGCCAGTTTGCAGAAGTGCTTTAGAGGCAGACGGATTATTGCGTATACAAAAGCGCAAAGCCGCCGCCGAAAAGATAGCAAGCAGAGCTAGCAGGATTGATGCTGCCAACTAAAACTCAATTGTCAGTGCGTTCATATGCATAACGCCCAAGGTAAGTGGCGCCGGAGCACCGAAGGTGCGTAGGGCACCAAAACAAGCCATGAGAATGCCGAAGGCATGGCCTGTGTTGGCGTCCGCTTGACCGACCAGTTAGGCTGATGGCTATTGAGTACTTGGTTGAGATTATCACTGCTCGCTACCTTGCGCTTGTAGCGCTCTCAGTGCAGCGCTGCAACGGCCCCACGCGGCATTGAAAGCTGCTTCATCGTTTGCATACACGTCTGACAGACTGCCTGGCCCGGTGTACTTTGTTTGCTCGTAGAGATGAATAGCTTCACGAAGTCGATCATGCTCAAGCATGGAAAGGATCTCTACGAATCGTTGAGCCCAGCCTTGCAAACGTTCTATCTCAAGCGCTTCAACGAACGCTCTCGTCGCCTGCATTGCCTCGCTTTTGATTGATTCGGGCACAGCAGTCATAGAAGTGGCCGAACGTTTGGTTAAGGGACGGGCTTTAGCCAGTCCCAGTGAGCGAGGCGAACGATTTAAGCGCATTGATAGGCCTAACTCCATAGCTAGTGCATGTAAACGAGATCAAAGATTAATCGTTGAGCTCTCTGAGATCCAAGCGTCATTAGCTCATTTTCCCTGCCTGCCAAGGTTGCCGCGATGTCGTTTATATGAAGAGGGTCTGCTTTGGTTTCAAGAAGGCTCAACGCGGAACTGGCCGAATCATAGCTTTCTTTAACTAGAGCGGTGTCACGTTGTGCACCTTGCCTGATCTTTTGCTCTAGGAGTTTGGCAAATAGCTGCTCAAACTCTCCACATGCTTTCCCGGTCATGCACGGCTCTCCAAGGGCGCCTAACGCCGCGTTAAGGGGTGCAGGCACGCAATCCCGAGGTTTCTACAATACACCTTAAACACACAAGCTCAACGCAAACCAAAAATGTCACGCGCGCCAAATCCCTCTTAAACGCTTTGTTATGCGT
Organism: Stutzerimonas stutzeri; assembly: GCF_019090095.1. Lineage (NCBI taxonomy): Bacteria > Pseudomonadati > Pseudomonadota > Gammaproteobacteria > Pseudomonadales > Pseudomonadaceae > Stutzerimonas > Stutzerimonas stutzeri. The sequence continues at coordinate 2,057,999 of NZ_JAGQFP010000001.1, read as the reverse complement.
TTACTCGGAGAGCTCGTAGTGGCGCTCAACATTGACTGTCACTTTGCCCCAATGAGAAGCTTTAACTCTTTTCTGATGTTGTTCAAATGACGCTTTATCCGCGAACTCTTCGTAAACGTCAAAACGAAGAGGATTCTCCGAATTTTCAATGACACGAAAGGTAATACAGCCTGGCTCTTCGAACGTGAGTCGTTTGTGATTTTCCAGTTCACTTTTTACTAATTCTAGCTCCGGCTCAGGAACTAAAATAAAACCTTTTAATGTAAATTTTGACATGAATTTCCTTATTACGCATAACGTTTGGCTTTGCGGCGCTCCGGAGCGCAGCGTAGATGCGTCCGCCAACAGCCATTTGTTATAGCTTATTCATGAATGTAACCTCAGTCGGTGCTGCTAACCAATCTTTAAATTTTTGTGCAACTAACTGGGTATGCCCCTCTTGGTGGTGATTTTCTAAAGCAGCTTTACTCTCCCACTCCTCATATAAGTAAATGTAGCTTTTGCATTCTGAGCAATGTAATTCGAATTGAATGCAGCCAGCTTCATTTCGAGTGGCTCCTAACATTCCTAACAATTCATTCTTGGCAGATTCGAAAAACTCAGCCTTTGGAGTGATTTTTGCGAAAATACATGGTTTGTCTACTGACATTTACAATCTCACTATTTTTTCTTGAACTATAACGTTTGGTTAAGGGGCCGGCTTTAGCCGGTCCCAGTGAGCGCAGCGAACGATTTGAACCACTTGTTAGGCATTGAACACCGGCCTAAAGAAAGTACGCTCGTAGCTTATAATGCACTTTGTTTCTTCAGCGTATTTTAAGGCGGCTATGCAAGCGGCATCTTGAAATGAGCTTTGCCGATACTGCTCGTACTCAGCTAGGCTTGGGAACGTGAACATAGCGAGTGCAACATTATTGGCGCCTTCCGATGGTAAAAAGTAACCGTGATGGTTACCCCCAAACCTCTCAACCAGGGGAATCCACAGTTTTCCGTAATGCTCAAACTCTTTAAGTTTGTATGGATCGATTAAGTATTTGAGGTAGCAGGTGATCACAGAGTTTCCTTATATATACCTAACGTTTGGGTAAGGGGCGGGCTTTAGCCCGTCCCAGTGAGCGAAGCGAGCGATTTGAACCGCTTGTCAGGCTACAGCCACGTTGTTAGTCGACAGCTCTTGCTCTTGTGTGTTTAGGAACTCCCGACGAAAATTCAAAGGGCTGGAAATTCCTGGAACTGGTGCTTGTGGGTTTCCTGCGCCAGAAACAACAATTGAGCCAAAATTGAATATGCGACCAAGAATCCCTTGGTTAACTTGAATGCTTTCAATTTTTTGTATATTTATTTCAATGGTTGTTCTGCTTATGAAGCCGAATTTCGCAATAACACGTTTGTTTGTGATGGCTAACTCTGTGGAGAAATAGCGTATTGCTGCTGCGATCCAAAAAAGCAGGCCAAGGCCAAAAATGCCGAGCGTTAATAGACCTAACAGTATCAGTGGTAAAAGCGACCAGAGACTCGTTTTTCCTTCATAAATTACCTTTTCACCTTGTGTAAGAGCGCTCTCGACGTAACTTCCCATATGTATAACTCCTTGGTTGATGAATCTCTTTTCTTTGATGTCTAACGTTTAAGCTAAGGGGCGGGCTTTAGCCCGTCCCAGCGAACGAAGTGAGCGATTTGAGCGCATTGTTAGGTTTGTTCTCCCAGTTCTTTAGCCTTTGGGATGTCAATTATTGCCTTTACTACAGGCCATTGGCGGATTGATAGTTCGATGAAAAATCCTGCGCCGATTAGAAGTCCTGAAAATATGCCGGTTAAGGAAATTGCCCACAATGGAATGTTTGGTTGAAGGCTTTCAAAGAATGAGATAAAGAAGAACACCCAGCCTGCAAGGAAGCTTAAGATTTTGTAGCGCGAAAGCTTGGATAAGTAATTCTCATCATTTAAGGCTTTGAGCAAGCCATGAAGGATTCTTTGGTCGCACTTGGTCATGGCTAGAACCTAACGTTTGGTTAAGGGGCCGGCCTTAGCCGGTCCCGAGTGAGCGAAGCGAACGACTTGAACCATATGTTAGACGCCATACTCACTGTAAGCAGGGCTTGCGTAGTAAGAAACCCAGCCACAAATGTAAGGCAATAGCGCTATAAATAGAAAGGCCAAAAATACGAGTGTGCCTAGCCAGCCCCGCGTGTAAATGAGATACGCCGGCAAAACGATTGGCCAGAGGAAGAAAATAAAAGCACCGAACTCATAAGGACGGTGGAAGTTATGTTTCTTTGCGTCATCCAAACACCACAGTGCAACCATGAGAGCGAAAGACCAAGCCATTAAGTTTTCGTACTCAGGTGCAGGGTCATAGCCCAGATAACCCATGATTGAGTAATGAGCAATCGAGATAGCGACTACGATTGCGATGCTGATGGACTTACGCATAACTTCCTTGTGGTGGCTAACGATTAAGCTAAGGGGCGGGCATTAGCCCGTCCCAGTGAGCGAAGCGAGCGATTTGAACCGATGGTTAGGATTTCAGGAGAACTCATGGAGTTCACCTTCTGTAACGTTCCACTCTAGAACCTCATGCCTCAGCTCAGCAAAGGTTCGAAGTAATTTTCCAAGTCTATTTATCTGTGATGGTTCAGCACGAATACAAAAATCAAATATCTCTCGGTTCGGCAGGCTCTGATTATTATTGAAGCGAAGCTGGATTGCACAGGCTCCGGCTGAGTTTGTGTTGAAAACGCGTAGTCGAAAGTAGTAAGCGGTGCGGTCTTCTGGAATTTCTGAGCCGATTTCGTGGAGAAAAACATCGCTACTATGGCGCGGGAACTTCTCTAACACGCTTGCCCATTCATGAATGGCTCTGGCGTTTTCATAATATTCAAACCCGGCAGACAAGTTGCCGTTTGACGCGCTCACTACCAGATTTAAATGGTAAGGCTCTTCATACGGATGCCTTACGATGCGGAGGTGTGGTTTCATTGTTACGCCTAACGTTTGGTTAAGGGGCGGGCTTTAGCCCGTCCCAGCGAACGAAGTGAGCGGCTTGAACCGCATGTTAGGCAGCGGAGCAAACCAGGCCTCGCTGGCTGATACCGCACAGTGGCCGAACAGCTGCGAACGTTCAAGCTGCTAGATGATGACTGTTTCACACCGCTGGATGCCTCTGGTCGCCGGTCAAAGACCCGATGCGAGCACAGACAGCGCGCTAGATGTAAGCCCAGCGGACGCGTATGGAATAAGGAACAGGCGGCGGCGATACGAACTTCCATGTATGTACGGGCCTTAAAAAGAGATGACGCCTAACGATTAAGCTAAGGGGCCGGCTTCGCCGGTCCCAGCGAACGGAGTGAGCGCTTTGAGCGCATTGTTATGTTCCTACTGACGCTGAATTGATTTTTTCTTTAGTGCGCTTCGGATTTGCCAGGCTACTGTTGCAATATACAAGGCCGCAACCAAAATTCCAGCCCCGTAGTCGTAGTCTGTTGTTCTCCAGTTGTCTGGGTGTTGCCCGCTGTCTTGGAATATTAGGGTGGTTGCTAAAATGGCCAGAAATAGCAGCACTAAAAAGGCGACTGTTGTTAGAGTGATCTTAATTGCTAGCAGCGCGTAAGTATTCATGTAGGTACATAGCGATTAAGCTAACAGGCGAGCAAAAGCGTAGCTTTTGCGAGTCCAGTGAGCGAAGCGAACGGTGTTGAGCGACTTGTTATGCGCCTCTCTGCCTAAACTCTTTTTCATCAATCTCTGCTTGTTCTTCAATGATCTGTACGCCACTTTTTATTGCTTTAATTGAAATGGCACCCTTTAAAAGAAGGCTGAATTGTGCGCACTTTTCAGATAAGTCTTCTAGCGGAAATAGTGTGCCACTTTCCCAGAACTCTTCAGGTAGAAACCCTTTGCGATAAGGATCGTTAATATTTCTGTTAATAGCTTTTTCCAGCAAGTCAGATGCGCGCTCAAGAACTCTTTGGGCATCCGGGTAGGCGCTGGAATATTTGATAAGCAAATCTCTGAATCGAGTGGCTACTCCCGATAGCTCTTCTTTATTTATTCGTTCACTGAACATGTTCGTGCCTCATTAGCGCATAACGTTTGGTTAAGGGGCGGGCTTTAGTCCGTCCCAGTGAGCGAAGCGAACGATTTGAACCGCTAGTTAGGTGTCGCTGGCTGGCTCAGTGCTTATTGACATTTGAACTGCTTCTTTTGTAGATGACGAGCGCAACTCTTTACTGATTACAGAAAATGATTTTGCTACTACGTCTGCTGGGGCATCGGACAAGACAGTGGCTTTGACTTCGTGCATGTGGCACCTAACGTTTGAGCTCAGCGGCGGCCGTCAGGGCCGTCCCCTGGAGCAAATGGTTAGGTTACTCCTGCCTAATTACTACTGTTCCCAGGCCGTAATCTACGGCGCCGAACTTCTGATCCAGAACGACACTTGGTGGCAGGTTAAAGTTCGCTGCCACAAGCCCAAGGTCGAGCGGATGCCTCATGAGGCAAAAGTATCCGGCTGGATTAGAGCCCCAACGATATTCAGTTGCAAGTTCATTTCCGCTAGCCAAGAGAAGGTCTACTACCGGATCTAGAAGGGCATAGCGAGGCTCGCTGCCAGTCCGCTTTTCGGTCATTTGCACACTCTTCATTGAGTAATCTAACGTTTGGTTAAGGGGCCGGCTTTAGCCGGTCCCGAGTGAGCGAAGCGAACGGCTTGAACCAGTTGTTAGGCGCTCACACACTGTAGTTGTAATGTGAAGATGTTTGGTAGTCATAAATAGATACTGACCTGCCATTTATATTGCCGCTAAAATGACTGCTCGTGTGATAGTCATAGCCAGTAAATTGGGAGCCTTTTAAGGTCAGCTGAATGTGAGAGCTATTTCCGTAGTCGTACAGGCTATTTGGAGAGCCGCTTATGTGGCAGCCACGGTCGTGATCGTAAATGCTGATATTTGTTTCACTGATGTTGCCGCTAATGTTTATGTGCTTGGATTGCGAGTAATCGTATACCGAAGATCCTTTGGCACCAGATAGACCGGCAGCAATGTACGCAATGCATGCCCTAGGGTTTGAATTCACCGTAATCTCCTTGTGTGCCTAACGTTTGGTTAAGGGGCGGGCTTTAGCCCGTCCCAACGAGCGGAGCGAGTGATTTGAACCACCTATTAGACAGGACCTACAGCATAGTATCGGAACTCGTTTCCGAGCTCTAAGACGCTTTTTAGATAGGCTTGTGCATCTTTAGCTGTAATGCTGAAGTCTGGCATGTGCGTTGCCTGATTTCTAAGCTCTTTCAGCTGCATATATAGCGGCATGACGTTGGCGGAAACATGCCCCATTTCGATTAATTTGGAGACATTTTTCGATGTGTTACTGCTCGATATTCCTGCTTTTTTGGCCGCAGCGCTGATTGCTGCTTCTAGATCAATCCAGTACTCGATTATTGCTGCTCGTGGAGATGTTAAAGCAATACGGTTGACGAGTTCAAAAGTGGTCAGGATTCCATCTATTGAGGCATTTCTAAGAGCTTTATATTTTTCATGATCTAGCTGCCTAGCTTGATTCTTTGCGAGTTCGATGCCTTTTTCGAATTGTGCTTCTAGCTCCTTGTATTTGAGATGCGAAACTCTACCGAATAGGGCGCGAACTTCGCTTTTGAATAGCTGAGCTATCCAAATTGCGGCTATTGGCCATGCTATTGATTTTATAATTTCGGCGGCTATCTCCATGGGTTTCTCTGCCGTCTAACGATTAAGCTAAGGGGCGGCGGAACGCCGTCCCAGCGAACGAAGTGAGCGCTTTGAGCGCATTGTTAGGCATTGATACTGAGTGCATCCGCTATAGCCTTTCTCATAAGCTCTTCATCATTGAGCAACTCTCGGTAAGGCTCAAATGGAAGGTTGCCATCGTTTAGTTGGCGCTGAATAAATATTTCCATACGCCAAGCGTCTGGGTGTAGCTTGTCAAAATCAAAGTCTATACCGCCAACATCTAGAGTTTTGTAGACATCAACTCCAATGCCATGAGTGCGTATGTACCAAGTAGTGCCAGGAATAATGCGATTCCCGCGATATTCTCTATGCAAAATATCCTCGGCTCTCTCTAGGCCGAAGCTACGGGTGATTAGCTCCTTTGCCCACGCCATTTGGGCATACCACAGAGGAATTGCTGCTGCTATTGGGTTCACATCCATATACCCCACAATGCCTAACGTTTGGTTAAGGGGAGGGCTTTAGCCCGTCCCAGCGAACGAAGTGAGCGGCTTGAACCGCATGTTAGGCAGCGGAGCAAACCAGGCCTCGCTGGCTGATACCGCACAGTGGCCGAACAGCTGCGAACGTTCAAGCTGCTACATGATGACTGTTTCACACCGCTGGATGCCTCTGGTCGCCGGACAAAGACCCGATGCGAGCACAGACAGCGCGCTAGATGTAAACCCAGCGGACGCGTATGGAATAAGGAACAGGCGGCGGCGATACGAACTTCCATGTATGTACGGGCCTTAAAAAGAGATGACGCCTAACGATAAGCTAAGGGGCGGCGGCACGCCGTCCCAGCGAACGAAGTGAACGACTTGAGCGACTTGTTATAAATCGCCTCCCAGTACCTTCATATCAAGCTTGAGTCCAGCAGCGGTTCTTGAAGCAACATAATATGCTCTATTCAACGCATCGATAAACTCTGTGTCGCGCTCATCCATTTCTCTTGCTGCATAGTGCCCAAAACAAAGTTCTCGAAGCCTCTGCCTCTCATTGTTTCGGCCCTCAAAGAATGCTACCAACCACTCAAGCTGAGCCCTAGTTGATTCAAGGATGCCCGGTAAAGCAACGCGAGAGTGGCGCCTGATCCTATCATTGCAGATGGAAAGCGCCTTTCGGGTGATCTCGGCTTTTAGGGTTTCTTGGCTCATGTTTTGCGCGACTTATAACGTTTGGCTAAGGGGCGGGCTTTAGCCCGTCCCAGCGAGCGAAGCGAACGATTTAAGCCAGTTGTTAGGCGGGCCTGACAGTCGTTTGCTTTAAATTTTATTGAGGGTTGACTATTAAACAGACAAGCTTCCAGAAACCCACGCTGGCACAAACTCGGAAAGAGATGGCGACATATACTTGAATTCATTGTCAATTGGATAGAATGCCCAAATTCCACTTTTTCCTTTTCTATACCCAAAATCAATTCCGTCAGCTCCAGATCTACCTACAGCAAGAAATCCAACGTCTTGCAATTCGTATGCGTCGAACATTGGTACTATGACCTGTGTGTAGGAGGTTTCAGAATAATATCCATCTTTTGAGAGAGCACTATTCAAATATTCTTCACAAAGATATTCAGAGAATCTCGGTTCGTCGTCCATAAATTTTCTAGCCTAACGTTTGGTTAAGGGGCCGGCTTTAGCCGGTCCCAGCGAACGAAGTGAGCGGCTTGAACCGCTTGTTAGGCAGCGGAGTGATGCTGCCACCGCTGGCCGATACCGCACAGTGGCCAAACTGATTAGAAGCTTCAAGCCAGTGCGTACCGACTGATTCACACCGCCGCATGCCTCTGGCCGCCGGACCCGGAGCCGAGGCAAACACTGATGACGCGCTAGAAGTAAACGCAGCGGATGTGTATAGAAAAAGAAACACGAGGCAGCGATACCAACTTCCATGTATGTACGAGCCTTAAAAAGAAAGAACGCCTAACTATAATTAGACACCAAGTGGTGTATAAGACGCCCGACGGGACTGGTGTATAACGTTCCTTGCCATGATTGCGCTCCTTGTCTAGGCTGGGCGTTCCGAACGGATGATGACTGTATAAAGGAGTTATACACCATGGATGGAAGGCCGCGATTACTCGATCAGGTTCGTGAACAGATCAGGCTGAAACACTACTCGATCAGAACTGAACGTGTCTATTGTGAGTGGATCAAGCGCTACGTACGGTTTCACAATTATCGCCACCCATCAGAAATGGGCGCAGCAGAGGTGGAGGCGTTCCTTTCCGATCTTGCTGTTCGCCGGGATGTTTCTGCTTCTACGCAAAATCAAGCGCTTGCCGCACTGTTGTTTCTTTAGTAAGCAGGTACTCAAACAGGACTTACCCTAGCTTGGGGACGTGGTGCGTGCCAAAAAAACTACGCGACTGCCTGTCGTGCTGTCCATACAAGAGGTGCAACAGGTTCTTGGGCAGCTCGAGGGGGAGGCCGGCCTTGTCACGCGCTTCTGTATGGGGCCGGGCTTCGCTTGATGGAGGCTTTGCGGCTTAGGGTCAAGGACGTCGATTTCACGTAACGAGTTGCTCATCCGTGACGGCAAGGGCCAGAAGGATCGCGTCACGGTTCTGCCCGTCAGTGTGATCGAGCCGCTGCGGCGTCACCTTGCTCGCGTGCGGGTAATGCATCAACAGGCTTTGGCCGATGGCGGGGGAGACGTTTATCTGCCGGACGCCCTGGCTCGCAAGTATCCCAACGCTCCCTGGGAATGGGCTTGGCAATACGTGTTCCCGGCAGCGGGACTCTCCGTGGATCCGCGTAGCGGGGCCGTACGTCGTCATCATCTGGACGAAAAGCGCGTGCAGCGGGCCTTCAAGCGTGCCGTGAAGGCATCGGGACTTGCAAAGTTGGCGACACCGCATACGTTGCGCCACAGTTTTGCCACGCATTTGCTGGTGAGCGGGCAGGACATCCGTACGGTGCAAGAGCTGCTCGGGCACGCGGACGTCAAGACCACGATGATCTATACGCACGTGCTCAATCGTGGCGGTCTCGCGGTGCTGAGCCCGTTGGACCGGCTCTAGGCGGCCGCCTCGGTCGTATCGGATGTGCCCGTAGAGTTCAGCGCGGTACGGGCCGGACAAAGCGCATCGCTGAATCACGCGTCTGGCGCTGTCCGGTCAGGGGATAGGTGTGGAGAGGTGTTCTGACGCGGCTGGCTCGGGAAGCAGTCGACTTCCCGAGCTAGCCGAGGCGCTGTTACAGCTCGACGGAGATACCGGCTTGCAGCGTGCGCGGTGCACCCGGGTAGGCCCAGATGTTCCAGGCGCGCTCCTCGTATTCCTCGTCGAATACGTTGTCGAGGTTGAGGTTGAGGCGAACGCGGTCGGTCAGTGGGTAGTAGGCGAGCAGGTCGACCACGGTATAGGCGCCCATGTCGAACGCGGTATTGGAGGTGCTGCCCTTGCGCGAGCTGACGTACTTCACGCCTACACCGAGGCCCAGTCCATCTAGGGCACCGTTGTCAAACTCGTAGGTATCCAACAGATTAAAGCTGTGTTCCGGTACGTTGGCCAGACGGCTGCCCACCGGCATGTTCGCGCTGTTGCTTTCGGTCACCTCGGCGTCGACGTAGGCATAGCCGCCGATCACGCGCCATTGCGGGGTGATGTTGCCGGCGACGCTGAGGTCGAAGCCACGGCTGCGCACTTCGCCCGCGGCGATCTGGAAGTTGCTGTCCACCGGATCGGCCGTCAGTACGTTTTCCTTGGTGATGTGGAACAGTGCCGCCGTCACGCTCAGGTTATGTTCCGGCAGGTCGTACTTGAAGCCGGTTTCGTAGGCGATGCCTTCTTCCGGATCGAATGCCTGGCTGCTGCGGTCGGCGCCGCGATTGGGCTTGAACGAGCGGGAGGCATTGGCATAGACGGCCAGCGCGTCAGTCAGGTCGTAGATCGCGCCGATGCGCGGCGACACGGCGTTATGTGCCTGGTCCCAGCTGCCGGCGGGCGACAGCTTGTTGGTGTACTCCTGCTCGAAGCGTTCCAGGCGCGCGCCCAGTTGCAGGGTAAAACGCTCGGTCAGCTCGACCTGATCCTGCATAAAGAACGCATAGGATTTCAGGTCTTCGTCGTCCCAGTAATTCGGTCCGACGATAGCAGGCAGCGGCTGGCCATAGACCGGCTCGTAGAGGTCGATCGGGAAATCACCGACGCCACCGGCTGAGCGATCGATGCGCGAGTTGTAGTTGAAGTCGTCGTACTCGACGCCGGTCAGCAGGGTATGGGCGAAGCCCAGTGCGTTGAAGCGCCCCTCGAGATTGGCCTGAAGGGCCGTATCGTTCCATTCCAGCCGGCGTTCGCTGTAGTTGCGCCCTACGGTGCGGCCATCAGCGGCCAGGCCATTGTTCTCCACGGCGCCGCCTTCCAGGGAGCCGTCGAGGTACTGCACACCCCCGCGCAGCGTCCATTGGTCATTCAGCAGGTGCTCGATGCGCAGCTGGGTCGTGGCGTTGTCGTTGGCGAACTTGCCGGCGCTCTCCTCGCCGAGGAAGCGGTCGCGTGGCAGTTGGCCTTGCTGGTTGGCGTAGCGTGTCACGCCGCGGTCGAGCGGGTGACGGTTATGCAGGTAGTCGCCTTCGAGGATGATGGCGGTGGCGGCGCTCAGGTCCCAGCGCAGCACCGGCGCGACGTTGTAGCGCTCGCTCTCGACGTGATCGCGAAAGCTGTCGGCGCCTTCAGCCACGAGATTCAGGCGATAGGTGAAGTCGGCCTGCTCGTCCAGCGCGCCGGTGGTGTCCAGCGTGCCGCGGCGCAGCCCTTCGGTGTTGAACTGGGAGCCCAGCACCGTGCGGCGTTCGGCCTGCGGTTGCTTGCTGACGATATTGAAGGTGCCGCCCGGATCACCGCGGCCGTACAGCATCGAAGCCGGGCCGCGCAGCACTTCGATGCGCTCGAGGGTGGCGGCGTCCGGCATGTTGGGGTAGCCGCGGTTGACGGCAAATCCATTGCGGTAGAACTCCTGGGAGCTGAAGCCGCGGACCAGGAACTCGGTCAGGCCCTGGCCACCGAAGTTGTTGCCCCGCTCGACGCCACCGGCGTAGTCCAGGGCGTCTTCAAGACGGGTGGCGGCGATGTCTTCTACCACCTGCCCGGGGACGACGCTGATCGATTGCGGGATCTCATGAATCGGCGTGTCGGTGCGCGTTGCGCTCGCCGAGCGTGTGGCGCGATAGCCGTCTACCGGGCCGTCGGCGCGTTCGGCCTGGGAGGCGGTGATCTCCATCTGACCGAGGGCGATGGGGTCACTGGATGAAGCGGACTGTTCTGCGGCCTGGGCTGTGCAGGCAAGTGCCTGGAGCGACAGGACAGGTACGATGAAGCGGCGCATGGAATTGTTCTCTGTAAGGCGTCGAGCGGAAGTGCGCGAATGCTATATATGTTGATAATTGTTATCAACAAAGCCGCGGCGTTGCCCCTGCGGCGCCTTGACTCAGGCGCGGGTACGCCGTGGGCCGATCGTCCGGCGCGTGGCGCGTTGAGCGCGCTGGCTGCGCCTGCTGGAGCAGCGCGCCTGTCGGTGGGTTGAGGCGAGGAGCGGGATGTCACAGGGCCGGGTCGCTTGCCGCTCGAGCGACGGCCGGCCCATCAAGCCGGTGCCCTGCGCCCCGGCGCTGCCGTGATGTCGCTCCGGACACCCGTTGGAAGTGGTCAACGATTGCGATCGGCGCCTTCGCGCGAGCGCGTCGATTCGGCCTCGGGCGTCCCGGTTGTCGTCTCGCCTCCAGTTGGCTCTGTCGTCGTTTCTGGCGAAGGCGCGGCGCCCGGCTCGCTGGACGGTACCACGGGCGTGCCGATGCTCTTATCGGCGGCGCGGCAGGTCAGCTCCGCGAAGGGCTCATCGGGTGAATAGTCGCCCGGTACGCGCTCGACGCGCTGGCTGTTGGACGTCACGGTGAATACCGGTGGGGCCGAGGTGTCCGCTCGTGCCTCGTCGGGAACGTGAAATTCGCAGGTCACGGTTTCTTCGCTTTTGTTCATCACCCGGACCGCGCGAATCCCCACCAATTCGACCCCGGCCTCCGGGGTGGAGGTGGGTACGCCCATGGCACTGACTTCCACGTCGAGCCCGTTCAGGTGCGTGATCACCTCGGGCTTCGGGGTCTGGGCGAAGGCCATTGGCGCGCAAAGGGCAATGCCGCAGGCGATGAGGAGTGGCTTGGTCATGGGTACCTCCGCAAGTCGTGTCTGCTTAGAAGGGTTCGATGGGAGAGGGTTCGGTCCTGGCGAGGGTGATTGGTTGCATAACGTGTTCACGGCCGCGGGCGCGGTGATCACCACCACGAGAATCGCCGCGGGTTGCGCGTGGCCGCGCTAACGCGACGCCTTGAGATTGCGCGCATAGAGCGCCTTGCCGCCGGTCGAGGTGGTCCCGCGGGTCTCCAGTTCAAACCGTTTCGGTTGCGACTTGATCAGGTCGCTGAGCTTCTTGAAGCCGTAAAGGCGCGGGTCGAATGCCGGGCGCAGCTTGCTGATATTGGAGCCCAGCAGGCCCAGCTGGACCCAGTCATCCTCTTCGTCGGCGATGTCGCTCAACACCTTGGCGATGAAGTCCACCGGGACTTTCTGCGCCTTGACCTGGCCGCCGCGCTCCGCCGGCCGGGCGTCGTCCTCGGCTTTCTCCGTGGGCGCGGGCGAGGCCTTGTCGCCGTTGCTCGGTGGTTCCTGCGACGTCTTGGGTGCATCGGCGCGGAGGATCTCGGTGTAGATGAATTTGTCGCAGGCGGAAACGAAAGGCGACGGCGTCTTCTGTTCGCCGAAGCCATAGACGGTCAGGCCTTCCTCGCGCAGACGCGCAGCCAGACGGGTGAAATCGCTGTCGCTGGAGACCAGGCAGAAGCCGTCGAAACGCCGGGTATAGAGCAGGTCCATGGCGTCGATGATCAGCGAACTGTCGGTCGCGTTCTTGCCCGAGGTGTAGGCGAACTGCTGGATCGGCTGGATGGAATAGTCGAGCAGAACCTTCTTCCAGCTGCCCAGGTTGGGTTTGGTCCAGTCGCCGTAGATGCGTTTGACGCTGGCGACGCCGTATTTGGCGATTTCCTCGAACAGCCCCTCGACGATGGCGGCCGGAGCGTTGTCGGCATCGATAAGGACGGCGAGATGGGTCTGCTGGCGAGTATTGCTGGGTTTGGCGGCCATGATCGGTCCTTGGCGTGAGTACCCCGACCATAACGCCTGATGTGTCCATCGGGCCATAGGCAGGTGCGATCCGGTGGCCTGAGCGGAGCGTCGGGTGGACAGGCAGCCGAGGTGCTACAGCGGCCTCACGCCAAGACCGCGCGCCATCAGCGTCGCCAGCAGCGGCAACAGCAGCAGGGCCAGCAGCTCCAGGCGGATCACCGTTTTGACCCAGCGCGCGGTGGACGGTCCGACGACCGGCACCTGGCCGGCCTTGAGCGCCGGGCGCCAGCGCAAAAAGGTCACGGTGGGCAGCATCGACATCAGCGCGACGACCACGAAGAGGCCGATCTTGGCGTGAAAAAAGCTGTTGTTGAGGTAGTAGTCCAGACCTTTGCCGTAGCGCATCGCGCGCGCCGCGCCGGTGATCAGTACCAGTCCGGCGGCGATGCCGAAGGCCAGGTCGACGCGAAACAGACTGCGGGCGCGCTTGAAATCCAGCGGCAGGCGGAACAGCTGGTGCTCGAGCACCAGCAGGGCGAACAGCAGGAAAATCGCCACGAAGTGCAGGTAAGCGGCGATGGCATAGGCCATTGTTCAAATTCCTTTGGTCATTCATTCAAGGGGCTTCGGCTGTCGAAACCCTATGGCCGGGCGAGAACCACTGCTGCCGACGCTGCAGGGTTCTGGCAATGCTGCCCAGGCAGAGGCCTCGCAGGAGCATGAAGGCGAGGAAGGCCAACCACAATCCATGATTGCCCAGCCCGCGCAACAGCCAGCCCAATGGTAGCGAAATCGCGACGGCCAGCAGCATGGCGTTGCGCATTTCCCGCGCGCGGGTAGCGCCGATGAACAGGCCGTCGAGCAGGTAGCTCCAGACGGCCACCAGCGGTAGCGCTGCAAGATACGGCAGATACGCGATGGCGGTCGCACGCACCGCGGGGATGTCGGTCTGCAGGCCGATGAACAGCTCACCTCCGAGCAGGAAGAACAGGCCGAAGGCGAGGCTCGCCAGCAACGACCAGCCGCCGGCGACGGTCAGGATGCGGCGCAGCTCGGTGCGGTTTTGGGCGCCGATAGCGTGGCCGCTGAGCGCTTCGACCGCATGGGCCAGGCCATCGAGCGCATGCGCGGTCAGCATCAGGCCGTTGAGCAGCAGTGCGTTGGCCGCCACCGTGGCATCGCCCAGGCGCGTGCCCTGCACCGTGACCAGGAAGAACACCAGCTGCAAGGCCAGCGAGCGCAGGAAGATGTCGCGATTGACCGACATCAGCGGTCGCCAGCTCGACCAGCGACGCAGCGCCTGCCGATCCAGCCGTCCTGGGTAGCGTCGCAACGCGCCGCGGGTCAATGCCAGGCCGACCAGCACGCCGCTCCATTCGGCCACCACCGAGGCGCGAGCGGCGCCGGCCACGCCCCAGTCCAGGCCGACCACGAACCAGAGGTCCAGGGCGACGTTGATGAAGTTGGTGGTCAGCAGAATCGCCAAGGGCGCGCGGGCGTTCTGAGTACCGAGAAACCAGCCGATCAGCGCCAGGCTGGCCAACGCCGCGGGCAGGCCGAACAGGCGGGTATGGAAGTAGTGCTGGGTCAGGTCATCGAGTTCGGCCGACGGCTGCATCAGTTGCAACGCGTAACCTTTGAGCGGCAGCGCGATCAGGCTCAACAACAGGGCGAAGCCCAGGGCCAGCAGCAGGCCTTGCAGCAGGACCTGGCGCAGCGCGCCGCCGTCATCGCGCCCGGCGGCCTGGGCGGCGAAGCCGGTGGTGCCCATGCGCAGAAAGCCCATCACCCAGACGAGCAAGGTGTAAAGGCTGCCGCCGACCGCCACGGCGGCCAGTTGGTGGGCGTGCGGCAGATGGCCGATCACTGCGCTGTCCACCAGCGCCACCAACGGTACCGAGAGATTGGACAGGATCATCGGTGCAGCCAGCGCCCAGACCCGCTTGTGGGTGGGGGCGTGCTGCCAGGCGGTCATTAACCGTGACATGAGGGCTCCAGAGCAGCCCGGCATCATACGTCGGCCTGGTCGGGGGCGGCCAGTGTCGAGGCGGTACCGGCAAGCTGCTACGCCTGACGAGTAGCGGTCCGGGTGCTCGCTGGCGTCGTCAGTGAATCAGCCAGCTCAGCAGCCAGAGCCCGAGGAACAGGTAGATCACGCCGGCGATGATCGAGCGGCGAAAGAAGGCGCGGAAGGCACCGACTAGCAGCATCAGGCCGATCGCCAGGGCGATCAGGCTGATCAGCGAGCGGTCCATGCCGAGGGTCCGTGACAGGCCCTCGAGAAAATTGGCACCGGCATCGGCGAACAGTCCGAAAAAACCACTGAGCGCATCGACGATGTAGCGAATCACCGTGCCGAGCGCCTGGCCCAACCATTCAAAAAAACTTTCCACCTGCATGCTGCGCTCCTGTCGGACGATCCGCGGCCACTGGCGCGGCCGTTCCTGCGGCATTGGGCTATCAAACCGTCCGGCAGTTCCCGATGCGCTTGTTGAACCTGTCGGGAATGGCTGGGGTCCCTAGCGGGCTGGATGCGCCAAGCGCGTCACGCAAATGCAATCCTTCCCAAGCAGTCTGTCTCGCCAATGCGACGAGACGAGAACCGAACATGCCCTCCATTTTCACTATCCGTCCGTGGCGATTGCCCGATGTGCGTCCGCAGGTCTGGGGCCTGGGTGCACTCGCCGCCGGGCTGCTCTATGCCGCCGTCAGCCTGCATCTCGACGAGCGTGTCTTCTACGCCCTGCAGTCGGCATGGCACGCCGACAGCCGCGAAGCCCGCAGCCTCTGGCTGCCGGAGTACCACGTACGAGTCGATGCGCGTCCGGTGGCGACGATAAGCGATAACCTGTCCGGGCTGACCTTCGATGAGCGGCGCAACCACCTCTGGGCCGTGGTGAACAACCCCGAGGAGCTGGTGGCAATCGACGCGGACGGCCGGTTCATGGCGCGCTATCCGCTGGAGGGCTTCACCGACGTCGAAGCCGTCACCTATCTGGGCGATGACCTGCTGGCCGTCGCCGAGGAGCGCAGTCAGACATTGGTGATCATGCCGGTGCCGAGCGAGCCCGGCGCGCTGCGACGCGCTGATTTCGCCTCGTTGTCGCTGCCGGTGGGTAGCGAGGAGAATGCCGGCTTCGAGGGCCTGGGCTACGATCGTGCCGGCGATCGACTCTTCGTGGTCAAGGAGCACTCACCACGCAAGCTGTACGAGATTCAGGGCGTCAAATCCAGCCTCGACGGGAAGCTGAATCTCAAGATCATCGACCGCGAGGCGTGGATCGCAGACAAGGACATGGCCAGCGACCTGTCCTCGGTTCACTTCGATGAGCGCACCGGTCATCTGGTGCTGCTTAGCGACGAAGCCAAGATGCTGCTGGAGCTCGATGGTCGCGGCGAGCTGGTCAGCTTCCGCTCGTTGTGGAGCGGCTTCGCCGGCCTGGACAAGAGCGTGCCGCAGGCCGAGGGGATGACCTTCGACGCGCGTGGCGACCTGTATCTGGTCAGCGAACCCAATCTGTTCTATGCCTTCGAGCGCGAGTAGTTCAACCGTCGCGCTCAGCCGCGGCGGATCATCCAGACGCCGCCGACGATCAGCAGCAGACCGATGATCTTGCCGAGGCTTATCGAGGACTGGCGAAAGCCCGCCCAGCCGAAGTGGTCCAGCAGCATGGCCATGCCCAGCTGGCCGGCCAGCACCAACGCCATGAACAGCAGTGCGCCGATACGCGGGCCGGCGAAGGCGGCGGTGGCGATGAAGAACATACCCAGCAGGCCGGCGCACCAGTGGTACCAGTTCAGGCCGCGGAGCGCCTGTAACCCAGGCATGTCACGCTGAAACACCACCACGCAGACCAGCGCCGCTGTGCCCACCGCGAAGGACAGCATGGCTGCGCTCATCACGCTGCCGAAGTGCTTGGCGACCTGCCCGTTAATACCGGCCTGAAGCGGCAGAAAGGCCCCGGCAACGAAGGGCAGAATGAGAAGCCACCAGGCGACGACGGGCATGCGATCCAACTCCATGTTCATATGGCATCCAGCCGGAACGGCGGATACGACCGGGCGGCCATTTTCGGCGCGTGGCGCGTCTACGGCAAGGGCGGCGGCCGCATTCGCCGCGGGGGCGCGGCTCCCACAAAAGTTCGGGCTGTCGACGGTGTGGCTTGGTTTTGCTGGGTAGGAGCCCCGCCCTCGGGGCGAAGCTTTTGATGCTGTGCCGGCAGTTAACCCGCATTCGCCGCGGGGGCGCGGCTCCCACAATAGTCCGGGCTGTCGGCGTTGTGGCTTGGTTTTGCTGTGTAGGAGCCCCGCCCTCGGGGCGAAGCCTTTAGTGCCGAGCCGGCGGTTAACCCGCATTCGCCGCAGGGGCGCGGCTCCCACAATAGTTCGAGCTGTCGGCGTTGTGGCTTGGTTTTGCTGTGTAGGCGCCCCGACCTCGGGGCGAAGCCTTTGGTGCTGCGCCGGCGGTTGGTCTGTATTCGCCGCGGGGGCGCGGCTCCCACAAAAGTTCGGGCTGTCGACGGTGTGGCTTGGTTTTGCTGGGTAGGAGCCCCGCCCTCGGGGCGAAGCCTTTAGTGCCGAGCCGGCAGTTGACCCGCATTCGCCGCGGGGGCGCGGCTCCCACAATAGTCTGGGCTGTCGGCGTTGTGGCTTGGTTTTGCTATGTAGGCGCCCCGCCCTCGGGGCGAAGCTTTTGATGCTGTGCCGGCGGTTGGTCCGCATTCGCCGCGGGGGCGCGGCTCCCACAATAGTCCGGGCTGTCGGCGTTGTGGCTTGGTTTTGCTGTGTAGGAGCCCCGCCCTCGGGGCGAAGCCTTTAGTGCCGAGCCGGCGGTTAACCCGCATTCGCCGCAGGGGCGCGGCTCCCACAAAAGTTCGGGCTGTCGGCGTTGTGGCTTGGTTTTGCTGTGTAGGCGCCCCGCCCTCGGGGCGAAGCTTTTGATGCTGTGCCGGCGGTTGGTCCGCATTCGCCGCGGGGGCGCGGCTCCCACAAAAGTTCGGGCTGTCGGCGTTGTGGCTTGGTTTTGCTGTGTAGGAGCCCCGCCCTCGGGGCGAAGCCTTTAGTGCCGAGCCGGCGGTTAACCCGCATTCGCCGCAGGGGCGCGGCTCCTACAATAGTTCGGGCTGTCGGCGTTGTGGCTTGGTTTTGCTGTGTAGGCGCCCCGACTTCGGGGCGAAGCCTTTAATGCCGGGCCGGCAGTTAACCCGCATTCGCCGCGGGGGCGCGGCTCCCACAAAAGTTCGGGCTGCCGGCGGTGTGCCGTGGTTTTGCTATGTAGGAGCCCCGCCCTCGGGGCGAAGCCTTTAGTGCCGAGCCGGCGGTTGGTCTGTATTCGCCGCGGGGGCGCGGCTCCCACAAAAGTTCGGGCTGTCGGCGTTGTGGCTTGGTTTTGCTGTGTAGGAGCCCCGCCCTCGGGGCGAAGCTTTTGATGCTG
This sequence comes from Stutzerimonas stutzeri, assembly GCF_019090095.1. Classification (NCBI taxonomy): domain Bacteria; kingdom Pseudomonadati; phylum Pseudomonadota; class Gammaproteobacteria; order Pseudomonadales; family Pseudomonadaceae; genus Stutzerimonas; species Stutzerimonas stutzeri. The sequence continues at coordinate 2,039,695 of NZ_JAGQFP010000001.1, read as the reverse complement.
TGCCGGCGGTTGGTCCGCATTCGCCGCGGGGGCGCGGCTCCCACAAAAGTTCGGGCTGCCGGCGGTGTGCCGTGGTTTTGCCATGTGGGAGCCCCGACCTCGGGGCGAAGCCTTTGGTGTCGAGCGGGAGGCCGGTCAGTGCGGTGGGTATTGCGACAGCACGTCGGTCACGGCTTGGCGCAGCGCTCCGGTGCGCTCCTGCGGGCTGCCCGGATCGTCGCGCAGTATCCGTTCGGAGCTGCCACGCCAGACCAGCTTGCCGTCCTTCGCGTCGTAAAAATCGATCTGCAAGGTACCGACCTGGTAATGAATGGTCCGGGTATCGGTGATCATCGGCCCGCCCCAATAGCCATACCACGGGCTGCCCCAGGCGCCCATCGAGGCGGTGCTGTACTGCTGCGTGCGCTCATCGACGATGAACCAGGCCTGCACCCGAACATCCGGCTGTTGTCCGGACGGGGCCGGGCGCAAGCCGCGCTGGTCGAGCTGCTCGCTTACCGCACTGCGGATGCGTTGCTCGGTCAGGTCGCTCTTGATGCGTGGATCGTCCGGGCGGTACTGCAGCGCCGGCTCCTGCCAGCTCCAGGTCCGATAGGCGGAAAAATCTCGTTGCGGGTCGAAATCCCGTTGCACCTGTGGGCCTTGGCAGGCAGCCAGCACCAGCAGCAAGGGAAGCATCAGCAATGAGCGGAACATCAGGGGCCTCCTCGCGCTCGCGCGCGGAATCAGTGCGGCGGGTAATCGGCGAGTGCGCTGTTCACCGCCTCGCGGGCCGCGTCCTTGCGCTCGGCCTGGCTGCTACCGCTACGGGCCGCGGCGCGGTTGCTCCAGACGGTCTGGCCGGAGGCGCTGTCGATCATCTCGATACGTACCGTAATGACCTGTTCTTCATAATTACGGATCACCGGGGCACTGGCGCCGATGCCAACCCCGCTGCCGTAGCCTGGGCCATAGCCGCCGTAGCGACCCACGCCGACCCGCGGCCCGTAGTCATCGTATACCTGGCGAACCCGGGTCTCCAGCCGGGCGCTGGCGCTGATCTGAACGTCGCCCTTGCCCCCGGCGGGGGCCGGACGCAGCCCGCGCTGATCAAGGGCGCCGGCGACCATTTCCTGCAATTCCTCGCCGGCGATCGAGCCGGTGCCGGCCGGCGGGTTGCGCCAGCTCCAGCTCTGATAGCTGGAAAAGTCTCGCGGTGCGGCCGGGTAGACCGGTGACTGGATCTGCTCGATCGGCGGTGCCGGCGGGATCGGCGCTGATTCCTCGGTGTACGGGTTACTGCCCTGGCAGGCCGCCAGACCCAGGCAGAGCAACGGCAGAAAAGCGCGCAACGACATCGGACCTCCCGGTCGGCTCAGCGGGGCCGACACAGCCAGTGCAGGTAACGCCCGAGGCCGGCGAATGTCGGATGGCGGCGGTAGGCCAGTTCCATCTCGATGAGGTCGGCAGGCTCGGTACGGGCCTGGAAATCGGCGGGCATGTAGTCATGGAATACGCGCACGCCACTGGTTGATTCGACCTGCCAGTGCGGCACGAGTTGCGCGGCCAGCTCGCGCGGGTCGAGCGGTTGTTGCGGCGTCAGGCTCTGGCGCTCACCGGCGTAGGTCTGGGTGCGCAGTTTCTTGAAATGGCCTTTGAGCAGGTTGCGGTAGATCAGCGCATCGCGATTGTAGAAGGCCAGCGACAGCCAGCCGTCCTCTGCAACCAGGCGATGCAGCACCGGCAGGATCGCCTGCGGCTCGGCGAGCCACTCCAGCACCGCATGGCAGATGACCAGATCGAAACGGCCTTCGACATGCGCTTCAACCTCCTGCCAGGGTGCCTGGATGAACGTTGCCTGCTGGCCGGCTTCGGCGAACTGCTGGCGCGCGCCTTCGAGCATGGGTTCGGCGGGTTCGGCCAGTGTCACCTGATGGCCCTGCTGCGCCAGCCACAGGCTCATGTGGCCAAGGCCTGCGCCGACGTCCAGGACGCGCAATGAGCGTTCCGGTAGAACTTCGGCGAGATCCGCCTGCAGCACGGCAAGGCGGATCGCACCCTTGGCGCCGCCGTAGATCTTCTCGGCGAAGCGCGTCGCCAACTCATCGAAATGGCGATCGCTCATCGGGCGAACCGCCGCTCGTTGTCGGCCAGCTTGGCCAACAGCGCCTGCTCCATGTCGATGCCCAGCTCGCTGCACATCAAGAGCAGGTACATGAGAATGTCGCCGATTTCCTGGCCGGCGTGGTCGAGTTGGTCGGCCGACAGCTGGCGTGATTCGTCCTCGGTCTGCCACTGGAAAATCTCCACCAGCTCGGCCATCTCCACGCTGGCGGCCATGGCGAGGTTCTTCGGGCTGTGGAAACGCCGCCAGTCGTTGCGGTCGCGGATCGCATGCAGGCGTTGGGTGATCTGTTCGATGTTCATCTGAGAAAGGCGTGTTCAGGCAGGGCGGTGGCGCTATCGGCGGGCATCACCGGCGGTTGATCGATTGCCTATAGTGGCAGAACCGGCAGCCGCGAGCTCGCTCGCCGAAGCAGCTGGCACGTCGGTCCGGCTTGCCGGGGCTGTGAAGGCTCGGTGCCGGCTCGGGTTATCGCGACGCTGCCAGCCCGGATCGCAGCGTTTGGTCAGCACGCCGCTCCAGCAGGATCGGCACCGGCGGCACGTCAGGGGCGGCGCACTTTCAGCTCACGCGCAACGGCAATCACCCCGGGGCGGTAGTCGCCGTGCTCGATGGCGGCAATTGCCCGCTCCAGCGCCTGCTCGGCAATCTGACCATGCTGCTGAGAAATGGCATTGACGCGGATCGGCAGAAAGTCGAGTAGCTGCGCATCGCCGAAGGTGGCCAGACGCAGCTGCTCGGGCCAGAGCAGGTCGCGCTCACGCAGCGCATCGAAGACGCCTTCGAGCAGGACGTAGGCCGTGGTGATCAAGGCAGCGGGCAGTGGGCCGCGGTCGAGCAGGGCGAGCATCTGTTCGCGTCCGCAGGGACGGCTGAACTGTTCGGCCTGGAGCACGCTGATCGGCCCGGCGTGGCGCGCGAGCGCCTGGCGAAACCCCTGCTCGCGCTGCTGGCTGATGGGCAGCGCTGGCCGCGCGCTGATCAGTGCGATATGGGCATCGGCCGGTGCCGCCAGGGAGCGGGTCAGCTGCGCGGCCGCTTCGCGGTCGTCGCTGACGACAGAACAGAAGTGCTCGGCATCCAGCGCGCGGTCCAGGGCGATGACCGGGGTGCCGCCGGCGAGCAGCGTCCGGTAGCTGGCATCGTCCGCTGGCAGGCTGCTGGCGACGATCAATGCATCGCAGCGGCGTGAGCGCAGCACCTGGATGACCTGGCGCTCGGTATCCGGTTCGTCGTCGGAGCCGGCGATCAGCAATTGGTAGCCGCGTTGCCGGGCGCGCTGCTCGAGCAGCTTGGCCAGGCGTGCGTAGCTGGGGTTTTCCAGGTCCGGAACGATGAAGCCGATGGTGCGGGACTGCCCGCGGCGCAGGCCGGCGGCCTGTTGGTCGAGCTGGAAGCCCTGCTGTTCGGCCACGGCCATGACGCGCTCGACCGTGGCCGGGCTGATCCGGCGTTGGACAGCCTTGCCGTTGAGCACATAGCTGGCGGTGGTCACCGATACGTTGGCGAGGCGGGCAATGTCGGTCAGTTTCAACTAAAGATCCTAAGGTCTGGTCCCGTTACGCCGCGGCGCAGGCGTGCGTCATGCCTGCAGGACGGGGTAGGGCCGAGACGGGTGGTATGAACTCGGGCTTCTAGAATTACCCAATATTGCGTAATGTGCCAACCTTAGCTGAAACGTTTCAGCAGCGATTCGGTCTTACGCGTCGATTCAGAGTTCGGGCGACACCGCCCCGTCGGCTCACACGACCGGCCCAGAACAATAAGCGCGAGCCCGCAAGGAGTTTTCCCATGCTTGAGTTGAATGCACAGCACATCCACATGCACCAGACCGCGACGGACAAGCCAAGCGCACTGGCGCTGCTGAGCGAGGTGCTGGTGGCGGATGGGCTGGTGGCGCCCGGTTACCTCGACGGGTTGCGCGCGCGGGAAGCGCAGGGCTCGACATTTCTAGGACAGGGCATCGCCATCCCGCATGGCACGCCGGAGACGCGCGATCAGGTATTCACCACCGGCGTGCGGCTGATGCATTTTCCTGCCGGTGTGGACTGGGGCAACGGCCAGCAGGTGTACCTCGCCATCGGCATCGCCGCGCGCTCGGACGAGCACTTGCGGCTGTTGCAGCTGTTGACCCGAGCCTTAGGCGAGGGTGATCTGAGCGAGGCGCTGCAGAAGGCCGAGAGCCCCGAGGCGATTATCGACCTGCTGCAGGGCGCACCGCAGGAGTTGGCACTGGATGGCGAACTGGTCGGGCTGGGCGTTGCCGCCGACGACTTCGATGAGCTGGCCTGGCAGGGCGTCAAGCTGCTCAAACGTGCGCAGTGCGTGGAGCCTGGTTTCAATGCCAGCCTGCCGCTGAACCAGGCGCTGCCGCTGGGCGACGGCTTGTGGTGGCTGAGCAGCGAGCAGTCGGTGCAGCGCCCGGGGCTGGCCTTCGTCACGCCGGCGTCCGACCTCCACCATCATGATCAACCACTCAAAGGCCTGTTCGTCCTGGCCAGCCTCGGCGAAGCGCACCGGGCCATGCTCGAACGGCTGTGCAACCTGCTCATCGAAGGGCGCGGGCAGGAACTGAGCGAGGCGACATCCAGCCGTACCGTACTCGAAGCCCTCGGCGGTGAGGTGCCCGCCGACTGGCCGAGCGCCCAGGTGCCGCTGGCCAACGCCCATGGCTTGCACGCGCGCCCGGCGAAAACCCTGACCGAAACTGCCCAGGCCTTCGAGGGCGAGATCCGCGTGCGCCTGGCCGGCAGCGAGAGCGCCGGTGTGTCGGCCAAGAGTCTGAGCAAGCTGCTGGCACTGGGCGCGCAGCGCGGTCAAATTCTGGAATTCACGGCCGAGCCCGCCATTGCCGGCGATGCACTGCCGGCCTTGGTGCGAGCGGTCGAAGACGGCTTGGGCGAGGAGGTTGAGCCATTGCCGGCACCTGGCGAGGCGAGCGAGCCGCCTGTCATGGCGCAGGGGCCGGCAGAGTCGGTCATCGAGCAGGCCGCGTTGCGCGCCGGTGAGCAGGCGAACGGCATCGCCGCGTCGCCCGGCATCGCCATCGGCCCGGTGCTGGTGCGCAAACCGCAGGTGATCGATTACCCCCAACGCGGCGAGTCGCCGGCAGTCGAGCTGCAGCGGCTCGATCGCGCGCTGGACAAGGTACACGGCGAGATCGGCGTGCTGATTCAGGAAAGCCAAGTTGCCAGCATCCGCGACATCTTCACCACCCACCAGGCGATGCTCAAGGACCCAGCGCTGCGCGAGGAAGTCCAGGTGCGCCTGCAGAAAGGCCTGAGCGCCGAAGCGGCCTGGATGGAGGAAATCGAAAGCGCGGCGCAGCAACAGGAGGCGCTGCACGACAAGCTGCTGGCCGAGCGCGCGGCTGATCTGCGTGATGTGGGCCGCCGGGTGCTGGCCTGTCTGACCGGCGTCGAGGCCGAGCAGGCGCCGGATGAACCCTACATCCTGGTGATGGATGAAGTGGCGCCGTCGGACGTCGCCACGCTCAATGCCCAGCGGGTCGCCGGCATTCTCACCGCGGGCGGCGGCGCCACCTCGCACAGCGCGATCATTGCGCGGGCGCTGGGTATTCCGGCCATCGTCGGCGCCGGGCCGGGTGTGCTCGGGCTGGCGCCCAACACCCTGTTGTTGCTTGACGGCGAACGCGGCGAGCTGCTGGTTTCGCCGACCGACGCGCAGCTCGATCAGGCCCGAAGCGAACGCGCCACCCGCGAGGAGCGCAAGCGTCTGGCGAACGAGCGACGGCTTGAGCCGGCGGTTACCCGCGACGGCCATGCGGTGGAGATCGCCGCCAACATTGGTGCCGCCGGCGAAACGCCAGACGCCGTGGCGATGGGCGCCGAAGGCATCGGACTGCTGCGCACCGAGCTGGTGTTCATGGACCACGCCCAGGCGCCGGATCAGGCGACCCAGGAAGCCGAATACCGCCGCGTGCTGGACGCCCTCGAAGGCCGACCGCTGGTGGTGCGCACGCTGGACGTCGGCGGTGACAAGCCGCTGCCGTACTGGCCGATGCCGGCCGAGGAGAATCCCTTTCTCGGCGTGCGCGGCATCCGCCTGAGCCTGCAACGTCCGGAGATTCTGGAAACCCAGCTGCGCGCCTTGCTCGCCTCGGCCGATGGCCGTCCGCTGCGCATCATGTTTCCCATGGTCGGCAACATCGAGGAATGGCGCACCGCCAAGGCCATGGTCGATCGCCTGCGCGTCGAGCTGCCGGTGGCCGATTTGCAGGTCGGCATCATGATCGAAATCCCGTCTGCCGCGCTGATCGCGCCGGTGCTGGCCCAGGAAGTCGACTTCTTCAGTATCGGCACCAACGACCTGACGCAGTACACCCTGGCCATCGATCGCGGCCACCCGAGCCTGTCCGGCCAGGCCGATGGCCTTCACCCGGCGGTGCTGCGGTTGATCGGCATGACGGTCGAGGCGGCCCACGCCCATGGCAAGTGGGTCGGTGTCTGCGGCGAACTGGCGGCCGATGCGCTGGCCGTGCCGATGCTGGTGGGGCTGGGTGTCGACGAGTTGAGCGTCTCGGCACGCAGCATCGCCTTGGTCAAGGCACGGGTGCGCGAGCTGAATTTCGCCGCCTGTCAGCAGTTGGCGCAACAGGCGCTGAGGCTGCCCGGTGCCCATGAGGTGCGCGCCTTTGTCGGGGAGCATTGCTGATGGCCCGCGTCCTGACCGTCACCCTCAACCCGGCCCTCGACCTGACCGTGCGGATGCCGTCGCTGCGCCTGGGCGAGGTGAATCGCAGCGACAGCCTGCAGGTGCATGCCGCCGGTAAAGGCCTCAACGTCGCTCAGGTGTTGGCTGATCTCGGCCACCAACTGACCGTCACCGGCTTTCTCGGTGAGGGCAATCCGCAGGCGTTCGAGCAGCTGTTCGCCGCGCGAGGCTTTGCCGACGCGTTCGTTCGCGTGGCAGGCGATACCCGCAGCAACATCAAGCTGGCCGAAGCCGGCGGGCAGGTCACGGACATCAACGGCCGGGGACTCGACGTCGCCGCCGAACAGCGCAGCGAATTGCTGGCGCGGCTCGAGCGGCTGGTGCCCGGTCATGACCTCGTCGTCGTCGCCGGCAGCCTGCCGCGCGGTATCGAGGTGCCCTGGTTCGTCGAGCTGCTGCAACGGCTCAAGGCGCTCGGCGCGCGCGTCGCGCTGGACACCAGCGGTGCGGCGCTGCGCGAAGGCCTTGCCGCGTCACCCTGGCTGATCAAGCCCAACGAAGAAGAGTTGGGCGAGGCGCGCGGGGTCGAGCTCGCGGGTTCAAACGCACTGGCCGTCGAGGCCGAGGCGTTGCGGCGCGAAGGAATCGAGCATGTGGTGATTTCCCAGGGCGCCGAGGGGGTTAGCTGGTTCTCGCCGAGCGGGGCTTTGCACGCGCGTCCGCCGAAGGTCCAGGTGGTCAGCACCGTTGGCGCCGGCGACTCGTTGCTGGCCGGCATGCTCCACGGCCTGCTCGAAGGCTGGCCCGCCGAACGCACCCTCGCGCATGCCACCGCGATCGCCGCGCAGGCGGTGGGGCAGGTGGGCTTCGGGATTACCGACCGAGCGCAACTGGCCGAGCTCGAGACCGCCACACGGCTTGAGCCGCTCAGCCAATAATTCAAATAAGAGGTGAAGGAATGAATCTGCTCATCGTCACGGCCTGTCCCAACGGAATGGTCACCAGCGTGCTGACGTCACGCCTGCTTGAAGCGGCGGCCCAGCGCCTGGGCTGGTCGACCGCCGTGGAGGTCCACGACCCCAAGGCCATCGGCTCGCCGCTCACGCCGGCCCAGATCGCCAACGCCGACCTGGTCGTGGTGGTCAAGACCGGGCCGCTGTCGCTGCAGCGTTTCGTCGGCAAGCGCGTGGTGCAATCGACGCCATCCGAAGCCTTGCTCGACCCGGAGGGCTTTCTGCGCAGCGCCGCCGAGACGGCCACCGAACTGCCACAGACCGATGACGCCGACGCTGCGCCGGCCGGCGGCAAGCCCAAGCTGGTGGCCATTACCGCCTGCCCGACCGGTGTCGCGCACACCTTCATGGCGGCCGAAGCGCTGCAGCAGGCGGCGGTGCGCAAAGGCTATGACTTGCAAGTGGAAACCCGCGGCTCGGTAGGCGCGCGCAACGTGCTCGACCCCCAGGCCATCGAGGAGGCCGATGTGGTGCTGCTCGCCGCCGACATCGAGGTCGACGTGGCGCGCTTCGCCGGCAAGCGGGTGTTTCGTTGTGGCACCGGCGTGGCGCTGAAGCAACCCGAGGCGACGCTGGATCGCGCGCTGGCAGAAGGTGCGGTGCTCAGTGGCGGCGCGGCGGCTAGCGCTGGCGCTGGCGCCGCGGAGCAGAAGGGCGAGAAGACCGGCGTCTATAAGCACCTGCTGACCGGCGTGTCCTACATGTTGCCGATGGTCGTTGCCGGCGGCCTGATGATCGCGCTGTCGTTCGTCTTTGGTATCGAGGCGTTCAAGGAGGAGGGGACCCTGGCCGCCGCACTGATGCAGATCGGCGGCGAGACGGCCTTCAAGCTGATGGTGCCGCTGTTGGCCGGCTACATCGCCTATTCCATCGCCGACCGGCCCGGCCTTGCGCCCGGCATGATCGGCGGTTTGCTGGCCGGCACCCTCGGCGCGGGCTTCATCGGCGGCATCATTGCCGGTTTCGTCGCCGGCTACGCGGCCAAAGCCGTGAGCCGCTGGATTCCCTTGCCGGCCAGTGTCGAATCGCTCAAGCCGATCCTGATCATCCCGCTGTTGGCCAGCCTGTTTACCGGGCTGGTGATGATCTACATCGTCGGCACCCCAGTGGCGAAGATGCTGGCCGGACTCACCGAGTTCCTCGACACCATGGGCACGTCCAATGCCATTCTGCTCGGGCTGCTGCTCGGCACCATGATGTGCGTCGACCTCGGCGGGCCGGTCAACAAGGCGGCCTACGCGTTCTCGGTCGGGCTGCTCGCCTCGCAGAGCTACGCGCCGATGGCCGCCACCATGGCCGCCGGCATGGTCCCGCCGATCGGCATGGGCATCGCCACGCTGATCGCCCGTCGCAAGTTCGCCCAGACCGAGCGCGAAGCCGGCAAGGCCGCGCTGGTGCTCGGTTGCTGCTTCATTTCCGAAGGCGCGATCCCCTTCGCCGCGAAGGACCCGCTGCGGGTGATCCCGGCCAGCATCGCCGGCGGTGCGCTGACCGGCGCGCTGTCCATGGCGGTCGGCGCCAAGCTGCTGGCGCCCCATGGTGGGCTATTCGTGCTGCTGATCCCCAATGCGATCAACCATGCGTTGCTCTACCTGGCGGCCATCCTCGCCGGCAGCGTGGTCACCGGGGTGATCTATGCGGTGATCAAACGGCCCGAGGCACAGCCTCTGGCGGTCGGTGCAACGGCCTGAGGTAGGGCTAAAAATGCTGAACTAAGGCGGTTCTGCCGCATCCACTGTTAGACGGATGGGGTTAGCTGAACGCCATCCATCCGCTTTTGCTTCGAGAAAACGAACCGGCTGGAGACTGCGATGAGTATCGAATACGGCCCCCGTCCTTTACGGATCACGCTGACCGCCCTGGTGGTGCTGGTGCTGGGCGCGCTGATGGCGCTCGGTGGCGGCTATCTCGCCGCGCTGGGAGGGTCGTGGTATTACCTGATCGCGGGCATCGGCTTGCTGGTGGTGGCCGGGTTGCTGTTCGTCCGGCACCGTGCGGCGATCTGGCTGTATGCGGTGCTGCTGCTGGCGACGCTGGCGTGGACGATCTACGAGGTTCGCTTCGACTGGTGGCAGCTGGCACCACGGATCGACCTGTGGTGCATCCTCGGCCTCTGGCTGATCCTGCCCTTCGTCAATCGCTACGTCAGTGACCGCTTGGTCTGGCGCGATGGCGCCAGCGGCCTGCTCGGCATCGGCCTGGTGGCCGGCGCCTTGATGGCCGTGTTCTCCTGGACGCAGGACTATCACTCGATCAACGGCGCGTTCAGCGATGCGCAGATGCAAGGCCTCAACCCGCAGGGGCAGGCCGGCCGCTCGACGGGTGAATGGCCGGCGTATGGCGGATCCGAGCAAGGCGATCGCTATTCCACCGCTGACCTGATCACCCCGCGCAATGTGGACAAGCTGACAAAAGCCTGGGAATACCACACGGGCGACCTGCCCGGGCCGAATGATCCCGGTGAGTTCACCTACGAGGTGACGCCGCTCAAGGTCGGCGACAGCCTGTTCATCTGTACCCCGCACAGCATCGCCATCGCCCTGGACGCCGATACCGGCGAGGAACGCTGGCGCTACGACCCGAACATCAATCGCAAGGCCGAGTACTACCAGCACATGACCTGTCGCGGCCTGGCGTTCCACGATGGTGTGCGCTACGCCGCGGCGGCCTCGACCGGACAGCCAAATCAGCCCGCCGCCCGCTGCGAGCGGCGCCTGTTCCTGCCGACCAATGACGCGACGCTGATTGCGCTGGACCCTGGCGACGGCAAGCCCTGTGAGGACTTCGGCAATGCCGGCGTGGTCGACCTGAAAGAAGGCCTTGGCGACGGCGCGTTGGGCGTCTACCTGCCGACTTCACCGCCGGTCGTGACCGAGAAGCTGGTGATTGTCGGTGGCTCGGTTACCGATAACGGTGCGGTGGATTCTCCCGGCGGGGTGGTGCGCGCCTACGACGTGCACAGCGGCGAGCTGGTCTGGTATTTCGACCCGGGCAACCCGGACGCCTCCGAGCCTGTGCCGGGCGAAACCTTCACCCGCAGCACGCCGAACTGGTGGACAACCTCGGTCGCCGACGAGTCCTTGGGGCTGGTCTTCATCCCCACCGGTAACCAGACACCGGATCAATGGGCGGAACCGCGTACGCCGGAAACCGAGCGCTTTACCGACACCCTGGTGGCGCTGGATCTGGAAACCGGCAAGATTCGCTGGGAATTCCAGACGGTGCATCACGATCTTTGGGACCGCGACCTGCCTTCGCAGCCGACGCTGGTCGACATCGATCGCCCCGAGGGCAAGGTGCCGGCGATCATCCAGCCGACCAAACGCGGTGACCTCTACATTCTCGACCGCCGCACCGGCGAGCCCATCGTGCCGGTTAAGGAGATCGCCGTGCCGCAGGGCACCGACTACGGTGAATTCACCGCACCTACCCAGCCCGTCTCGTCGGTCAGCTATGCACCGGACGAGCCGCTGTACGAGCACGACATGTGGGGCGGCACGCCGCTGGATCAGATGATGTGCCGCATCCAGTTCCGCAAGCTGCGCTACGAGGGGGACTTCACGCCGCCGTCCGAAGGAGGTTCGTTGATCTATCCGGGCAACGTCGGCACCTTCAACTGGCCATCCGTGGCGGTGGACCCGAGTCGGCAGATCCTGTTCGGCGCGCCCAATTACCTGGCGTTCGTCTCCACCATGGTCAAGCGCAGCGAAGTGGACCCGAACCTGCGCACCGGCGGTGGCGAGACCGGCCTGCAACCCAACCTGGGCGCGCCGTACATGGTCACCCTCAAACCCTTCATGTCGGTGCTGGGCTTGCCCTGCCAGAGCCCGCCGTGGGGGTATGTGACCGGCTTTGATCTACGCACCATGAAGAAGATCTGGCTGCACAAGAACGGCACCAGCCGCGACAGTGCGCCAATTCCCCTCCCGCTGCCGGTCGGCACCCCCGCGCTGGGTGGCCCGATCGTTACCGCAGGCGGCGTGGCCTTCATGAGCGGCACGCTGGACTACTACCTGCGCGCTTATGACCTGCAGACCGGCGAACAGCTTTGGAAGGGCCGCTTGCCCGCCGGCGGCCAGGCGACGCCGATGACCTACGTGTCGGAGAAAACCGGCAAGCAGTACGTCGTGCAGATGGCGGGCGGCCATGGCTCGTTCGGCACGAAGATCGGCGATTCGGTGGTGGCCTTTACGCTTGATGAGGAAGGCGAGTAGGGATGACTGCCTTCGGCGTGATGGCCTCGGCGACGTCACCCGCCGGAACTCCGCCCCCTCACCCTAGCCCTCTCCCCAATGGGGAGAGGGGACTGGTTTCGTGTAAGCCGAACGACGGGTAGTCAGCTTGGCCTCGCATGCTGAGTAGCTGGCCGATGTGCTAGCCGGACTGCACCCCGTTTCGCATGACCTACAATCATCCGGCGCGCTCAATCCTGCTCCCTCGCCCCTTGGGGAGAGGGGTTGGGGTGAGGGGGCGGGTTTCGATCCAACGCGGTAGCTCAGTCAGACCTTTGAAGCGGGCTGCCCCTCAAGTTGCTGATCCGCTGGATGGCTATTCCGTTACAGATAAACCACCATCATCCGGCATGCTCAATCCAGCCCCCTCGCCCCTCCGGGGAGAGGGTTGGGGTGAGGGGGGGCGAACCAGCGCAAAAGCTCAGTCAAACCACCTTCGAAATACGCAGCACCTTGAGTCGCTGATCCACGAGGCGGCCTATTCCGTTACAGATAAACCACCATCCTCCGGCGCGCTCAATCCAGCCCCCTCGCCCCTCTGGGGAGAGGGTTGGGGTGAGGGGCGGGTTTCGATCCAGCGCAAAAGCTCAGTCAAACCACAGTCAAAATACGCAGCCCCTTGAGTCGCTGATCCGCGAGGCGACCTATTCCGTGACAGATAAACCACCATCATCCGGCGCGCTCAATCCAGCTCCCTCGCCCCTCTGGGGAGAGGGTTGGGGTGAGGGGGCGGGTTTCGATCCAGCGCAAAAGCTCAGTCAAACCACCGCGAAATACGCAGCACCTTGAGTCGCTGATCCAAGAGGCGGCCTATTCCGTTACAGATAAACCACCATCATCCGGCGCGCTCAATCCAGCTCCCTCGCCCCTCTGGGGAGAGGGTTGGGGTGAGGGGGCGGGTTTGGATCCAGCGCAAAAGCTCAGCCAGATCACCTCCGAAATGCGCAGCACTTGAGTTGCTGATCCATGAGGCGGCCTATTCCGTTACCGATAAACACCATCATCCGGCGCGCTCCATCCAGCTCCCTCTCCCCTCTGGGGAGAGGGTTGGGGTGAGGGGGCGGGTTTCGATCCAGCGCAAAAGCTCAGTCAAACCACAGTCGAAATACGTAGCCCCTTGAGTCGCTGATCCGCGAGGCGACCTATTCCGTTACAGACAAACCACCATCATCCGGCGCGCTCAATCCAGCCCCCTCCCCCTCTGGGGAGAGGGTTGGGGTAAGGGGGCGGGTTTCGATCCAGCGCAAAAGCTCAGTCAAACCACAGTCGAAATACGTAGCCCCTTGAGTCGCTGATCCGCGAGGCGACCTATTCCGTTACAGATAAACCACCATCATCCGGCGCGCTCAGTCCAGCTCCCTCGCCCCTTTGGGGAGAGGGTTGGGGTGAGGGGGCCGCGCGTCGACCCAGCGCAGCAGCTCAGCGAGTACACCGTCGAGATTCTGCAGTACATCCAGATTGCTGAAGCGCAGAACGCCCAGTCCCTGCCGCTTCAAGTACTCGGTGCGCAAGCGGTCCTTCGCCAGTCCGGCATCGTCATAGTGCTGGCCGCCATCGAGTTCGACCACCAGCCGCAGCTCGGCACAATAGAAGTCCAGCACATAGGGCGGCCACGGGTGCTGCCGCCGGAACTTGAACCCTGCCAAACCACGATTGCGTAGCTGCCGCCACAGCAGGCGCTCGCAATCGGTGAGTTGGTATCGAAGGTGTCGGGCGAACTGGCGTTGTTCGATGGAGGCTCGTTCATTGGGCATTTCACAATCCCTGTGAAACAGGCGGGTCAAAGCAGCTCAGCAGGGGCGCCCCTGGTACGCGCGGTTACCGCTGGACTCCACGCATTGCGGCTCCGTGTGCTGCTCCAGACGTGGAGATTTGTCCCGCAGACTGGAGGTCAGGCTGTTCAAGAACTTCGTGGCTTGGGTCTGATCGTCGAAGCGTCGTGCACCGTTCAATGAACCGGTGTAGCTGCCGTTGCTCGCGGCGTAGCACGCCTGATTATTCGAGCAGGTCAGTGCCACGACCCAGTAGGGGCTGTTGATCAGCACCCCTGCCTGAGCGGCAGAGGCAAGCAAGGCGGAAAGAAACAGAAGGTGGCGCATGCCGTGTCCCCAAAGGTCGATAGCTGAACATAGCCTATCGACCAAGTGGCGGCTGTGGGGGATTTCTCGCTTAGTGATGCTCGCGCGTCGCCCTGAACTTCACTTCCGGCCAGCGCTCTTCCATCAGGCTCAGGTTTACCCGCGTCGGGGCGAGATAGGTCAGGTGACCACCGCCATCGACCGCCAGGTTCTCGTAGGCCTTGTCGCTGAATTCCTTGAGTTTCTTCTCGTTGTCGCACTCAATCCAGCGGGCCGACCAGACGTTGATCGCCTCGTAGGCGCACTCGACCTTGTATTCCTCCTTCAGCCGGCTGGCGACGACGTCGAACTGCAGCACGCCGACCGCGCCGAGGATGATGTCGTTGTTGCGCTCGGGGAAGAACACCTGGGTGGCGCCTTCTTCGGCCAGTTCCTGCAAGCCCTGACGCAGCTGCTTGGATTTCAGCGGGTCCTTCAGGCGCACACGGCGGAACAGTTCCGGCGCGAAGTGCGGGATGCCGGTAAAGCCGAGGTTTTCGCCTTCGGTGAAGGTGTCGCCGATCTGGATGGTGCCGTGGTTGTGCAGGCCGATGATGTCTCCGGCCCAGGCTTCTTCCAACTGCTCACGCTCGCTGGAGAAGAAGGTCAGGGCATCGGCGATGCGGATGTCCTTGCCGATGCGCGCGTGGCGCAGCTTCATGCCTTTTTCGTACTTGCCCGAGCAGATGCGCATGAAGGCGATACGGTCGCGGTGCTTGGGGTCCATGTTCGCCTGGATCTTGAAGACGAAGCCGGTGAACTTGTCTTCGGTCGGCTCGACGACCCGCTCGTTGGCTTCACGCGGCAGCGGGCGCGGGGCCCAATCGACCACGGCATCGAGCACATGGTCGACACCGAAGTTGCCCAGCGCGGTGCCGAAGAACACTGGGGTCAGCTGGCCCTTGATGAATTCGTCCTGGTCGAACTCGTGGCAGGCGCCCTGAACCAGCTCCAGCTGTTCGACGAAGCGGTCGTACTCGTCGCCGATGTGCTTGCGCGCTTCGTCGGAGTCAAGCTTCTGGATGATCTTGACGTCGGTGCGCTCATGCCCGTGGCCCGGCGTGTAGACGATGATGTAGTCGTCCTTGAGGTGATACACGCCCTTGAAGTCGCGGTAGCAACCGATCGGCCAGGTGATCGGCGCGGCCTTGATCTTGAGGACCGCCTCGATCTCGTCGAGCAGCTCGATCGGGTCGCGAATGTCGCGGTCGAGCTTGTTGATGAAGCTGACAATGGGCGTGTCACGCAGGCGGCACACGTCCATCAGGGCGATGGTGCGTGGCTCGACGCCCTTACCGCCGTCGAGGACCATCAAGGCCGAATCCACCGCGGTCAGGGTGCGGTAGGTGTCTTCCGAGAAGTCTTCGTGACCGGGGGTGTCGAGCAGGTTGATCATGTGCTCGCGGTAGGGGAACTGCATCACCGAGGTGGTGATGGAGATGCCGCGCTGCTTCTCCATTTCCATCCAGTCGGAGGTCGCGTGACGGTCGGATTTACGCGACTTCACGGTACCGGCCACGGCAATCGCCTTGCCCATCAACAGCAGCTTTTCGGTGATGGTGGTCTTGCCCGCGTCGGGGTGGGAGATGATGGCGAAGGTGCGGCGCTTCGCGACTTCGGCGGCCTGGGTGGTCATGGCGGTCCCGGTATGGAAAACGTGTCAGAAAAAGCCGGCGATTATAGCAGCAAAGCCGTAGCGATATCGGCTGTTGCCGTCGCTACGGCCGGCGGAGCGGCAAGCAGCAGCGCTGTTCGCGCGCCAGCTCAAGGCGTCGAATGCAGGCGGTGGGGCGATGCGATCGGAACATCCCCGCGTCATATCGGTCGGTTTGAATACGGTAGGTTTGCCAAGACCGTTCGAAAAAGGGAGTGAGTACGGATTTTTCGTTGATCTCGAACAGCTGTGGTTCTAAAGTTCGCGCCCGAACGTCCATGCTGGAAACGATCCATCCGGCTCAAGTACTGACGACGAGAGGTTGCCGGTTTTCGAACCCCGCGAGCACGGCTTGCAGGTTCACCGGGACCGGTGATGCTCGGCGACATGCCTTGGGAAGTAGGCGAACCAAAATGGGGAAACTGTCAGACGTTCGCGGCCTTGTGCCACCCCCTGCACACTCTTCCGTTCCGCCAACTGGAGCCCTGCATGTCGATCAAGATCGAAGACTACTATCCGCGAGAAACCTTCCAGAAGATGAAGGCCTTCGCCGATGAGCGCGAAACCCCGTTCGTCGTCATCGACACCAAAATCATCAGTGATTCATACGACCAACTGGTCCGCAACTTCCCGTTCGCCAAGATCTACTACGCGGTGAAGGCCAACCCGGCCACCGAGATCACCGAGCTGCTGCGCGATAAAGGTTCGAACTTCGACATCGCCTCGATCTACGAGCTGGACAAGGTCATGGCCACCGGCGTCGGCCCGGAACGTATCAGCTACGGCAACACCATCAAGAAAGCCAAGGACATCCGCTACTTCTACGACAAGGGTGTGCGCATGTTCGCCACCGACTCGGAAGCCGACCTGCGCAACATCGCCAAGGCCGCGCCGGGTTCGAAGGTTTACGTTCGGATCCTCACCGAAGGCTCCAACACCGCCGACTGGCCGCTGTCGCGCAAGTTCGGCTGCCAGACCGATATGGCCCTGGACCTGCTGATCCTGGCCAAGCAACTGGGCCTGGATCCTTACGGGATCTCCTTCCACGTGGGCTCGCAGCAGCGCGACATCGACGTTTGGGACGCCGCCATCGCCAAGGTCAAGGTGATCTTCGAGCGCCTGAAGGAAGAAGACGGCATCATCCTCAAGATGATCAACATGGGCGGTGGCTTCCCGGCCAACTACATCGCCAAGACCAACGATCTGACCACCTACGCCGACGAGATCATCCGCTTCCTGAAGGACGACTTCGGCGATGACCTGCCCGAGATCATTCTGGAGCCGGGTCGTTCGCTGATCGCCAACGCTGGCGTGCTGGTGTCCGAAGTGGTCCTGGTCTCGCGCAAGTCGCGTACCGCGGTGGAGCGCTGGGTGTTCACCGACGTGGGCAAGTTCAGCGGCCTGATCGAAACCATGGACGAGTCCATCAAGTTCCCGATCTGGACCGAGAAGAAGGGCGAGATGGAAGAGGTGGTGATCGCCGGCCCGACCTGCGACAGCGCCGACATCATGTACGAGCATTACAAGTACGGCCTGCCGCTGAACCTCTCGAGTGGCGACCGTCTCTATTGGTTCTCCACCGGTGCCTACACCACCAGTTACAGCGCGGTGGAATTCAACGGCTTCCCGCCGCTGAAGGCTTACTACATCTAAGCTCTGCCACGACGCAAAACGCCGCGAAGTTCGCGGCGTTTTCGTTTCTGCGTTTCGTCGGCGGCTACCGTCGCCGCGATAACGTCGAGCTCGAGCAGGCAAGGGCGAGGCGAAATGCCCCGAGCCTCGCTGCCCGGCGTTGTCGATCAGGGCATCTGTACTTCGATCACGCCGTCGGCGTTGACGCTGATCTGGCGGGTGCCGGCCTCGATCTCGGGTGTCGGCATGGCGTCCATGGTCTTCATCGCGAAGTTGCGCATCTCCGGCTGGTAGCCGCCACCGCTCGCCAGGTTGAGGCTGACGATTCGGTAATCGCGGCCGCCCAGGGCTTCGGTGGCCAGCTGCGCACGGGCGCGGAAGGCGGCGACCGCATCCTTGAGCAGGGCGTCTTCGTTCTGCTTGCGGATCGCGTCGGAAACGCTGAACTGCATGCTGCCCATCTTCAGATCCTGCATCAGCTCGCCGGTCAGCTTGGACAGGGTGGCGAAATCGCCACTTTCCAGCCGCAGCTCGGCGCGTTCGCGCCAGGCGGTAATCTGCTGGCCTTTCTCTTCGTAGACCGGATAGCTGCTGCGGCTGCCCTGGCTGACCACCACGCCTTTCGCTTGCCGCGCGCGTTGCAGTGCCTTGTTCATGGTCTTGGTGGTCTCTGCGGCGAGCTGCGCCGGATCTTCGTGCTGCGCTTCGCTGTACAGCGTGACATGCATGCGGTCCTGGGCCACCTCGCTCGTGGCTTCGGCGCGTAACGAGATCTGGTTATAGTGTTGCTCGTCGGCAACGACGGGCAGCGTAGCGATACAGGCCAGCAGCGCAACGCTGCGAGGTAGGGTTACGAACATGAAAACTCCTGAATTCGATAGCACCAGCGGTGCGGCGCAAAGACTTTAGCCTTTTGCCTGGCGACATGCAGTTTTTCGTGCGTCGCGTTGCCGCAGATCAGCTGAGCTTCGGGTCGCTTGGTTATACTCGCGGCTCTTTGGAGACCCCATGTACGCATCCGTTCACTTGCTGTCCGCCAGCCGCCAGAACCTTCGCCTGCTCATCCTGATCCGCATCCTCGTGCTCGCTGCTCAGGCGGGCGCGGTGGGGCTGGCCTACGCGACGCAACTGTTCGGCCTGCCCTGGTTTCATCTCGGGGTGACCCTGGCCGTCTCGGCGATGATCTGCCTGGGCACGGCACTGCGCCTGCGTGGTCCCTGGCCGGTGACCGAACTCGAATATGCGGTGCACCTGGCCACCGACCTGCTGATCCACAGCGCGTTGCTTTATTACTCGGGCGGCTCGACCAACCCCTTCGTTTCCTATTATCTGGTGCCGTTGACTATCGCCGCGGCGACGCTGCCCTGGCTGTATTCGGTCGTGTTGTCCGGACTTGCGTTGGCCGGCTACACCCTGATGCTGGTGTGGTACGACCCGGTGATCGTGCCGCCGGTCGATCGCACCACCTTGCTGGTCTACGGGATGTGGTTGAGCTTCGCCCTGGCCGCCGCCCTGATCACCTTCTTCGTGGCGCGCATGGCCGAGCAGTTACGACGTCAGGAGCAGCTCCAGGCCCAGCGACGGGAAGAAAGCATGCGGGATCAGCAGCTGCTGGCCGTGGCGACCCAGGCGGCGGGCGCCGCGCATGAGCTGGGCACCCCGTTGGCCACGATGAGCGTGCTGCTCAAGGAGCTGCGCCAGGAGCATCCGGAGCCTCAGCTGAACGATGACTTGGCGCTGCTGCAATCGCAGGTGCAGCTGTGCAAGGAAAGCTTGCGTCAGCTGGTGCGTGCCGCCGAGGCCGACCGCCGTCAGGCGGTCGTCGAGCAGACCGTGCGCGAGTGGGTCGAATCGGTGCTGCAGCGCTGGCACCTGATGCATCCGGAGGCCACCTATCGCTTCCAGTGTCTGGGCAAGGGCACGCCACCGCGCCTGATGCCGCCGGCCGACCTCGGCCAATCCCTGCTCAACCTGCTGAACAATGCCACTGATGCCAATCCTGACGATCTGGATATCCGCCTGGATTGGGACGCGCAGTGGATCAGACTGACCATTCGCGACCATGGCGCCGGCGTGCCGCTGGCCATCGCCGAACAGATCGGCAGACCTTTCATCACCACCAAGGGCAAGGGGTTCGGCCTTGGGCTGTTTTTGAGTCAGGCCAGCGTGACCCGCGCGGGCGGAACGGTGAAGCTTTACAATCACGAAGAGGGTGGCACCCTGACCGAACTGCGCCTGCCGCATGGTTCGATGCGGGCCTGAACCTGACGTGACCCAAACGCGAGGAATCTAGACATGACCGAAGAGTTGCAGCACGAAGGCGAAGAGCAGCCCCACCTGTTGCTGGTAGATGACGACCCGACGTTTACCCGCGTCATGGCGCGCGCCATGAGCCGGCGTGGTCTGCACGTCAGCATTGCCGGCTCGGCCGAGGAAGGCCTGGAGATGGCCAAGCAGGAGCTGCCTGACTACGCCGTGCTGGATCTCAAGATGGACGGCGACTCCGGCCTGGTTCTGCTGCCCAAGTTGCTTGAACTCGATCCGGAAATGAAGGTGCTGATCCTGACCGGCTATTCGAGCATCGCTACCGCCGTCGAGGCCATCAAGCGGGGCGCCTGCAACTACCTGTGCAAGCCTGCCGATGCCGACGATGTCCTCGCCGCGTTGCTGTCCAAGCATGCCGACCTGGACACCCTGGTGCCGGAAAATCCAATGTCCGTGGACCGCCTGCAGTGGGAGCACATCCAGCGCGTTCTCGGCGAGCACGACGGCAACATTTCCGCCACGGCGCGCGCGCTGGGCATGCACCGGCGGACCTTGCAGCGCAAGCTGCAGAAGCGCCCGGTACGGCGTTGAGTCGTTCCTGGCTGGGCTTGCGCGGGCCTGGCCAGGATCGGGCCGCCGGAATGCATTAGGTCACGGCCTTCCGGCTGTTGGTACATCCTGCAGGGTCGGCCCGGCCCTTGCGGCTGCGGTCTTGTCCGCGAACTGCGACTGCGATGCCGCCCCTTTCGCGGTCGAGACCGCTGCCACGGATCTGCGGTTAACATAGGGCGGACTTCGCTTCCCGAGTGCGTTCATGCTTTCCGTTGCCATCCAGACCCTGGGCATCACCGCTCCGGTGTTCGTCATGCTGTTCGTCGGTGTCGCCCTCAAGCGGTTGGCCTGGATAGACGCGACCTTCATTCACACCGCCTCGTCGCTCGTATTCAAGGCCACGATGCCGACGCTGCTATTCCTGTCGATCATCAGGGCCGATCTGGACGCGGCGCTTCAGCCGGCATTGCTGAGCTATTACGTCGTCGCCACGATCACGACCTTCTTCCTCGCCTGGGCCTGGGCGCTCTGGCGCTGCCCGCATGCGGACCGTGGCGTTTATGTCCAGGGCGCCTTTCGCGGCAACAATGGCATCGTCGGTCTGGCGCTCGCCACCAGTCTCTATGGGGACTATGGCTTGTCCCTCGGCGGTGTGCTGGCTGGCATCGTGATACTCGTCTACAACAGCCTGTCGGCATTGATCCTGGCGATCTACAACCCCGAGGGGCGTACCAGCGTCAGCGCGATCCTGCTCAGCATTGCGCGCAACCCGTTGATCATTGGCGTGACGGCCGCCGTCCCCTTTGCCTATTGGCAGGTACCGCTGCCGGACTGGCTGATGACGTCGGGGCAGTATTTCGCTCAGATGACTCTGCCGCTGGCGCTTATCTGCATTGGCGGCACGCTGTCGCTTTCGGTCCTGCGTGAAAGCAGCCGCATCGCGCTGGGGGCGAGTTTGATGAAAATGGTCTGGCTGCCGACATTGGCCACGCTCGGCGCCTGGCTGTTCGGCTTCCGGGGCGCCGAGCTCGGCATCCTGTTCCTCTATTTCGCCTGCCCGACCGCATCGGCCAGTTTCGTGATGGCGCGGGCGACCAATGCCAACCATCAGCTCGCTGCGATCATCATTGTGCTGACTACCCTGATGGCGGTGGTCACCATCAATATCGGCTTGTTCGTGCTCGGTTGGCTGGGCTGGATCTAGACGCCGCTACATGGGTTGTGACCGCCTTCGATTTTCCGACACGCGGTCGTGGCGAGGTGGTCGCAATCGTTCAGCAGGCCGCAGAAATAAAACAGTGAATCCTGCACATTGCCCCGGATGTTCAATGGCTGGTCTGCATGACGAGCCCGCTTGTTTTCCGGGGAGCGTAAATGCCGTTATTCACATCTTCGAGCCGCTCGTTGACCCGTACGCCCAGCCGCGTCGTCAATCCGCGACCTGGCCTCGGCGCTAGCCTGGCGTTGCTCCTGCTTCTGAACCTCGGCACCTTCGCCGGCGGCTACTGGCTTGGGCAGGACCGACACACTGCGGACTATGCGTCTGCCGATGTAGACGAACCGGTCGCAGACAGCGAGGGGCACTTTGCGGTCGCGCGGGTCGGCAAGGTGGTCGGGCGACTGCGGTCCCTGGAGTCCGACGTGCTCGCGCTGCAGCAGATGCTGGGCGAACAGCGCGTCCTTCACGCACAACTTTCCGCACTCGATCCAAGCCTGTTGCCGGAGTTGGTACCGCAGCGCCCGGAGGATGGCGCCGGTCAGGGCGGGCCCCTGCTGCCGCCGCGTGGCTGCCTCAAGGGAGGGCCGTTGCAGGATGATGGCCTGCCGCTGGAGCAGCTTGCCCTGGGTGAGGCGTCCGCAAGCTGCCTGCGGATGGTGCTGGACGGCCTGTTGCAGCGTGTCGCCGAACGCAATGCGGCCCTGATGGCGATACCGTCGCGGCGCCCGGTCGGCGAAGCGCGTCTCGGCTCGGTGTTCGGTAATCGCATCGATCCCTTCCGAAAGCAGGCGGCCTTCCATTCCGGCGTCGATTTTTCGCTGCGTACCGGTTCCGAGGTTCGAGCCGCGGCCGGTGGACGGGTTCGCTTCGCCGGTACCCGCGGTGGCTATGGCCAGTTGGTCGTGCTCGACCACGGCAACGGGCTGAGGACCCGCTACGCCCACCTCTCCCGAATCGATGTGCGGGCCGGTGAGGTCGTAACCCCCGAGCAGCGGATCGGTGCGGTGGGTTCGACCGGGCGCTCGACCGGCCCGCATCTTCATTTTGAGGTGTTGCACAAGGGGCGCTTCGTCGACCCGCAGCGCTTCCTGGCCCTGGGTGAACTGGACCGGATTGGCGATCGCGATGTTCAGGCTGAAGACTAGGCCCGATACGCGCCAGCTGGTGCGGGCCGAGCATCAGCTGCGGACCGCTCCTCGCTCGCGAGCATGGCTCTGGGTCAGCCTTCTGCTGCTTGGCCTGAACGGTACGCTGGTGCATCTGCGCCTGGAGGACACGGCCGATCACGAGGATCAGCTCATGGCGCTCGACGCGGAAAACCGCTCACTCGAACAGGCACTGGAGCAGGGCCGGCTGCAGCATCGGGAGGCCGAGGCGACCCAGGAACAGTTGCTCGGGCGTATCGCAACCCTGTCGGCCCAGGTCGAACGGTTGCAGACCGACCTGGCCTTTTTCAAACAGCAGAAGAAAGTCCGCTAACACCTTGGAGTGAATCGATGTTCGGCAAAAAGCGTCCCGTGAGCGTCACTATCGATCGGTTTTCGAGCCTGATATCCAGCAATGTCTCGCTGACTGGCGACATGGAATTCGACGAGGGGCTGAAGATAAATGGCGCAGTGATGGGCAACGTCTGCCACAAACCGGGCACCCAGAGCCTGCTGGCATTGAGCACCGAAGGGCGGATAGAAGGCAACGTCAGCAGCTACGACGCCCTGATCGATGGCACCGTCGTCGGTGACCTGGTCGTCGAACACCTGCTCGAACTGCACTCCAACGCGCGGGTGCGCGGCAACATTCGCTATCGCCAGCTGAGCATGGAAAACGGTGCGGTCGTCGACGGCACGCTCAGCCGGCTGGACGACGAGGAGACTGGGCAGGTCGTCGAGCTGCCGCGCCTGCACAGCCGCGAAGGTTGAACGGCCGCGTCGGCCTGCGCCAACTGGCAGGCCTGGTCCGCGGGTGCTGCCGGGGCCGCGCTATCGTGGTTGCCGCTTCCAGGCCCGACTGGCGATCACCAACAGGGTGATGGCAGTCAGCGGCAAGGCGTAACCGATCAGTGCGTCGCCGAAGGTTTCAGCGAAAGCACGTCCGGTGCTGACCATTACCAGGTAGACCGTGTAGGCGACGTAATAGGCCAGAAACAGCAGGCCTTCCCACCGGTTGATGCAGTAGCCGGTGAAGAAGATGGGCAGGCAGGCCAGTGCGACCGCAATCATGACCGGGAAGTCGAACGCCAGCGCGTTGGCTGCAACGCCGATCGCTTGCGGCGACACCAGCGAAGCCAGGCCCAGCACGCAGAGCAGGTTGAAAATGTTGCTGCCAACGATGTTGCCTACGGCGATATCACGTTCGCCGCGAATGGCCGCGAGTATCGAGGTGGCGAGTTCCGGGAGCGAAGTGCCGATGGCGATAACGGTCAGGCCGATCACCAGTTCCGACAGGCCCAGCGCCCGTGCAAGCGACACGGCGCCTTCGACCAGGAAATGCGAGCCGCCGACCAGCAGCGCCAGGCCGGCAATGATCAGGGCAGCGTTGATCAGGCTGGCGTAGGGTTTGGCGGGCGCGTCGAGGCCGAACTCCTTGGCGAACTCGTCATCCTCCGCTGCCTCGGCGTTGGCGCGGCGGCTGCTGACGATCAAGAACAGCGTGTAGCCGATCACCGCGCCAAACAGCAGAGCGCCATCGAGCCGGGAGAGTGCGCCGTCCCAGGCCAACCCATAGGCAACCAGGCTGGCGCCGATCATGATCGGGACGTCGAGTCGGATCAGTTGGCGAGAGACGATCAGCGGCGCGACCAATGACGTCATGCCGAGGATCAACAGTACGTTGGCGATATTGCTTCCCAGCACGTTGCCGATAGCGATATCGCCGCTGCCATTGAGCGCGGCCTGCACGCTCACCGCGGTTTCCGGCGCGCTGGTGCCGAAGGCCACCACGGTGAGGCCGATGACCAGCGGCGGAATACCGAACTGTGCCGCAAGCTTGGCCGCGCCACGCACCAGCACTTCAGCGCCAGCCACCAGAAGCACCAGGCCGGCTATCAAATAGACGAACGTCATCGCGGACACGTAGGGTCGCTCCAGAGAAAAAAGGGGGTCAGCGCTGGTGTTTCCAGGCGCGCAGAAAGATCACCAATAGCGTCACGGCGGTCAAGGGCAATACGTACCAAGTCATTGCATGGCGCAACAGGTTGATCGCCTGCAGGCCGGTGGAAAACAGCACCAGGTACAGCGTGTAGGCCAGGTAGTAACCGAAGAACAGCACGCCTTCCCAGCGATTGATGCGGTAGCCGGAAAAGAAAATCGGTAGGCAGGCAGCGAATACCGCGAGCATCACCGGAAGATCGAACGCCAGGGCATTGGGTGAGATGGACAAGCCGTCGGTCGAAACCAGCGCGCCGGCGCCCAGCACCAGCAGCAGGTTGAAAATGCAGCTACCGACGATATTGCCGACAGCGATGTCCCGCTCGCCGCGGTAAACCGCCATCAGCGAGGTCGCCAGCTCGGGCATCGAGGTGCCGACCGCGATCACGGTCAGGCCAATTACCAGCTCCGATAGCCCTAGTGCTCGAGCCAGGGCCACCGCTCCCTCGATCAGCAGTTGCGAGCCGACCATCAACAGGCCCAGCCCGAACAGGATCAGCAGCAGCTGAACGAGCCAGCCCAGCGGCCGCGCTTGGTCGTCTTTGCCGAACTCGATGGCGAACTCGTCCACCGCCACCTGGCTCTTTTCGCGTCGGCTGGCGAAGACCAGAAACAAGGTGTAGAGCAGCAGCAAAGCCAGCAGTATGGCGCCGTCGAGGCGACTGACGCTGCCGTTCCAGGCAAGTGCGTAGGTCAGGATGCCCGCGCCGATCATTACCGGTACATCAAGTCGCACGAGTTGACGCGATACCAGCAGCGGCGCGACGAGGGCCGATAAACCTAGGATCAGCAGGATGTTGGCGATATTGCTGCCGATCACGTTGCCCACGGCAATGTCCCCGTTGCCGTTCAGCGAGGCCTGGATGCTGACCGCCGTCTCCGGTGCACTGGTGCCGAAGGCGACGACGGTCAGGCCGATGATCAGCGGCGAGATGCCGAAGCGCGCGGCCAGTTTCGCGGCGCCGCGTACCAGCGCTTCGGCGCCTAGTACCAGCAATACCAGACCGCCGATCAGGTAGGCGAATGTCAACAAACTCATCGGAACTCCGGGTAGTGGGCGGGCCTGGACTAACGGCTCACTTTTTCGATCTTCACCTTGGCGATGCCGTCTTCGAGCAGGTCGAGCCGGGCCGCCGCCACTCGCGACAGATCGATGATCCGTCCGCGTTTGAAGGGGCCACGATCGACGATACGCACGGTGACCTGCTTACCGTTGTCGAGGTTGGTCACCTTCACCCGCGTACCGAAAGGCAGCGTTTTATGCGCGGCGACCAGTTGGTTCTGGTTGAAGGTTTCGCCACTGGCGGTCTCTTCGCCATGGAAGCTGCGCGCGTAATAGGACGCTACGCCTTGTTGGGTAAAACTGTTCCTGGCCTTCGAATAGGCCTCCTGGTTTTCGCCACAGCCGCCGAACAGGGCGAAGGGCAGTGCAACGAGCAGCAGTCTGGTTCGCATACGCCAATCCTTCCCGAGCGGGATCGATCCGATGCCGGCCAGTGATCGGTTATATGGCCTCGAAGGGGTTTGAGCATGAACAGCGACAGCCGTTCAACGGCGCGGGCCGGGTAGGGCGCACCGGGGATACGAGGCGGGCCGGGCGGCCCGCCTTCGTCGATCAGCCTTCGAGCTTGCTCTTGAGCAGCTGGTTGACTTGGCCGGGGTTGGCCTTGCCCTTCGAAGCCTTCATCGCCTGGCCGACGAAGAAGCCGAACATCTTGCCGCGCTTGGCTTCGTCGCTGGCGCGGTACTGCTCGACCTGCTCGGCGTTGGCGGCCAGCACTTCGTCGAGCATTTTCTCGATGGCGCCGGTGTCGGTGACCTGCTTGAGGCCCTTCTTCTCGATGATCTCGTCAGCCGAGCCTTCACCGGCGGCCATCGCCTCGAAGACCATCTTGGCGATCTTGCCGCTGATGGTGTTGTCCTTGATGCGCAGGATCATGCCGCCCAGTTGCTCAGCGGTCACCGGCGATTGCTCGATGTCCAGTCCGTCCTTGTTGAGCAGGCTGGACAGCTCGCCCATTACCCAGTTGGCCGACAGCTTGGCGTCACCGCAGACCTGCTGTACGGCTTCGAAGTAGTCCGCCATTTCGCGGCTGGCTGCCAATACCGTGGCGTCGTAAGCGGACAGGCCGAACTCGCGCTCGAAACGCTCGCGCTTCTGCACGGGCAGCTCCGGCAGGCTGGCGCGTACCTCATCAAGGAAGCTCTGCTCGATCACCACTGGCAGTAGGTCGGGGCAGGGGAAGTAGCGGTAGTCGTTGGCTTCTTCCTTGCTGCGCATGGAGCGCGTCTCGTCCTTGTTCGGGTCGTACAGGCGGGTTTCCTGAACCACCTTGCCGCCGTCCTCGATCAGCTCGATCTGGCGCTGCACCTCATGGTTGATCGCCTTTTCGATGAAGCGGAAGGAGTTGACGTTCTTGATCTCGGCGCGGGTGCCGAACTCGGCCTGGCCCTTTGGGCGCACCGAGACGTTGCAGTCGCAACGCAGCGAGCCTTCGGCCATGTTGCCGTCGCAGATGCCGAGGTAGCGCACCAGCGCGTGGATCGCCTTGACGTAGGCGACCGCTTCCTTGGCGCTACGGATGTCCGGCTCGGAGACGATCTCCAGCAGCGGCGTGCCGGCGCGGTTCAGGTCGATCCCGCTCATGCCGTGGAAATCTTCGTGCAGGCTTTTACCCGCATCTTCTTCCAGGTGCGCACGGGTGATACCGATACGCCGCGTGGTGCCGTCTTCCAGGGTAATGTCCAGGTGGCCCTTGCCGACAATGGGGTGGTCCATCTGGCTGGTCTGGTAGCCCTTGGGCAGGTCGGGGTAGAAGTAGTTCTTGCGCGCGAAGACGTTCTTGCCGGCGATCTCGGCATCGATGGCCAGGCCGAACTTGCAGGCCATGCGCACGGCTTCGGCATTGAGCACCGGCAGGGTGCCGGGCATGCCGAGGTCGACCAGGCTGGCCTGGGTATTGGGCTCGGCGCCGAAGGTGGTGGCGCTGCCGGAAAAAATCTTCGACTGAGTGGCGAGCTGAGCATGGATCTCAAGCCCGATAACGGTTTCCCATTGCATCATCTCTCTCCTCAGAAGCCGCTCGGCGCTTGTTTATGCCAGTCGGTGACTTGCTGGTACTGGTGCGCGACGTTGAGCAGGCGGCTTTCCTGGAAATAAGGGGCCAGCAGCTGCACGCCCACCGGCAGACCGTCGATGAAGCCGGCCGGCATCGACAGACCCGGAATGCCCGCGAGGTTGGCGGTGATGGTGTAGATGTCTTCGAGATAGGCCGAGACCGGGTCGGCGTTCTTCTCGCCGAGCTTCCAGGCCAGGTTCGGCGTGGTCGGGCCGAGGATCACGTCGACCTCGTCGAAGGCGCTGACGAAGTCGTTCTTGATCAACCGGCGAATCCTTTGCGCCTTCAGGTAGTAGGCATCGTAGTACCCTGCGGACAGCGCATAGGTACCGACCATGATGCGGCGACGGACTTCGTCACCGAAGCCTTCGGCACGCGAACGCTTGTAGAGATCGGTCAGGTCGACCGGGCTTTCGCAGCGATAACCGAAGCGCACGCCATCGAAGCGTGACAGGTTGGAGGAGGCTTCGGCCGGCGCGATCACATAGTAGGAAGGAATGGCGTGCTGCATGTTCGGCAGGCTGATGTCCTTCACCGTGGCGCCGAGCTTTTTCAGCTCTTCGACCGCAGCCATGACTGCGTCGGCAATCTTGCTATCGAGCCCCTCACCGAAATACTCCTTCGGCAGGCCGACGCGCAGACCCGTCAGCGGCTTGTCCAGTGCCGCCAGGTAGTCGTCCAGCGGCTGGTCGACACTGGTGGAATCCTTCGGATCGAAACCGGCCATGGCGCCGAGCATCAAGGCGCAGTCTTCGGCTGTGCGAGCCAGCGGGCCGCCTTGGTCGAGGCTGGAGGCGTAGGCGATCATGCCCCAGCGCGAAACACGGCCGTAGGTGGGCTTGAGGCCGGTGAGGTTGGTCAGCGCCGCGGGCTGACGGATCGAACCGCCGGTGTCACTACCGGTTGCAGCAGGCAGCAAGCGTGCCGCGACGGCCGCCGCCGAACCGCCGGAGGAGCCACCTGGCACCCGGTTCAGGTCCCAGGGGTTTTTCACTGCGCCGTAGTGGCTCGACTCGTTGGCCGAGCCCATGGCGAATTCGTCCATGTTCAGCTTGCCCAGCGACACGGCTCCTGCCGCGGCCAGACGCTCGACCACAGTGGCGTCGTAGGGCGCCTGGAAGTTGTCGAGCATCTTCGAGCCGCAGCTGGTGCGGGTACCTTGCGTGCAGAACAGGTCCTTGTGGCCGATCGGCGCACCCAGGAGCGCGCCGTTTTCACCCTTGGCGCGTCGCGCGTCGGCGGCCTGAGCCTGGGCCAGTGCCTGCTCTTCGGTCACGGTGATGAAGCTGTTCAGTTGCGGATCGAATTGCTGGATGCGGCTCAGCAGCGCGCGCGTCAGCTCTTCGGCAGAAAACTGCTTGTCGCCCAGCGCGCGGGCGATCTCGGCGAGGGTCAGTTGATGCATGTCGGCGTCCTTCATTACTCGATCACCCGTGGAACCAGATAGAGGCCGTCTTCCACGGCCGGGGCGATGGCCTGGTAGGCCTCGCGCTGGTTGCTTTCGGTGACCACGTCGGCGCGCAGGCGCTGGTGGGTTTCCAGCGGATGGGCCAAGGGTTCGATGCCGGTGGTATCCACGGCCTGCATGCGATCGATCAGGCCGAGAATGTTGTTCAGGGTCTCAGTGGTGCGGGGCAGGTCGTCTTCATTCAGACCCAGGCGGGCCAGATGAGCGATCTTTTCCACCTCGGAGCGTTCAAGCGCCATCGGGATTCTCCAGCGGGAAGCGAGTCGGATATGCCTTCCGTCGGCAAAGACCGACACAAGAGCAGCAGGGTCGAGCCGCGGCGGTGGGCGTTCGAGCCCGGAAAAGCCGTCAATCTTACATGTCCGCGGCGCTTGTCGGTAGCATGGACGCGGTCTGGCGTCGGTTCGGCAGCACTGCTGTCACTGTTCGTTTTTCGCGCAGTGGCTCACGTCTGTCCGTATGCGCGCCGACGCGCGCCTTGCCCTAAGTTCGCACCATTGTTAGAGTTTGCGGCACTTTTTTCCCCACGCGTTTGCCTCAGGGCCCTTTCTCCATGTTCAAGAAACTGCGTGGCATGTTTTCCAGCGATTTGTCGATCGACCTGGGCACTGCCAATACCCTCATTTATGTGCGCGATCGCGGCATCGTCCTGAACGAGCCGTCCGTAGTTGCCATTCGTTCTCACGGCAACCAGAAAAGCGTCGTCGCGGTGGGCACCGACGCCAAACGCATGCTCGGTCGGACCCCTGGCAATATCAACGCCATCCGCCCGATGAAGGACGGTGTGATCGCCGATTTCAGCGTCTGCGAAAAGATGCTGCAGTACTTCATCAACAAGGTTCACGAGAACAGCTTTCTTCAGCCCAGTCCCCGTGTGCTGATCTGCGTTCCTTGCAAGTCCACGCAGGTCGAGCGTCGGGCGATTCGTGAGTCGGCGCTGGGTGCCGGCGCACGCGAAGTCTTCCTGATCGAAGAGCCGATGGCGGCGGCCATCGGTGCCGGTCTGCCGGTCGACGAAGCCCGCGGTTCCATGGTGGTCGATATCGGTGGCGGCACCACCGAGATCGCGCTGATCTCCCTCAACGGCGTGGTGTACGCCGAGTCGGTACGCGTAGGCGGTGACCGTTTCGACGAGTCCATCGTGACCTACGTGCGCCGCAACTACGGCAGCCTGATCGGCGAATCCACCGCCGAGCGCATCAAGCAGGAAATCGGTACCGCGTTTCCCAGCAGCGATGTGCGTGAAGTCGACGTGCGCGGCCGTAACCTGGCCGAAGGGGTGCCGCGCAGCTTTACCCTCAACTCCAACGAAGTGCTCGAAGCGCTGCAGGAGTCCTTGGCAACCATCGTCCAGGCGGTCAAGAGCGCGCTCGAACAGTCGCCTCCGGAGCTGGCGTCCGATATCGCCGAGCGTGGCCTGGTACTGACCGGCGGTGGCGCGCTGCTGCGTGACCTCGACAAGCTGCTGGCGCAGGAAACCGGTCTGCCGGTCATCGTCGCCGAAGAGCCGCTGACCTGTGTTGCTCGTGGTGGTGGTCGCGCGCTGGAGATGATGGATCGTCACGCCATGGACCTGCTGTCCACGGAGTGATCTCCAAGCGATAAGCTCCAAGCACAAGCCGACAGCAAGCCGCAGGCCTGCTCTCGGCTTGTCGCGTTAGTTTGTAGCCGGTAGCTGCGAGGACCCGCCCATCAAGCCTCTATTCACCAAAGGACCCTTGCTCGGTGTGCGCCTGCTGGTGCTGTCCGTGCTTTGTGTCGCGCTGATGGTGGTGGATGCACGCTTCGAGACGCTCAAGCCCCTGCGCAGTCAGATGGGCCTGGTGCTGACGCCGCTCTACTGGCTGGCCGACCTGCCAGTACGCACCTGGCAGCGCGCAACCGAGCAGCTCAGCAGCAGTACCAGCCTGGTCGCCGAGAACGAAAAGCTCAAGGCCGAAGCGCTACTGATGCAGCGGCGGCTGCAGAAACTGGCGATGTTGACCGAGCAAAACGTGCGACTGCGCGAACTGCTCAACTCGGCCGCGCTGGTCGACGACAAGGTAATCGTCAGCGAGCTGATCGGCCTGGATCCGAATCCCTTTACCCATCGCATCCTGATCGACAAGGGTGAGCGCGATGGCGTCTTTCTTGGGCAACCGGTACTCGATGCCAGTGGACTGATGGGGCAGGTCGTCGAGGTCATGCCTTACGCCGCGCGGGTGTTGCTGCTGACCGACGTGACCCACAGCATTCCGGTACAGGTCAACCGCAACGGCCTGCGCGCCATTGCGGTCGGCACCGGCAGCCCCGATTACCTCGAATTGCGTCATGTCGCCGAGACGGCGGACATCAAGGAAGGTGATCTGCTGGTCAGCTCCGGACTCGGGCAGCGCTTTCCCAGCGGTTATCCGGTGGCGCAGGTGACCGAGGTGGTGCGCGGCTCGGGGCAACCGTTTCTGGTCGTGCGCGCCATTCCGACCGCCATGCTCAATCGCAGCCGCTACCTGCTGCTGGTATTCAGCGATTCGCGGACGCCTGAAGAGCGTGCCGCTGCTGCGGCGCAGGCGCAGGAGTCGGCCGATCGCGAGGCTGCCGAGGCGACGGGGGAGCCGGCCGCGCCGACAGGCGAAACGCAATCGCCAGCCGCGGCACCTGCGCCGGCTGTGACGGCGCCGACGAGCGAGGAGCAGCGATGATCAGCGGACGGCTGAACAATGGCTGGGTCATCTGGCTGTCGCTGCTGCTGGCATTGCTGCTCAGCGTGGCGCCCATGCCCGAAAGCTTCGGGTTGGCACGCCCGCTCTGGCTCGGCATGTTCATCGCCTATTGGGCAATCGCTCTGCCACACCGCGGGGGTATGGGCGCGGCGTTTTTCTTCGGGCTGATGCTCGACGTACTTTCCGGCACCTTGCTGGGGCAGAACGGACTGCCGCTGATTCTGAGCATCTTCCTCGTGCTCAGCCTGCAACAGCGCCTGCGTATGTTTCCCTTGCTGCAGCAGAGCCTGGTGCTCATGGTGATTCTGGGGCTCGGCCAGCTGGTGCAGCTTTGGCTGAATACGCTGACCGGCAATCGGCCACCAACCTTGTTGTTCCTCGTCCCTGTCCCGGTCAGTGCACTGCTCTGGCCGTGGGTCTTCATCGCCTTGCAGTGGGCGCGTCGGCGCTTCAACGTCTACTGACGTGGCCAAGCCAGGCGCCGGGCTGCTTCCGAGCCCCGCCTGGATATGCGAACCTGCTCCGCACATTCGTTCCAAGGAGCCGGCATGCCCGCGTTGTTTCTCGCTTCAGCCTCCCCGCGACGCCGTGAACTGCTGACCCAGATCGGCGTTCCGTTCTCCCTTCTTGCCGTGTCCATCGATGAAACCCCTGGGGTCGCGGAAGCACCTGACGCCTATGTCCAGCGCGTGGCCCGGGAGAAGGCCTTGGCGGGCTTGGCGCAGACCGATCAGGCTTCGGCGTGTGTGCTGGGGGCGGATACCACGGTGGTGCTGGATCAACGAATCCTCGGCAAACCAGTCAACAAGGCCGACGCTCTGGCGATGCTGCAGTCG
The DNA here is from genome assembly GCF_019090095.1 of Stutzerimonas stutzeri. Taxonomy (NCBI): domain Bacteria; kingdom Pseudomonadati; phylum Pseudomonadota; class Gammaproteobacteria; order Pseudomonadales; family Pseudomonadaceae; genus Stutzerimonas; species Stutzerimonas stutzeri. The sequence continues at coordinate 2,006,968 of NZ_JAGQFP010000001.1, read as the reverse complement.
CTGTCCGGGCGCGAGCATCAGGTGATGACGGCCATCGCACTGGCCCACAACTCGGGCTGCGAGGTGCGTCTGGTCTCCAGCCGGGTGCGCTTTCGCTCGATCAGCGCGGACGAGGCCGAGCGTTACTGGGCAAGCGGTGAGCCGCAGGACAAGGCGGGCGGCTACGCGATTCAGGGTTGGGGAGCGGTCTTCGTCAGCTCGCTCGAAGGCAGTTATTCCGCGGTGGTCGGGCTGCCGCTGTGCGAAACGGCCCAGTTGCTCGACACATACGGGCTGCGTTACTGGTGTAAAAGCTCGGTATAGAGCCTGTGGCTTGGCGGCGTATGCCGTTAGAATCGAGACAGCGAGTCAGTTTGGCTGCCGTCAGGCCAGTAGAGAACAGGCGCGGCAGGCGGGACGAGGCAAAAGCAGTCGAGAGGTGCAGTTTGGACGCCATGGATGAACCTTCCACCGGGCTGGCAATGCAGGCTGTTTATGCGGCGTATTGCCGAAGCAAGCAGTTTTCCACCGCCTGGCATAACCCCTCCGCCATCAGCCGAGAACAACAATGAGCGAAGAAATTCTGATGAACATCACCCCCATGGAGTCGCGGGTGGCGGTGGTGGAGAACGGTGTCCTGCAGGAGGTGCATGTCGAGCGCACCCAGCGCCGCGGCATCGTTGGCAATATCTACAAGGGCAAGGTGGTGCGGGTGCTGCCGGGCATGCAGGCGGCCTTCGTCGACATCGGCCTGGAGCGTGCGGCCTTCATCCACGCTTCGGAAATATCCAGTCGTGAAGGGAACGCCGTTGAACCCATCAGTGCGCTGGTACATGAAGGTCAAGCGCTGGTGGTCCAGGTCACCAAGGACCCGATCGGCACCAAGGGCGCCCGGCTGACCACGCAGCTGTCGATACCGTCGCGCTATCTGGTGTACATGCCCAAGACCAGCCACGTCGGCATATCGCTGCGAATCGAGGACGAAGCCGAGCGCGACAGGCTCAAGCAGGTGGTGGCCGAGTGCATTGCTGCAGAAGGCATCAAGGAGGCCGGCGGCTTCATTCTGCGCACCGCGGCCGAGGGGGCTGGTAGCGACGAGATTCTCATGGACATCCGCTACCTGCGCCGCCTGTGGGAGCAGATCGATGGGCAGATGAAGACCGCAGGTGCGCCCTCGATCATCTATGAAGACCTGTCGCTGGCCATGCGCACCTTGCGCGACCTGGTCAATCCACGTATCGAAAAGATCCGCATCGACTCGCGGGAGAATTATCAGAAGGTCAGCCAGTTTGTCGGTGAACTGATGCCGGAGCTGAGCGAGCACCTGGAGCACTACCCGGGTGAGCGGCCGATCTTCGATCTGTATAGCGTCGAGGACGAGATCCAGAAGGCGCTCGAGCGCAAGGTCATGCTCAAGTCCGGTGGCTATCTGATCATCGATCCGGCCGAGGCGATGACCACCATCGACGTTAACACCGGCGCTTTCGTCGGGCACCGCACCCTCGAAGAAACCATCTTCAAGACCAACCTCGAATCGGCGACCGCCATCGCGCGCCAGCTGCGGCTGCGCAATATCGGCGGGATCATCATCATCGACTTCATCGATATGGAGGACGAGGAGCATCGGCGGCAGGTCTTGCGCACCTTGGAAAAGCAGCTCGAGCGTGATCACGCCAAGACCAACATCATCGGCATCACCGAGTTGGGGCTGGTGCAGATGACACGCAAGCGCACGCGTGAAAGTCTCGAGCAGGTGTTGTGCGAGCCCTGCCTTTGTTGCCAGGGGCGCGGCAAGCTGAAGACCCCGGAGACGGTCTGCTACGAAATTTTCCGCGAGATCCTGCGCGAGGCTCGCGCCTACCAGCCGGAAGGATATCGGGTGCTGGCGAATCAGAAGGTCATCGACCGCTTGCTGGACGAGGAGTCCGGCAATGTCGCCGACCTGGAAAGCTTCATCGGCCGCTCGATCAAATTCCAGGTCGAGACCATGTATTCCCAGGAACAGTATGACGTGGTGCTGCTCTGAATAAGGTCTCCCGCCGTTTCGCTGCGAGCCGCAGTGCTGCGCCAAGTCTCTCCAGACACGGCACGGGACGCAGGTGATGGTCGTTTTCGCGCCGAGTCCCGCAACGCCGCTTGGCGAGCGCTGCCGTGCAGTCGGTAGGAGCGTGCCGGTTTTCCTGCGATACGGTGGTGCTTGCCGCTCGAAAACGACCGAGCGGCGCGACTCGTGCGATCTCCATGGATGGAGTGAATGCCGCCAGTCCGCCGGACGCGGCCTGTCCGCGCGCAAGAACCGGCTCCGTCGCGGTCGCGGCGAGACAGGAACGAATCCTGGACGCATACCTGACCATCCGGGCCCGGATGAGCGGAGCGCACCGCTATGACTCGGCTCCTGGCCCTGGTGCTCGTGTTTTTGCGCCGCTGTCTCTGGCTGGGCGCGATCGGCTTGATGCTGCTTGCGCTGTACGTGAGTCTCGGCCGGCAGTTGGTGCCGTTGGTTGCCGAGTACCGTGTCGAGGTCCAGGATCAGGCGCGCACGTTGCTGAAGATGCCGGTCGAGCTCGGTAGCCTGGAGGGCCACTGGGAAGGATTTGCGCCCCGGCTAGTGGCGCACGACGTGATCCTCGGCAGTGGCGATGCGGCGATACGCCTGGACCGTCTGGCACTGGTGCCGGAAGTCCTCGGCAGCGTGCTGTCCCGCCAGCTGCAGCTCAAGACACTGACGTTTTCCGGCCTGCAGCTGAGCCTCGTGCAGAGTGCTGATGGCAAGTGGCAGGTCGAAGGGCTACCTGAGCGCAGCGATCAGCCTCCCCCCGATCTGGCGAAGCTCTTCGAGCAACTGCGCCGGGTCCAACAGGTGCAACTGCGCGATAGCCAGATTACGCTCCAGGCCCAGGCCTCAACGCCATTGACCCTGACCTATGCCAACCTGGCACTCGGTATTGCCGGTGAGCGTCTGCGCCTGGATGGGCGCGTGCTGCTGCCCGACGGCCAACCGCTGAGCATGCGTGCCCAGGCGAAGCTGCAGGTCTCGGATTGGCAGAACAGCGAGGCCGAGCTGTATCTGAGCTTGCCGCAGAGCGACTGGGCCAGCTGGCTGCCGACGAGTCTGCTTGGTGACTGGACGCTCGCGCAGCTACGCGCCGGGGGCGAGGTCTGGCTCCAGTGGCGTGAGCGCGGCCTGGCGCGTGCGGTGGCTCGGCTGAATGCGCCATCTTTGCAGGTGGGGCGCCAGCAGCAGGCCCTCGTGTCGATCGAAGACCTGGCGGTCAACGCCTACCTCGATCGTACGGACGATGGCTATCGGGTGCAGCTCGACGGCGTGGCCTTCACCTACGAAGGAACCCGCTGGCAGGACACCCGGCTGCTGCTTCAGCGGAACATTGCCGAGGACCGCTGGCGTGTGCAGGCCGATCGTCTGGCCGTAGCGCCCATCGCCGCGCTGGCTCATGCGATGTTGCCGCTGCCGGAGCAGGCGGACGACTACCTGCTGGGGTTGGCGCCGAGCGGAACCTTGCGCAACCTGCAGGTCGATTACCAACCGTCCCTGCCCGCCGAGGAGCGGCTGACCTTCGCCGCCAATCTCGATGCGGTTGGCATCGCCGCACACCACTGGATACCCGCCGTGCGCAACGTCAGCGGTGCGGTACGGGGCAACCTCGGCGGCGGGGAGCTGCGTTTCGATAACCGCGATTTCGCCCTTCACCTGGCCGAGCTGTTCCCCAAACCCTGGGAGTACCATCGAGCCCGCGGCCGCCTGCGCTGGACGCTGGATGAGCAGGCGGTCACGCTCGCGGCGCCTTATCTGCAGGTCGAGGGCGAGGAGGGGCAGATCGCAGGGGATTTCCTGATCCGCCTGATGCGCGATCCGGCTGCCGAGGACTACATGGATCTGCGCGTCGGGCTCAGCAATGGCGATGCGCGCTTTACCGAGAAGTATCTGCCGACGCGCTCGCCTGCATTGAGTCCGGCGTTGAGCGAATGGCTGCTGGCGGCGATTCGTGGCGGTAGCGTCGAGCAGGGCTATTTCGAATATCAGGGTGCCCTGAGCAAAGATGCCGAGGCGGCCGCTCGCAGCTTGAGCCTTTACTTCAAAGTGAAGGACGCCGAGCTTGCCTTTCAGCCCGGATGGCCGGTACTGCGCGAAGGGCGCGGCGAGGTGCTGATCGAACACACGGGCGTGCGAGTGCGCCTGGCCGAGGCCCGTATGCTCGACAGTCAGGTGCATGACGTCCTTGCCGAGATCCCTCACGGGCATGGCGGGCAGCCACCGCGGCTGGCTATCGAAGGACAGGTAGACGGTCATCTGCGCGATGCCTTGAGCCTGATGCAGGTGGCGCCGATCGGTACGGGCGAACTGTTCGCCGGTTGGCGCGGCGACGGTCCGTTAAACGGGACCCTCCATCTGGACATTCCGCTGGCCAAGGGTGAGCGGCCCGTGGTGGTCGCCGATTTTGCCAGTCGCGAGGCCTCATTGTTCATCCCGCAGGCAGAGCTGCAGCTCGAGGCGCTGGGCGGCGAGTTCCGCTATGACAGCGAACGGGGATTTAGCAGCAAGGCATTCAACGCGCGCGCCCTGGGCAGTTCGGTGCAGGGCAGCGCCGTCGCGCTGGGGGCAGCGGGAGAGCCATCCTCGCGAATCGAGGCGTCTGCGGTCGTGCCGCTGAAACAGCTGTTGAGCTGGCGAAAAATCGAACAGCCGCTGCCGGCGTCCGGAACGCTGCCGCTGCGGATGAAGCTGTTTCTCAGCCGTGCCGAAAACAACTTGCAGGTGGATTCCTCCTTGCTGGGGACCGAACTGGCCCTTCCGGCGCCGTTTGGCAAAACCGCTGACGAGCGGCGCGACACGACACTGCGCATGACCCTGGGCGGCGAGCGCCAGCAATTGACTGTCAGGCATAGCGCATTGGCGGCGCTGAGCTTCGTCGCGCCCAGTGGCAGTTGGTCCGAGGGCAGTGGTGAGCTGGTACTGGGCGGCGCGGCGGCGAACCTGCGCAGCGCGCCGGGCCTCAGCGTGCGCGGCCGGGTGTCGCGCTTCGATCTGGGCGAATGGCAAGCGCTGCTGCAAACCTACGGCGAGCGCTCGGCGAACGAGGCGGGCGCTTCGCTTGTGCGTCAGGTCAAGCTGGACATCGGTACCTTCGAAGGCTTCGGCACTCGCATCGACAACCTGGGTGTCGACCTGCGACGTCTTCCAGCCGGTTGGTCGCTCGGCCTGGACAGCGCGACAGTGGCCGGCTCCGTCGAGCTCCCGGATGCCAGCGGCGAAGCCATCGTGCTGAACCTGTCGCGCGTGCGCTTGCCCGCCGCAAACACCGACGAAACGCAAGCTCCGCCTCGCGACGCCCTGGCTGCTGTCGATCCGAAGGAGCTTCCGGCGATGAATATCGCCGTGGCTGAAGTCCTGCGCGGTGACGAGCTGCTGGGCGCAGGGTCGTTCACCATGCGGCCGAATGCCGAGGGTGTGGGCTTCTCCGATGTCGACCTGAACCTCAAAGGCTTGAAGATTAGGGGCGATGGCGGTTGGAGCGCTTCGCGCAGCTGGTACAAGGGCCGACTGGAGGGCGCGAATGTCGCTGACGTGTTGCTGGCCTGGGGATTCGCGCCCTCGACCTCCAGCCAGGATTTCCGCCTGGACGTCGACGGCAGCTGGCCCGGTTCGCCAGCGTTCTTCGCCCTGAACCGACTGTCCGGCACGCTCGATGCCCGACTGCGCAAGGGTCAGTTACGTGAAGTGGATGGCGGGGCGCAGGCGCTGCGGGTCTTCGGCCTGCTCAATTTCGACTCCATCGGCCGACGCTTGCGCCTGGATTTCTCCGATCTGTTCAGCAAGGGGCTGAGCTACGATCGGATCAAGGCCGAACTGCAGGCAACCGATGGCGTGTACGTGACGTCGCAACCGCTGACGGTGGCGGGGCCTTCCAGCAATCTTGAACTCAATGGCCGCCTGGACCTGGTAAACGACCAGATCGATGCCAAGCTGCTGGTGACACTGCCCGTCAGCAACAACTTGCCGTTGGCCGCGCTGATCGTGGGCGCACCGGCCATCGGTGGCGCATTGTTCGTCGTCGATAAGCTGCTGGGCGACAAGGTGGCTCGCTTCGCAACCGTGCAGTACAAGGTCCAGGGACCTTGGCAGTCGCCAAAAATCACCTTCGACAAACCCTTCGAGAAGCCCAACTGAGCATCAATCTGCCGGTGGCCAGCGTGCCCCAGAGGTAGCCAAGCATGACCTTAGCCGTCATTCAGATGGTCAGCCAGACCGACATCCAGGCGAACCTCGCCGCCGCCCGGCGACTGCTCGAACAAGCGGCCGAGGCGGGCGCCCGGCTCGCTGTGTTACCCGAGAATTTCGCCGCCATGGGGCGGTCCGATGTGGCTGCTCTCGGTCGGGCGGAGGCGGAGGGCGCCGGTCCGATCCTGCCCTGGTTGAAACAGGTCGCCAACGACCTCAGGTTATGGATAGTGGCCGGCACCATTCCGTTGCCGCCCGATGACCAGCCACGGGCTAAAGTCCGGGCCTGCTCACTGCTGGTGGACGATCAGGGGCAGCGTGTCGCCCGTTACGACAAGCTGCATCTGTTCGACGCCGACGTCAGCGATGCGCGAGGACGCTATCGGGAGTCGGATGACTACGCGGCGGGTGAACAACTGGTGGTGGTCGACACGCCAGTGGGACGGTTGGGCATGACCGTCTGCTACGACCTGCGTTTCGCCGAACTCTACACGGCGTTGCGTCTGGCCGGTGCCGAGTTGATCAGCGCCCCTTCGGCCTTTACGGCGGTCACCGGTCGGGCGCATTGGGAGACACTGATCCGTGCGCGGGCCCTTGAGACGCAATGCTATATGCTGGCCGCTGCGCAGGGTGGCGAACACCCGAACGGACGGATGACCCATGGTCATTCGTCTATCGTTGATTTCTGGGGGCAGGTGTTGACCGCTCAGCCAACCGGCGAAGCAGCGCTGGTGGTCGACCGGGACTCGGCCGCACAGGCGGCGGCGCGCCAACGCATGCCGGTTCTGATGCACCGTCGGTTCACCGCCCCGCGTATTGTATCGGGCACTTTGGAGTAGATATGAGTCAATTGCTGTTACCTGTCACCGAGCGCCTGCTGTCACCCGGTGGGCTTGGCCTCGATGATCTGCCGGGATTGCTCGGCGAGTTGGCCGGGCCCGGCATCGATGCGGCTGACCTGTATTTTCAGGACCAGGTCACCGAGTCCTGGGTGTTGGAAGATGGCATCGTCAAGGAAGGCAGCTTCCATCTCGAGCAAGGCGTGGGCGTCCGCGCCTTGTCCGGTGAGAAAACCGGATTCGCCTATAGCAACGCAATCACTGCCGATGCCCTGCGCCAAGCCGCCGAAGCCGCCCGCTCGATTGCTCGCAGCGGCCAGCAAGGACGCGTCCAAGTGTTGTCGAAGGCTTCGTTTGGCCCGCTGTACAGCGCTGACAACCCGCTCGATGGGCTGGGGCGGGCGGAAAAGGTCGAGCTGCTCAAGCGTATCGACGTCGCCACGCGCGCGCTCGATCCGCGCATCAAACAGGTCACGGTGAGCCTCGCCGGCGTCTGGGAACACGTGCTGGTCGCCGGCCTGGACGGCGGCATGGCCGCGGACATCCGCCCGCTGGTGCGCTTCAACGTCAGTGTCATCGTCGAGCAGAACGGCCGTCGCGAGCGCGGCGGTCACGGTGGCGGTGGGCGCACCGGTTACGAATACTTTCTCAGTGAAGACCGCGCCATGGGCTACGCGCGCGAGGCGCTGCGTCAGGCCTTGGTCAACCTGGAGGCGGTTGCGGCGCCGGCCGGTACCCTGCCGGTGGTACTGGGATCTGGCTGGTCCGGCGTGCTGTTGCACGAGGCCGTCGGCCACGGCCTGGAGGGTGACTTCAATCGCAAGGGCAGTTCGGCCTACAGCGGCCGGATCGGCCAGCAGGTGGCATCCAAGCTGTGCACCATCGTCGACGACGGCACCTTGGTCAATCGCCGTGGCTCGCTGAGCGTCGATGACGAGGGGACACCGACGCAGTGCACCACGCTGATCGAGAACGGGATCCTGAAGGGGTACATCCAGGACAAGCTCAACGCCAGGTTGATGGGCGTTGCACCCACCGGCAATGGTCGGCGCGAGTCCTATGCGCATCTGCCGATGCCGCGGATGACCAACACCTACATGCTGGCAGGGGAGAGCGATCCGGAAGAAATCATCCGCTCGGTGAAGAAGGGCATCTATTGCGCCAGTCTCGGCGGCGGGCAGGTGGACATCACCAGCGGCAAGTTCGTGTTTTCCACCAGCGAAGCCTACCTGGTCGAGGACGGCCGTATCACGGCGCCGGTGAAAGGGGCCACCTTGATAGGCAACGGACCGGAGGTGATGAACAAGGTATCGATGGTTGGTACCGACCTGGCGCTGGACAGCGGTGTCGGTACCTGCGGCAAGGATGGCCAGTCCGTCCCGGTGGGTGTCGGCCAGCCAACCCTGAAGATCGACGGCATCACGGTTGGCGGGACAGGGGCGTGAGGTCTGCCGTCGTGCAGCCCTCAACCCCTGCGCGCCCGGTATCCAGCGGTGCCTGGGTTAGCGCAGCCCGCGCTGGGTTTCGTCCAGGCCGCGGATGTACTTGAATATCTTGCGGCTGGCGGCCGGAGGCTTGTTATGCGCGGCTTCGTGCTGGGCATGGCGGATCAGTCCGCGCAGGTGCTGGCGGTCGGTCTCGGGATATTCGTTGACGAATGCTTCGAGGGTCTCGTCGTTGCCGGCAATCAGGCGGTCACGCCAGCGCTCCAACGCGTGGAAGCGCTCGTTGTATTGGCGGGTGGACGCATCGAGCTGGTCGACCAGTGCCAGGATGGCGTCGGTGTCCTGGTCGCGCATCAGTTTGCCGATGTACTGCAGGTGCCGTTTACGAGCGATGTGCGCGGTGTGCTTGGGCGCATCGGCCAGCGCCTCGCGCAGGGCGTCGGTGAGCGGGAGGCGGTCTAGCACGTCGGGCTTGAACGTGGTGAGGCGCTCACCCAGCTCCTGAAGGGCGTGCAGCTCACGCTTGACCTGGGTTTTGCTTTTTTCCTCGAAGCCGTCGAGATCGGAAATATCAGACATGGGACTGGTCCAGTTGGAAACGTCGCCATGATAACAGCAGCCCCGCGGCGCAGCTCAGTCGAGCATCAGGGGCTGCGGCAAGATCGAATCAGTTGGAGTGTTTATGAGTGAAGTCGAGGGGATCGGGCCGAATGCGCTGCCCGGATTGCGCGAGAAAATCTCGAGAATCATAGAGGAGGCCAGCCGCCAGGGTGCCAGCGCCTGCGAAGTGTCCGTGTCGATGGAGCAGGGCCTGTCGACCACTGTCCGCCAGCGTGAAGTGGAAACGGTTGAATTCAACCGCGATCAGGGCTTCGGTATCACGCTCTACGTTGGCCAGCGCAAAGGCTCAGCCAGTACGACCGGCAGCGGCGAGGACGCGATTCGCGAGACCGTAGCGGCAGCGCTGGCGATCGCTCGACATGCCTCCGAGGATGAATACGCCGGACTCGCCGATCCGGCGCTGATGGCCAGGGATGTACCCGATCTCGACCTTTTCCACCCGTGGGATATTTCACCCGATGCGGCCGTGGAGCTGGCGCTGAGCTGCGAGGCAGCGGCTTTCGACACCGATACTCGCATCCGCAATGCTGATGGCACCAGCCTAAGCACGCACCAGGGATGTCGTGGCTATGGCAACAGCCATGGCTTCATCGGCGCCTATAGCAGCACTCGCCACAGCCTCAGCTGCGTGATGATCGCCGAGGCGGACGGTCAAATGCAGCGCGATTATCACTATGACGTCAGCCGTGTAGCCGGTGACCTGGCCTCCGCGGAATCGATTGGCAGGCGTGCCGCCGAACGTGCCGTTCGCCGGCTGGGTGCGCGGCCCGTGCCGACCTGCGATGTTCCGGTGCTGTTCTCGTCCGAGTTGGCCACCGGCTTGTTCGGTCACTTCCTCGCGGCGATCTCCGGCGGCAACCTCTATCGCAAGTCGTCGTACCTTGAAGGCGCGCTGGGGCAGACGCTGTTCCCCGAGTGGCTGAGTCTGGACGAGCGGCCGCACCTGGCGCGCGGGCTGGCCAGTTCAGCCTATGACGGCGACGGGCTGGCGACCTACGCCAAGCCGTTCGTGGAGAACGGCAAGCTGCTTTCCTATGTCCTCGGTACCTACTCTGGACGCAAGTTGGGCATGCCCAGTACCGCCAATGCCGGTGGTGTGCACAATCTCTTCGTGACCCACGGCGACGAGGACCAGGCGGCATTGATACGGCGCATGGGGCGCGGGCTGCTGGTGACCGAATTGATGGGGCAGGGCTTGAACCTGGTGACCGGTGACTATTCGCGTGGCGCCGGCGGCTTCTGGGTGGAGAACGGCGAGATTCAGTTCCCCGTACAAGAGGTCACCATCGCTGGCAACCTTCGTGACATGTTCCGCCAGATCGTGGCGGTGGGCTGCGATGTCGAGACCCGCAGCAGCATCCATACCGGCTCGGTGTTGATCGAGCGCATGAAGGTGGCGGGGCAGTAACGGCGTAGCGGGGGCGTTAGGCATGGGCTCGGCGGTGTTTACTTCGCCGCCGGAGCGCTGCCTTGGCGTCCTTTATTCCCCCTCTTCGAAGTAGTCCTCGATCAGGGCGATCAGCGCGCTAAGCGCCTCGTGATCCTGTTCGCCCTGAGCGTGCAGGTGCAGGGTGGTTCCTTTGCTGGCGGCGAGCATCATGACGGCCATGATGCTCTTGCCGTCGATGAGGCTTGCAGGGCAACGCCCGACGCGAATGTCACAGGGGAAGCGGTTGGCGACCCCGACGAATTTCGCGGCCGCACGGGCGTGCAGGCCCAGCTTGTTGATGATGGTAACTTCGCACGAAGGCATGGGCATTCCTAAGCCAGGTCGCGATGGCGAACCTGGACGTTCTTCAAGGGTTCGCGCAGCGCCTGGCCCAGCCGCTCGGCCAGGTAAACCGAGCGATGATGCCCACCGGTGCAGCCGATGGCTACGGTGACGTAGGCGCGATTACTGGCGGCGAAGCGCGGGAGCCATTTGCTCAGGTAGGCGAGAATGTCCTGAAACATCTCTTCGACATCCGCCTGCGCCGCCAGGTAGTCGATCACCGGCTGGTCGAGCCCGGAAAAGTCTCGCAGGTCGGCCTTCCAGTACGGATTGGGCAGGCAGCGCACGTCGAACACCAGGTCGGCGTCTACCGGCATGCCGCGCTTGAAGCCAAAGGATTCGAAGAGAAAGGCGGTGCCGGGCTCTGGTTGGTTCAGCAGGCGCAGCTTCAAGGTGTCACGCAGCTGATAGAGGTTCAGGTGCGTCGTGTCGATCTTCAGGTCGGCGTGATCGATGATCGGTGCCAGCAGCAGTTCTTCGTCGCGGATCGCTTCGGCCAACGAGCGGTTCTGGTTGGTCAGCGGGTGCCGACGGCGGGTTTCCGAGAAGCGCTTGAGCAGCGTCTCGTCCGCCGCATCGAGGTACAGGACATCGCACTGGATATAACGGGCGCGAACGTCCTCGAGCAGTTCAGGGAAGCGCTTGAGCTGGCTGGGCAGGTTGCGTGCATCGATGGACACGGCCACCTGCGGCTGCAGCAGCTCGGTGTGGAGCAGTGCGCGCTCCGCCAGCTCCGGCAGCAGGCCCGCGGGCAGGTTGTCGATGCAGTAGAAACCGTTGTCTTCGAGCACGTCGAGCGCCGTGCTCTTGCCTGACCCGGAACGGCCGCTAACGATGATCAGACGCATCGAGGCAGGCTACGGAACGGGGCGCCGGCTCGAAGTCCTTGCCGAGGGCAGCGCCGATGGGGCGATTGTTGACTGCTTGAAACCACGTCTCTTTCCTCACTCAGCCCGGCACGGACCGCTGTGCTAGTGGCCGCTCTGAATATCGACGACGGTTTGATACAGATCCTGTCCCGTGCTGGCCCGACGCAGACGTTCACGAACGTCCTCGCGGTCCAACATGCTGGCGATCTGACGAAGCAGCTCGAGGTGCTCGTCGGTGGCCGCTTCCGGCACCAGCAATACGAACAGCAGATCGACCGGGGCGCCGTCGATCGCATCGAAATCCACGGGGACGTCAAGCCGCAGCACCGCACTCAGCGGCGAGGTACAACCCGGCATACGGCAGTGCGGGATGGCGATTCCATTACCGAAGCCGGTCGAGCCTAGTTTTTCGCGGGCGATGAAGCTTTCGAAGATGGTTTGCGAGTCCAGGTCGGGGAGATCGCGGCCCAGCACTCTGGCGATCTGTTCCAGGACGCGTTTCTTACTGCCGCCCGGGACGTTCACCAGGGAACGTCCGGGGGTCAGGATGTTTTCGATTCGGATCATGATTGGGTCAGCGAGCGAGGGCGCCCTGGTTATGGTCGAGCTGTTTTTCTTTGTGCTTGATGAGCTGACGGTCGAGTTTGTCGACGAGCAGGTCGATGGCTGCGTACATGTCGCCGTGCTCGGCGTTGGCGACGACTTCGCGCCCGGCTACATGCAGGGCGGCTTCGGCCTTCTGCTTGAGTTTTTCGACTTGCAGGATCACCTGGACGGCAATGATACGGTCGAAATGACGTTCCAGTCGGTCAAATTTCTCCTCAACGTAGTCGCGCAGGGCATCGGTAATTTCCAGGTGAAGGCCAGTGATGTTGACTTGCATACTGCATCTCCTTTTTGCCACATGCGGATCGGCGGGGCAGGGCACCCGCCACCGGAAGAAATCAACCAGGTCGCCGGATAGCTACATCAACCGCTTGCGTTCGCTGGACGGTGCGATACCGAGTGATTCGCGGTACTTGGCGACGGTGCGACGTGCAACTTGAATACCTTGTGCCTCCAGTAAACCAGCGATCTTGCTGTCGCTCAATGGCTTTTTGGCGTTTTCCGCGGCCACCAGCTTCTTGATGATGGCGCGTATCGCGGTCGACGAGCATTCGCCTCCTTCGGCGGTGCTGACGTGGCTGGAGAAGAAGTATTTCAGCTCATAGATGCCGCGGGGGGTGTGCATGTATTTCTGCGTCGTGACCCGTGAGATCGTCGATTCGTGCATGCCGACAGCCTCGGCGATATCGTGCAGCACCAGCGGTTTCATCGCTTCGTCGCCATGCTCGAAGAAGCCACGCTGGTGTTCGACGATCTGTGTGGCGACCTTCATCAGCGTTTCGTTGCGGCTGAGCAGGCTCTTGATGAACCAGCGCGCTTCCTGCAACTGGTTGCGCATGAAAGTATTGTCGGCACTGGAGTCGGCGCGCTTGACGAAGCCGGCATATTGCGGATTCACCCGCAGACGTGGCATCGCCTCCTGGTTCAGTTCGACCAGCCAGCGGCCATTGTGCTTGCGCACGATCACATCGGGAACGACGTACTCCGGCTCGCCGGCTTCGATCTGCGAGCCGGGCCTTGGATTGAGTGTTTGAATCAGGTCGATGACCTGGCGCAGCTCATCTTCCTTGAGCTTCATGCGGCGCATCAGCAGGCTGTAGTCGCGGCCACCGAGGATGTCCAGGTGATCGCTCACCAGGCGCATCGCCTCGTTCAGCCATGGCGTCCGTTCGGGGAGCTGGCGAAGCTGTAGCAGCAGGCACTCGCGCAAGTCTCGTGCCCCGATGCCGGCTGGTTCGAACTGCTGGATGCGGCGCAGGACGACTTCGATCTCGTCGAGCTCGATCTCGAGTTCGGGATCGAACGACTCGAGGACCTCTTCGAGGGTTTCGTCCAGATAACCCTGCGGATTGATGCAGTCGATCAGGGTGGTTGCGATGAGGCGGTCGGTGTCGCTCATCGGCGCGAGGTTGAGCTGCCAGAGCAGGTGACTTTGCAGGCTTTCCCCCGAGGATGTGCGGGTGGTGAAATCCCATTCATCGTCGTCGCTGCTGGGCAGGCTGCTGGCGCTGGTCTGATAGATGTCTTCCCAGGCGGTATCCACCGGCAGCTCGTTGGGAATGCGCTCGCCCCACTCGCCTTCTTCGAGGTTCTCGACCGTGTTGATCGGTTCTTCGAAGTGATTGTCGGGTTCGCTTTGCTCGCTCTGCGGGCTTTCCGCCTTCCTTTCGATCGACTCGGCCATCGGATCGGAGTTGTCGAAGTCATCTCCGTCTTCTTCGCGTTCGAGCATCGGGTTGGAGTCCAGCGCTTCCTGGATCTCCTGCTGGAGGTCGAGCGTGGATAGCTGGAGCAATCGTATGGCTTGTTGCAGCTGCGGTGTCATCGTCAGCTGCTGGCCCATCTTCAGGACTAGCGATGGTTTCATGGCAGAGGACTTCGAACCTTGTTTGCCGGCGCAACCGCGCCTGTTCCGATTCACTGGCGCCGGGGCGCCCGCATAAGCAAATTATATGCCTGCCAACGAAGTGTTTGCCTAGCCCCTAACCACGCTGTCGGCGGAAAAGATTGGGATCAGAGCCGGAATTCGTGTCCGAGGTACACATCCTTCACCAACTGATTGGCCAGGACCGTCTCGGCATCGCCTTCAGCGATCAACTGGCCGTCGTTGACGATGTAGGCGGTTTCGCAGATGTCCAGTGTCTCGCGGACGTTGTGATCGGTGATCAGCACGCCGATGCCCTTGGCCTTGAGGTGATGGATGATCTGCTTGATGTCGCCGACCGAGATCGGGTCGACGCCGGCGAAGGGTTCGTCGAGCAAGATGAATTTGGGCGCAGTGGCCAGCGCGCGCGCGATTTCGACACGCCGACGTTCGCCGCCCGAGAGGCTCATGCCCAGGCTGTCGCGAATGTGATGGATGTGGAATTCCTGTAACAGACCTTCCAGGGCCTGCTGGCGGCCGCTGCGATCCAGGTCCTTGCGAGTCTCCAGAATCGCCATGATGTTGTCGGTCACCGACAGCTTGCGAAAGATCGAGGCTTCCTGCGGCAGGTAACCGATACCGGCTCGGGCCCGGCCGTGCATGGGCAGGTGGGTGACGTCCTGCTCGTCGATCAGCACGCGCCCCTGATCCGCCTTCACCAGGCCGACGATCATGTAGAAGCAGGTGGTCTTACCGGCTCCGTTGGGTCCGAGCAGGCCGACGATCTGTCCACTCTCGATAGACAGGCTGACATCGCGTACGACCTGGCGGGTCTTGTAGCTTTTCGCCAGATGCTGGGCCTTGAGGATTGCCATCAGTTTTCCTGCTCGGTAGCCGGCTGATCCTTCTTGCGCGGCTGGATGACCATGTCCACGCGTGGGCGCGGCGTCGTGATATCGGCATTGCTGGCGCGGCCGGCATTGACGATCTGTCGTTGGGTGTCATAGACGATCTTCTCGCCTTCGAAGGTATTACCTTCCTGAACGACCTTGGCCTGGTCGATCAGCACGATGCGCTCGTTCGCCGCGAAGTACTGGATGGTCAGGCCGTAGGCCTTGACGATTTCCTTGTCCACCGCCGGCTTCTGTTCGTAGTACGCCGGCTTGCCGATGGAGGTGAATACCTCGACATCGCCGTTCTTGTTCTGGGTAATGGTGACGGTGTCACCGGTGATCTTCATGGTGCCCTGGGTGATCACGACGTCGCCACGATAGACGGCCACGCCCTGTCGGTCGTCCAGTTCGGCGGTGTCGGCCTGGACGCGAATTGGCTGATTTCGGTCTTCCGGGAGCGCATGGGCGTACGAGCCGAGCAGCGCGATGCTCAGGCCGATCAGGTAGGGGATTGTCTTAACGCAGCTCATGCTGGCCTCTTACTTTGGATAGCAGGAGCATCCTGCCTTCATCTAGGTACGCTTTCATGCCCGTGGCGGTCGTGACGCCGTTTGCGGCGACGATTCTAACGGGTTGCCGGGTTTCGGCATAATCCTTCTCGGGAAACACCGTCATTCGGCTGCTGGTGATGACGGTCGGGCGCCCCTTGGCGTCCTGGCGCTCGACCTTGACGTTGTCGATCAGCTCGACCTCTTGCCCTTGAGGGCCGACTTTGCCGCGCTCGCTGGTGACATGCCAGGGCAGATCGGTGCCTCGGTAGGCATGCAGGTCGGGGCGGGTCAGCAGGCTGACGTCGCTGGCCTTGATGTGTTCGACCTTTTCGGCGAAGAGCTCGTAGTTGCGCTTGCCGTCCGGTTGGTACTGCACGGTGCGCGAATTGACGACGTAGAAATCGATCGGCGACTCGTCAGCCTGCGTCACGGGCGCCTCCTGCATGAAGCTCTCGGGGCGGATGTTCCAGTAACCGATCGCGACCAGCAGCAGCGCTACCAGCAGCAGGACGGCAGAAAGGCGGAATCGGCTCAGCATGGAGAAACCTCTAAAGGTAGGCGGCCTGAGCGGCTTCGAGGTTGCCTTGGGCGCGCATGATCAGTTCGCAGAATTCACGTGCCGCGCCGTCGCCGCCGCGGGCAGCGGTAACGCCATGCGCATGCTGACGGACGAACGCGTCGGCGCTGGCCACGGCCATGCCGAGGCCGACACGACGAATCACCGGCAGGTCAGGCAGATCGTCACCCAGATAGGCGACTTCAGCGTAGTCGAGGCCCAGCTCAGCGAGCAATTCATCGAGTACCACGAGTTTATCTTCGCGCCCCTGATAGAGGTGCTGAATGCCCAGGTTCTGCGCGCGACGCTCCACCACTGGCGTCTTGCGTCCGCTGATGATCGCCGTGCGCACGCCCGAGTTGATCAGCATCTTGATGCCGTGACCATCGAGGGTGTTGAAGGTCTTGAATTCGCTACCATCGACCAGAAAATACAGCTTGCCGTCCGTGAGCACGCCGTCGACGTCGAAAATGGCCAGGCGGACGTCACGGGCGCGGCGCAATAGATCATTCATTTACATCACTCCCGCACGCAGCAGATCGTGCATGTTCAGCGCGCCGATCGGGCGGTCGTTTTCATCGACTACCACCAGCGCGTTGATCTTGTTGTCTTCCATGATTTTCAACGCCTCGGCGGCGAGCATGTCGGCGTTGGCGGTCTTGCCGTGGACGGTCATGACCTGATCGATGCTGGCTTGGCGGACATCGATGCCTTTGTCGAGGGTTCGGCGCAGATCGCCATCGGTGAAGATGCCGGCCAGGCTTCCGTCCGCCTCGACCACCGCTGTCATGCCGAGACCCTTCTGGGTCATTTCCAGCAAGGCGTCGCGCAGGGACGTGCCTCGCTTGACCAGGGGCAGGCGTTCGCCAGCGTGCATGACATGTTCGACCTTGAGCAGCAGGCGCCGGCCCAGCGCGCCGCCTGGATGGGAAAAGGCGAAATCTTCAGCGGTAAAGCCCCGCGCTTCGAGCAGGGCGATCGCCAGCGCATCGCCTAGCACCAGGCTGACGGTGGTCGAAGAGGTGGGGGCGAGGTTCAACGGGCAGGCCTCGACGGCCACGCTGGCGTCGAGGTTGACCGCCGCGGCTTTGGCCAGCACAGAGTCGCGATTGCCGGTCATGCTGATCAAAGTGATCCCGAGGCGCTTGATCAACGGCAGCAGCGTGACGATTTCGCTGGTGGTTCCGGAGTTGGACAAGGCCAGCACCACGTCGTCTCGGGTGATCATGCCCATGTCGCCGTGACTGGCTTCGGCCGGGTGGACAAAGAAGGCGGCGGTGCCTGTACTGGCCAGCGTGGCGGCGATCTTGTTGCCGATGTGTCCGGATTTGCCCATGCCGACCACGACGACGCGGCCTTTGCAGTGGAGAATGAGTTCGCATGCCTTGACGAATTGCGCGTCGATGCGGCTCTTGAGCTGCTCGACCGCGTCAATTTCCATGGCGATCGTACGCAGGGCCGTTTCGATCAGCTGATTGCTCTGACTCATGTTCACGTCATCGCCTGAATGAAAACGCGGGATTATAACGGCAAACCCGATAGGGCTCACCGAAAAAGCGTTCGACCCAATCATCGATGCCGGAACTGAACCGAAGCTGAACAAATGTGCGCTCGCTCATGCCTCGATACAGGCGGTTGCTTGGGAGGCCTTCTGCGCGGTGCTATAGTTCGCGCCGCCAAAACGGCTCTGCGAAGTACCTCCGCGCGTTCGGAGGGCGTCTGATTCGCAGGCTGTATCCAAGGAGAACCGATGAGCGCCGCTAACGCTAACGCCGTCGAGCTGAAGGGCGTCACCTTCATGCGCGGGGAGCGGAGCATTTTCAACAACATCGATATCGTCATACCGCGAGGCAAGGTGACGGCCATCATGGGCCCATCCGGCTGCGGTAAGACCACGCTGTTGCGGTTGATCGCCGCTCAGCTGAGGCCTGATCGCGGCGAGGTGTGGGTGGCTGGCACCAATCTGCCGACACTGTCGCGCCGCGAGCTGTTCGATATGCGCAAGCAGATGGGCGTGCTGTTCCAGAGTGGCGCCTTGTTCACCGACCTGGATGTCTTCGAAAACGTCGCGTTTCCGCTCAGGGTGCATACCAAGCTGCCGGAAGAGATGATCCGCGACATCGTCCTGATGAAGCTGCAGGCGGTGGGGTTGCGCGGCGCCGTCGAGCTGATGCCCGATGAGCTGTCCGGCGGCATGAAGCGTCGCGTGGCGCTGGCGCGAGCGATTGCGCTCGATCCGCAGATTCTCATGTACGACGAGCCCTTTGCCGGGCAGGACCCGATCGCGATGGGGGTGCTGGTGCAATTGATCCGTTTGCTCAACGATGCCCTGGGGATCACCAGTATCGTGGTCTCTCACGATCTGGCGGAAACCGCGAGCATCGCCGATTACATCTATGTGGTCGGCGATGGGCAGGTGCTCGGGCAGGGCACGCCGGCCGAGCTGCGTGAATCGAGCAATCCGCGCATCCAGCAGTTCATGAAGGGTGCGGCGGATGGTCCGGTGCCTTTCCATTTCCCCGCACCGGCCTACGCCGAGGATCTGCTGCGAGGTCCCGATGCGTAAGCGTTCATTGATCGAGCGAATCCGGATGCTTGGTGAGGCCGGAATCAACGTGGTCGCGGCGCAGGGACGTGCGACCCTGTTCCTTTTCCATGCGCTGTTCGGCCCCAGCGGGCTGAGCAATCGTTTCGCGCTGTTGGTGCGCCAGCTCTACTCGGTCGGCGTGCTGTCGCTGGCGATCGTGGTGGTCTCCGGTATTTTTATCGGCATGGTGTTGGCACTGCAGGGCTACAGCATTCTCAGCAGCTACGGCTCGGAGCAGGCGGTGGGGCAAATGGTCGCCCTGACGCTGTTGCGTGAACTCGGGCCTGTGGTTACCGCGTTGCTGTTTGCTGGGCGGGCCGGGTCTGCGCTGGCAGCCGAAATTGGCAACATGAAATCCACCGAGCAGTTGTCCAGCCTGGAGATGATCGGTGTCGATCCACTGAAATACATCATCGCGCCACGTCTCTGGGCGGGCTTCATATCCCTGCCGTTGCTGACCGTGATCTTCAACGTGGTCGGCATCTGGGGCGGCGCGATGGTGGCGGTGGATTGGCTGGGCGTCTATGAGGGCTCGTTCTGGGCCAACATGCAAAACAGCGTTACCTTCACCTCGGATGTGCTCAACGGTGTCATCAAGAGCCTGGTGTTTGCGCTCGTGGTCACCTGGATCGCAGTGTTCCAGGGCTACGATTGCGAGCCGACATCCGAAGGAATCAGCCGCGCGACCACGCGGACCGTGGTGTACGCCTCGCTGGCGGTACTCGGTCTCGACTTTATTCTGACCGCCTTGATGTTTGGAGATTTTTGATGCGTATCCGCACCCTTGAAATCGGTGTTGGCCTATTCCTCCTGGCGGGCCTTCTGGCGCTGCTGCTGTTGTCGCTACGGGTCAGTGGGCTGAACGTCGATAGCAGCGATACCTACAAGCTGTACGCCTATTTCGACAATATCGCCGGATTGAGTGTCCGATCCAAAGTGACGATGGCGGGTGTGACCATCGGTAAGGTGACAGCAATCGATCTGGACCGCGAGAGCTACACCGGACGCGTCACGCTGGAAATCCAGAAGGACATCGACATCCTGCCGGTCGACTCCACCGCGTCGATTCTGACGGCTGGCCTGCTCGGCGAGAAATACGTCGGCATCAGCGTGGGCGGCGAAGAGGAAACCCTGGGCGACGGCGATACGATTCGCGACACTCAGTCGTCGCTGGTGCTGGAGGAGCTGATCGGCAAGTTCCTGCTCAATTCGGTCAATAAAGAATGAGGACTATCCACATGATGACTGTTCTGCGTCGCGGCCTGCTGGTGCTGCTGGCTGCCTTGCCCATGCTGGCCGTAGCGGCGCCAAGCGCCCATGAAGTGATTCAGAAGACCACTGACGAGCTGCTCGCCGACCTCAAGGCTAACAAGGAGCAGTATCGGCAGGACCCGAACGCCTTTTACGATTCGCTCAACGATATTCTCGGTCCGGTGGTGGACGCCGAGGGGATCTCGCGCAGCATCATGACGGTCAAGTATTCGCGTAAGGCCAGCCCTCAGCAGATGACGCGCTTTCAGGAAAACTTCAAGCGCAGCCTCATGCAGTTCTACGGCAATGCCTTGCTGGAATACAACAACCAGCAGATCCGCGTATTGCCGGCCAGTGGCAAGCAGGACGCCGAGCGCACCAGCGTCGGCATGGAAGTGACTGGCCGCCAGGGTGAGATCTATCCGGTGTCCTACACGATGGTCAATCAGGCCGGTGAGTGGCGGGTGCGCAACGTGATCATCAATGGCATCAACATCGGCAAGCTGTTCCGCGACCAGTTCGCTGACGCCATGCAGAAGAATGGCGGTGACCTGGACAAGACCATCGACGGCTGGGCCGAAGTGGTCGCGCGGGCCAAGGATACCGAGGCGGGCCAGCAGGCGGCGGGCGATGAGTGAGGCGTCTGTCCAGCGCGGTGCCGGCGGTGAATTGCGGCTTTCGGGCGTGCTCGACTACCAAACCGGACCGACCCTGCGTCGTGCCGGCCAGGAGCTGATTCGCAAGGACGATGCTGCGCGAGTCGTGATCGATTGCAGCGCCGTGGTGAAGTCCAGCAGCGTCGGGCTTTCATTGTTGCTGGCCTTTACCCGTGATGCCCTGGCGGCGGGTCGTGAGGTGCTTATTGTCGGGATGCCCGGGGACATGCGAGAAATCGCCCGGGTGTCCGGCCTGCTGGACGTCCTCGCATTGACGGACGAAACACAAGGAGCTGTCTGATGTTGCTGCGATGGGCTGAATCGACGCGAGCCAAGGTTCATCTGCTGGCGGAATCGCTGGGTAATCTGTTGGTCGAGACGTTTCACTACCTGTCGCTGTTTGCCATTGGCGCCATCACCGCATGGGCCGGGCTGCTGACCTTTCTTGACATGCTCGGCAAGGGCAGCATCAGCGTCGATGACATCCTGTTGCTGTTCATCTATCTCGAGCTCGGTGCCATGGTCGGCATCTACTTCAAGACCAACCACATGCCGGTGCGCTTCCTGATCTACGTGGCGATCACCGCGCTGACCCGGCTGCTGATTTCCGACGTTTCGCACCATCACGCTCCGGACATGGGCATCGTCTATATTTCCGGAGCGATCCTGTTGCTGGCGCTGGCCATCCTGGTGGTGCGCTTCGCTTCGTCTCGTTTCCCTGCCGTTTCGGCTCCTGGTCGGCACCTGCCGCGTCGCGATAGCGATGCCGAAGTCCTCGATTGAGGTGTTCGTCAGGCGGGGCGGGTTCGGGGTTCGCAGCCTCTGGGCTTTTTTGTATGATGGCCGGCCGCGCGCGTCCGGCGCCGATCGAGGTTGAACATGCAGGCCGTAGAAGTTAAGAATTTCCTGGAAGAGAAACTTCCGGGTGCCCAGGTGGAAGTCGAAGGCGAAGGCTGCAACTTCCAGTTGAACGTGATCAGCGATGAGCTGGCCGGGTTGAGTCCGGTCAAACGTCAGCAGCAGATCTATGCTCATCTGAACCCATGGATCGCCGATGGCAGCATCCACGCCGTGACGATGAAGTTCTTCAGCCGGGCCGACTGGCTTGCGCGAAGCTGATCGCCGGTCGCGGCAGATATCTTTCAGCCGGTGCGCGGCCTGACCGCGTGCATGGCACCTCTTCGCCAGTGCTTCGAGCCTGCAGGTTACGGGAACATTCATGGATAAATTGATCATCACCGGCGGTGCTCGCCTCAACGGCGAGATTCGCATTTCCGGTGCCAAGAACTCGGCTCTGCCTATTCTGGCTGCGACGCTGCTGGCCGATACACCGGTTACCGTCTGCAACCTGCCGCACCTGCACGACATTACCACCATGATCGAGCTGTTCGGTCGCATGGGGGTGCAGCCGGTCATCGATGAAAAACTCAGTGTCGAAGTCGACGCCAGCAGTATCCAGACCCTGGTCGCGCCGTATGAGCTGGTCAAGACCATGCGCGCTTCGATCCTGGTGCTCGGGCCGATGGTGGCGCGTTTCGGCGAAGCCGAGGTTGCGTTGCCGGGTGGCTGCGCCATCGGTTCGCGTCCGGTCGACCTGCATATTCGCGGGCTCGAGGCGATGGGCGCGCAGATCGATGTCGAGGGAGGCTATATCAAGGCGCGCGCGCCGGCAGGGGGCTTGCGCGGAGCGCACTTCTTCTTCGATATCGTCAGCGTGACCGGCACCGAGAACATCATGATGGCGGCGGCCCTGGCCAATGGCCGCAGCGTGCTGGAAAACGCCGCGCGCGAGCCGGAGGTGGTCGACCTGGCCAACTTCCTCAACGCCATGGGCGCGCAGATTTCCGGCGCGGGCACCGACACCATCGTCATCGACGGGGTGAAGCGGCTGGGCGGCGGTCGCTACAGCGTAATGCCCGACCGCATCGAGACGGGCACCTATCTGGTGGCCGCGGCGGCAACCGGCGGTCGGGTGAAGCTCAAGGATACCGACGCCACCTTGCTCGAGGCGGTGTTGCACAAGCTCGAAGAGGCCGGTGCCCATATCGATACCGGTAGCAACTGGATCGAACTGGACATGAAGGGCAATCGCCCCAAAGCGGTGAACGTCCGCACCGCGCCGTACCCGGCTTTCCCGACGGACATGCAGGCCCAGTTCATTGCCATGAACGCGGTCGCCGAGGGCACCGGTACGGTGATCGAGACGGTGTTCGAGAATCGCTTCATGCACGTCTACGAAATGAATCGCATGGGCTCGCAGATTCTCGTCGAAGGCAATACGGCGATCGTCACCGGCGTGCCGAAGCTCAAGGGAGCGCCGGTCATGGCGACCGACCTCCGTGCATCGGCCAGCCTGGTGATCGCAGGCCTGGTAGCCGAAGGCGACACGCTCATCGACCGTATCTATCACATCGACCGCGGTTACGAGTGCATCGAGGAGAAGCTGCAGTTGCTGGGCGCCAAGATCCGCCGCGTGCCGGGCTAACATCGGCAAGCGTCACAGCCGCCTGCGTCGCGCCGGCGGCTGAGCCCAGATCGGCGCCTGGTCGCCAAGCCTGCGCCAAGGTCGCCAACAACAGGCTTCAAGGAATAACCGTCCATGCTCACCATTGCCCTGTCCAAAGGCCGTATCCTCGACGACACCCTGCCGCTGCTGGCGGCAGCTGGGATCGTTCCTACCGAGAATCCGGAAAAAAGCCGCAAGCTGATCATCCCCACCACCCAGGATGACGTCCGCCTGCTGATCGTGCGTGCCACTGACGTGCCGACTTACGTCGAGCATGGCGCCGCCGATCTCGGCGTGGCCGGCAAGGACGTGCTGATGGAATACGGCGGCCAGGGGCTCTATGAGCCGCTGGACCTGAAAATCGCCAACTGCAAGCTGATGACTGCCGGCAAGGTGGGTGCGCCCGAGCCTAAGGGGCGCCTGCGGGTCGCGACCAAGTTCGTCAACGTCGCCAAGCGCTACTACGCCGAGCAAGGTCGTCAGGTCGATATCATCAAGCTCTACGGCTCCATGGAACTGGCGCCTCTGGTAGGCCTGGCCGACAAGATCATCGACGTCGTCGACACCGGTAACACGTTGCGGGCCAACGGTCTGGAGCCGCAGGAACTGATCGCCATGATCAGCTCGCGACTGGTGGTCAACAAGGCCTCGATGAAAATGCAGCATGCGCGTATCCAATCGTTGATCGACGCCTTGCAAAGCGCCGTGGAACACCAGGCCTAACTTTCGTCGGGCATCCGGTTTGCCTAGCTGTCATTGCCCAAATACTCAGGTGCCCGGGCGGTTGGCTTGTTAATCTAGGGGCGCCCGAAAACCAGCACGTATCTCTCATGAGGCCCGCTATGACCACTCCCATCGACATTCGCCGACTCAATGCCGCTGATTCAGAGTTCTCGAGACATCTGGATCATCTGCTGAGCTGGGAAAGCGTGTCCGATGACGGGGTGAACCAGCGTGTACTGGAAATCATCCAGGCCGTGCGTCAGCGCGGCGATGCTGCTTTGGTCGAGCTGACACAGCGATTCGACGGCCTCGACGTGGCGTCCATGGCTGATCTGATCCTGCCGCGTGAGCGCCTCGAGTTGGCGCTCGAGCGCATCACCGCCGCTCAGCGCCAGGCGCTGGAGGCCGCGGCGGAGCGGGTCCGCGTCTATCACGAGCGCCAGAAGCAGGACTCATGGACCTACACCGAAGCCGACGGCACGGTGCTGGGCCAGAAAGTCACACCGCTCGATCGCGCAGGGCTTTACGTGCCCGGCGGCAAGGCGTCGTACCCGTCTTCGGTTCTGATGAACGCCATTCCCGCCAAGGTCGCCGGCGTACCGGAAGTGGTCATGGTGGTCCCCACGCCGCGTGGCGAGGTCAACGAACTGGTGTTGGCGGCGGCCTGCATCGCCGGTGTCGATCGAGTCTTCACCATCGGCGGTGCCCAGGCGGTCGCCGCGCTTGCCTACGGTACCGAAAGCGTGCCGCCGGTGGACAAGATCGTCGGGCCGGGCAATATCTATGTCGCCACGGCCAAGCGCCACGTGTTCGGCAAGGTTGGGATCGACATGATCGCCGGCCCTTCGGAAATCCTGGTGGTTTGCGACGGCCAGACCGACCCCGACTGGATCGCCATGGACCTGTTCTCCCAGGCCGAGCACGACGAAGACGCTCAGTCCATCCTCGTCAGCCCCGATGCTGCATTTCTCGACCGGGTGGCCGAGAGCATTGCGCGTCTGTTGCCTAGCCTCGAGCGCAGCGATATCGCCCGCGCCTCGCTGCAGGGTCGCGGCGCGCTGATTCAGGTGGCCGACATGCAGCAGGCTGTGGATGTCGCCAATCGCATTGCCCCCGAACACCTCGAGCTGTCCGTGGCTGATCCCGAGCAATGGCTGCCGCACATTCGCCACGCGGGCGCGATCTTCATGGGGCGCTACACCGCCGAGGCACTGGGCGACTATTGCGCCGGGCCCAACCACGTCCTGCCCACGTCCGGCACGGCACGTTTCTCGTCGCCGTTGGGGGTGTACGACTTCCAGAAGCGCTCCTCGATCATCAATTGCTCGGCCGAAGGTGCCTCCGAACTGGGCAAGATCGCGTCAGTGCTGGCCCGTGGCGAATCCCTCACCGCGCACGCGCGCAGTGCCGAGTACCGGATCAAGTAAGTCGTCAGGTGGAAAACGGCCGCAGGCCTTGTCCACCTGACGTCACGTGGTGGAAAACGCTTCGCGGTTTTCCACCCTACGGCAAACCGACCACATTCGAGGAGAGAAGGGCGGATGAGCAGATTCTGGAGCCCCTTCGTCAAGGACCTGGTGCCCTATGTGCCGGGAGAGCAGCCGAAGCTGGCCAAACTGGTCAAACTCAACACCAACGAGAACCCCTATGGCCCCTCGCCAAGGGCCATCGCGGCGATGCAGGCTGAACTAGGCGATAGTTTACGGCTGTATCCGGACCCCAACGGCGAGCGCCTCAAGCGCGCAGTCGCCGATTATTACGGCGTGCAGCCAGCGCAGGTATTCGTCGGCAATGGGTCCGACGAGGTCCTTGCCCATGCCTTTCATGGGCTCTTCCAGCATGGCAAGCCACTGCTGTTTCCGGACGTGACGTACAGCTTTTATCCGGTTTATTGCGGTTTGTATGGCATCACGTACGAGGCGATCGCATTGGACGATCGCTTCCAGATCGACGTGGCCGATTATGCCCGTCCGAACGGCGGCATCATCTTCCCCAATCCCAATGCGCCGACGGGTTGCCTGCTGGCGCTGGATGCAATTGAGCGGTTGCTGCAGGCCAATCCGGATTCCGTCGTGCTGGTCGATGAAGCCTATATCGATTTCGGTGGCACCTCGGCCATTGCGCTGGTGGATCGTTACGCGAATCTGCTGGTCACCCAGACCCTGTCGAAATCGCGTTCGTTGGCAGGGTTGCGGGTCGGTCTGGCGGTAGGTCACCCAGACCTGATCGAAGCGCTGGAGCGCATCAAGAACAGCTTCAACTCCTACCCGCTGGATCGCATCGCCATCGCAGGTGCGAGCGCGGCGTTCGAGGACCGCGAGTACTTCGAGCAGACCTGCAGCCAGGTGATCGCCAGTCGCGAAACGGTGGTCGCGGCCATGCAGGCGCTGGGTTTCGAGGTGCTGCCATCGGCCGCGAACTTCATCTTCGCTCGCCATCGGCAACAGGATGCTGCGCGCCTGGCAGCCAGCCTGCGTGAGCAGGGCATCATCGTGCGGCACTTCAAGCAGCCGCGCATCGATCAGTTCCTGCGCATCACCATCGGGGCACCGGAACAAAACCAGGCATTGCTGGACGCATTGAAGGGGCTCTGCTAACGGCGCGCCGCTCACGGCGAAGCGCAATTCGCTGTGCGCTCAGTGCAGCAAAGGCTTCGCCGCGACGGCCTATCGGCGAGGCGTTGGGCGATGTCACGCGAAAGGCCCGCACCAGCGCAACTGCTCTGGGCGGGCTCAGGTGTTATTGAGGCGTCTTCTCTACCAGCGGCCGCATGCCGACCTCGGCGGTTAGCGTCAGCGGCTTGCCGTTACGCAGGATGTCGATATCGATCTTGTCGCCAGGTTGCACGCGTGCGACCTGGTTCATCGAGCTACGGCCATCGCTGGCTGGCTTGCCGTCGATGCTGAGAATCAGGTCGCCCGGCAGCAGGCCGGCACGTTCAGCCGGGCCATCGCGATAGACGCCGGCGACGACAATCCCGCCTCGGCCCGCTTGGCCAAACGATTCCGCCAGTTCCGGCGTCAGCGACTGCACTTCCACGCCGAGCCAGCCGCGAATCACCTGGCCGTGTTCGACGATGGATCGCATCACATCCATGGCCAGCTTGACCGGAATCGCGAAGCCGATGCCCTGTGAGCCGCCCGACTCGGAGATGATCGCTGTGTTGATGCCAATCAGATGGCCTGCGGTATCGACGAGTGCGCCGCCCGAGTTGCCGCGGTTGATTGCGGCATCCGTCTGGATGAAATCTTCGTAGGTGTTGAGGCCCAGCTGGTTGCGGCCTGTGGCGCTGATGATGCCCATCGTCACGGTCTGGCCTACGCCGAACGGATTACCGATCGCCAGCGTCACGTCGCCGATGCGGATGCCATCCGAGCGGCCAATGGTAATGGCCGGCAGATCGGCAAGGTCGATCTTCAGTACGGCAAGATCGGTCTCCGGATCGCTGCCGATAACCCGGGCGAGGGTTTCTCTCCCGTCACGCAAGGCCACGACGATCTGCTCGGCGTTTGCCGTGACGTGGTTGTTGGTCAGCAGATAGCCTTCCGGGCTCATGATCACCGCTGAGCCCAGGCTCGACTCCATGCGGCGCTGGCGGGGCAGGTTGTCGCCATAGAACCGACGGAACAGCGGGTCATCCTTGAGCGCTGGTGGCTGGCTCGAGTTATCGATGACCTTGGTGGTGTAGAGATTCGCCACCGCGGGCGCTGCGCTGCTCACGGCGTTGGCGTAGGAGTAGGGGCCCTGCTGCGGTATGCCGACCAAGGGGGCTTGTTGCAGGCGGTATTCCGGCTCGCTGCTCAGGCCCACCAGGTGTGGGTAACGCTGCATGATCAGCAGGGCCACCAGCAAGCCCACGAGCAACGGCCAGCCAAGGAAACGCAGGGCATTGATCATCGCGATTGAGAGTCCGGATAGGTTGCGAAGGGCTATAGCGCCCCTTAAGGTGGCGGCATTATACGAAGCTGGCGACGAATTGCAGCCTTGCCGGTGGGGAATCTGCGACACCGTCGGCTGCACCCGAACGACGGCCGCGGCACAGCGGCGATCGGTCGTCCCGCCATTGCCCGACACCGTTTTTTCTCGTAGAGGATATTTTGCATGGCCGTTGCGCTGAGTGCCCTGGTCCAAGAGGCCGATCGCTATCTGAATACCGCCAAGATCGCCGATTACTGCCCGAACGGATTACAAGTGCAGGGCAAGGCGCAGGTCAGTCGCATCGTCAGTGGCGTAACGGCCAGCCAGGCGCTGCTCGATGCTGCGGTGGAGGCGAAAGCCGATGTAGTGCTGGTGCATCATGGTTACTTCTGGAAGAACGAGGACCCGCGTGTCGTCGGTATCAAGCAACGCCGGCTGAAGACCCTTCTGGCAAACGACATCAGTCTGCTCGCTTATCACCTGCCGCTCGATGTGCACCCCGAGGTGGGCAACAACGTCCAGCTGGCACGCAGGCTCGGCTTGCTCGTCGAGGGGCCGCTGGAGCCTGACAACCCGCGTTCGGTCGGTCTCGTTGGTTCGCTCGAAACGCCGCTTGCGCCGGCTGAGTTCATGCAGCGGGTACAGGCGGTGCTCGGGCGTGAACCGCTGATGATCGAAGGTCGCGGCCCCATCGGGCGTATCGCCTGGTGCACGGGTGGCGCCCAGGGCTATATCGATCAGGCTGTCGCGGCGGGCGTGGATGCCTATCTGACCGGAGAGGTGTCGGAGCCCACCGTGCACATTGCCCGCGAAAACGGCTTGAGTTTCTTTGCGGCCGGCCACCATGCCACCGAGCGTTACGGCGTCCAAGCACTCGGCGACTACCTGGCGAAGCGCTTCGCCGTCGAGCACCTCTTCATCGACTGCCCCAACCCGGCCTGACGCCAATGGATGAACGCAGACGCAGGCGTCCAGCAGGACGCTAGCGCACTGTTGCGTCGGCATAAAGCTAGAGCATTTAGATCTAAAAGGCGCCCTGATTAGAATTTTGTGCCGTGGTAAAGTTGCGCCTCGTTCCGGCCGTGCCGGCCGTCCACCTGCAAATTCGTGAGTAGCCATGGTCGACAAACTGACGCATCTGAAACAGCTGGAGGCGGAAAGCATCCACATCATCCGTGAGGTGGCCGCCGAATTCGACAACCCGGTGATGCTCTATTCCATCGGCAAGGACTCGGCCGTGATGCTGCACCTGGCCCGCAAGGCCTTCTTTCCCGGTCGCCTGCCGTTCCCAGTGATGCACGTCGATACCCGTTGGAAGTTCCAGGAGATGTACCGCTTCCGCGAGAAGATGGTCAACGAAATGGATCTGGATCTGATCACTCACATCAATCCGGACGGCGTTGCGCAGAACATCAACCCCTTTACCCATGGCAGTGCCAAGCACACCGACATCATGAAGACCGAGGGCCTCAAGCAGGCGCTCGACAAGCACGGTTTCGATGCGGCCTTCGGCGGTGCGCGGCGTGACGAAGAGAAATCGCGAGCCAAAGAGCGCGTGTATTCGTTCCGCGACAGCAAGCACCGCTGGGATCCGAAGAACCAGCGCCCGGAGCTGTGGAACGTCTACAACGGCAACGTGAAGAAGGGCGAGTCGATCCGCGTCTTCCCGCTGTCGAACTGGACCGAGCTGGATATCTGGCAGTACATCTATCTGGAACAGATCCCGATCGTGCCGCTGTACTTCGCCGCCGAGCGCGAAGTCATCGAGAAGAACGGCACCCTGATCATGATCGACGACGAGCGCATCCTCGAGCACCTCAGTGATGAGGAAAAGGCGCGTATCGAGAAGCGCATGGTTCGCTTCCGCACCCTGGGCTGCTACCCACTGACGGGCGCCGTTGAATCCACCGCGACGACCTTGCCGGAAATCATCCAGGAGATGCTCCTGACCCGCACCTCCGAACGCCAGGGCCGCGTCATCGATCACGATGCCGCAGGGTCGATGGAAGAAAAGAAACGCCAGGGTTACTTCTAAGGATTACGCATATGTCTCATCAGTCTGATTTGATCAGCGAGGACATCCTCGCGTACCTGGCCCAGCACGAACGCAAAGAGCTGCTGCGCTTCCTGACCTGCGGTAATGTCGACGACGGTAAGAGCACCCTGATCGGGCGTTTGCTGCACGACTCCAAGATGATCTACGAAGATCACCTCGAGGCGATCACCCGCGACTCGAAAAAATCCGGCACCACGGGCGATGACGTCGACCTGGCGCTGCTGGTCGACGGGCTGCAGGCCGAGCGCGAGCAAGGCATTACCATCGATGTAGCCTACCGCTATTTCTCCACCGCCAAGCGCAAGTTCATCATCGCCGACACGCCCGGCCACGAGCAGTACACGCGCAACATGGCGACCGGTGCCTCGACCTGCGACCTTGCGATCATCCTGGTCGATGCACGCTATGGTGTGCAGACGCAGACCAAGCGCCACAGCTTCATCACGTCGCTGCTGGGCATCAAGCACATCGTCGTCGCCATCAACAAGATGGACCTGATGGGCTTTGATCAGTCCGTGTTCGAAAAGATCAAGGCTGACTACCTGGCCTTTGCCGAGCGCATCGAGCTGCAACCGACGTCCTTGCACTTCGTGCCGATGTCGGCGCTCAAGGGCGACAACGTGGTCAACCGCTCCGAGCGTGCGCCCTGGTACGAAGGGCAGTCGCTGATGGAGATCCTCGAAAGCGTCGAGATCGCCGGCGATCGCAACTTCGATGACCTGCGCTTCGCGGTGCAATACGTCAACCGCCCCAACCTCAACTTCCGCGGCTTTGCCGGCACGCTCGCCAGCGGCGTGGTACGTAAGGGGGACGAAGTCGTGGTGCTGCCGTCGGGCAAGCGCAGCACGGTCAAATCCATCGTCACCTTTGATGGCGAGCTGGAGCAGGCCACGCCAGGCGAGGCGATCACGTTGACGCTGGAAGACGAGATCGACGTATCGCGTGGCGACATGCTGGTGCATGCCGACAACCAGCCGCGTATCGCCGACAGCTTCGACGCCATGCTGGTGTGGATGGCCGAAGAGCCGATGCTGCCGGGCAAGAAATACGACATCAAGCGGGCCACCAGCTACGTACCGGGCTCCATCGCCAGCATCACCCACCGCGTGGATGTAAACACCCTGGAGCATGGCCCGGCCAGCAGTCTGCAGCTCAACGAAATCGGCCGCGTGAAAGTCAGCCTCGACGCGCCGATCGCGCTCGATGGCTACGTGCAGAATCGCACCACTGGCGCCTTCATCATCATTGATCGCCTTACCAACGGTACCGTCGGCGCCGGCATGATCATCGCTGATCCGGTCGCGCACGGCGCATCTGGCCATCATGGCGCGCTGGCGCACGTTTCCACCGAAGAGCGCGCGACGCGCTTCGGCCAGCAGCCGGCGACCGTCTTGTTCACCGGTCTTTCTGGCGCTGGCAAGAGCACGCTAGCCTATGCGGTCGAGCGCAAGCTCTTCGACATGGGGCGCGCGGTCTATGTGCTGGATGGACAGAACCTGCGTCACGACCTGAACAAGGGCTTGCCGCAGGACCGTGCGGGTCGTACCGAAAACTGGCGCCGCGCCGCCCACGTGGCGCGCCAGTTCAACGAGGCGGGGCTGATCACCCTCGCGGCTTTCGTCGCGCCGGATGCCGAAGGCCGCGAGCAGGCCAAGGCGCTGATCGGGGCCGATCGGGCCATCACCGTCTACGTCCAGGCTTCCCCGCAGGCCTGCCAGCAACGTGACCCGCAGGGTTTGTACGCAGCCGGTGGCGATAATATCCCGGGCGAGTCCTTCCCCTACGACGTGCCGGGCAATGCCGATCTGGTGATTGATACCGAATCGCTGACGGTAGAAGAGGGCGCCAAGCAGGTGATCGAGCTGCTGCGCAAGCGTGGCGCGATCTAAGCGAGCCGTTCGTTGATGCGAAAACGCCCTGCCAATGTAGGGCGTTTTTGTTTGGGCTGACTTGCCGTCCAAACAACGTAGGTTGGATTAGGCGAAGGCGTAATCCGACGGTCGCGAAGTGCGTGCAGGTGCGGTGTTGATCGATCGATGCGCCACACCCGGTAACGACGGAAGCGCCTTCGGCGATTCCATCCTACGAAAGCAGCACCGTGCCGGCCGGGTAGGTTGGATTAGCCGCAGGCGTAATCCGACGGTCGCGAAGTGCGTGCGGGTGCGGTGTTGATCGATCGATGAACGACGGAAGCGCCTTCGGCGATTCCATCCTACGAAAGCGGCACCGTGCCGGGCCGGGTAGGTTGGATTGGCCGCAGGCGTAATCCGACGCTCGCGAGGTGCGTGCGGGTGCGGTGTTGATCGATCGATGCGCCACACGCGGTAACGACGGAAGCGCCTTCGGCGATTCCATCCTACGAAAGCAGCACCGTGCCGGCCGGGTAGGTTGAATTAGCCGCAGGCGTAATCCGACGCTCGCGAGGGTGCGCGCATGCAGGTGCGGTGTCTGGCCGATCAATGTGACCACGCGCGGTGAACGACGGAAGCGCCTTCGGCGATTCCATTCTACGAAAGCAGCACCATGCCGTGCCGGGTAGGTTGGATTAGCCGAAGGCGTAATCCGACGGTCGCGAGGGATGCGCGCATGCAGGTGCGGTGTCTGGCCGATCAATGTGACCACGCGCGGTAAACGACGGAAGCGCCTTCGGCGATTCCATCCTACGAAAGCAGCACCGTGCCGGCCGGGTAGGTTGGATTAGCCGAAGGCGTAATCCGACGGTCGCGAGGTGCGTGCGGGTGCGGTGTCTGGCCGATCAATGTGACGACGCGCGGTGAACGACGGAAGCGTCTTCGGCGATTCCATCCTACGAAAGCAGCACCATGCCGGCCGGGCCGGGCCGGGCCGGGTAGGTTGGATTGGCCGCAGGCGTAATCTGACGGAGATTACGGGGCGCGAAACCCACGCTCCGCTCCAGGGATGAGAAGCGACGGATCGCCCGCCCAATCAGCTGGATAAAGTCCGGCACGCACATCACGATGAAAGCTCGAATAAGGCCAGTCGCGTACGCGCCGAACCAGGCCATGCTTGAGCGGATTCACATAGACGTAATCGACATGCCGGCGGAAGTCGTGTTCGTCACGGATCATGTGCTCCCAGTAACGACGTTGCCAGACACCACGCTCGCCTCGCTGCAGGCGCACCGCCGACCGGTGCTCGTCATAAGGCAAGGCGCGGCAGAAGAACGTCTTGATCAAGCGCCAACGCAGCGAGTAGTCCGCATCACCTGGCGGCAGTGTCCAGACGCAATGCATATGCTCGGGCAGCACCACCCAGGCATCGATGGTAAAGGGATGGCGCCGATGCACACGCCGGACCGACGCTCGGAGCAGATCGATATGGCGGAGCAGCAAATCATTACCGCGACGCTGCAAAAGATTGACGGTGAAAAACCAGCTCGCTCCTGGAGCGAGGGCTCGACGATAATTGGGCATCCTTGCCTCCGGCGTTGCATTTGCTGGAAGTTTAGGCGAGACCAATCGCCGTTGGTGCGGCCTATTCGTGATAAACGACAAGCTGCAAACCGATGCGCAGGCGATGTAGGTTGGATTGGCCGCAGGCGTAATCCGACGCTCGCGAGGGGTGCGCGCATGCAGGTGCGGTGTCTGGCCGATCGCTGTGCCCACACGCGGTAACGACGGAAGCGCCTTCGGCGATTCCATCCTACGAAAGCAGCACCGTGCCGGCCGGGTAGGTTGGATTGGCCGCAGGCGTAATCCGACGCTCGCGAGGTGCGTGCGGGTGCGGTGTCTGGCCGATCAATGTGACCACGCGCGGTGAACGACGGAAGCGCCTTCGGCGATTCCATCCTACGAAAGCAGCACCGTGCCGGCCGGGTAGGTTGGATTGGCCGAAGCCATAATCCGACGCTCGCGGTAACCGGCAACACAGTGGTCAGGATGCTTCGGCCAGGATGCGGAAGAAGACGGTTTCCAAGGACACGGCAGGCTTGATGGTCAGCAGGTGGCCGCCGTTGTTGCTCAAGTGGGCGATGGCGGCGGGCAAGTCCGTCTGCGACAGCTCGCACTCGTACTCTCCGGGACGCAGTGCGACGGACGAAGGGTTGAGTGGCTTGTCGAGCTGATAGCGCAGGATAAAGCAGTCTGCCCGCTCCGCAGCCAGTTCGCGGGGAGAGCGGACGGTCACCAGCTTGCCTTTGTTGATAAAGCCGAAACGATCAGCGATCCGCTCCACGTCGTGCAGCACGTGAGAGGTAAAAAAAATCGCGCCGCCTTGCTTCTTGTAGTCGTTGAGGATCTCAACCACATCCTTGCGGCCCACGGGGTCGAGACCCGAGAGCGGTTCATCGAGAATCAGCATTCGCGGCTCGACAGCCATGGCGTGCGCCAGCGCAACGCGTTGTGCATTGCCTTTGGACAGTTCGCGCATCCGTCGCTTGCCTGTGCCGTCCACGGAGAACCGCTCCAGCCACTGCATGCACCATGCGTCGGCATCGCTGCGTTTGATGCCATACATGGACAAGCCCATACGCAGGATTTCCAGCGGGGTGAACTGGTCGTACAGCGCCGGTGCCTCAGGTACATAAGCCAAATGCTGTCGGGACTCGGCACGGCGGGCGTCAGTGCCGTAAAGCGTCACCTGGCCCTGATAGTCATTGATGATGTCCAGCAGGATCTTGATGGTGGTGGACTTGCCCGCGCCGTTCGGGCCGACGAAGCCGAACACCTCGCCCTCGGCCAGGCTGAAACTGACATCACGGACCGCTTGAACCTGCTTGCCCTTGGCTCGGTAGGTATGGCTGACACCCTTAAACTCTACGGCTGCGCTCAAGGCTGTTCCTCCAGTCCGGCAATCTTCAATTTCTTCAAGTCGATGTGCCCATCGCGCAGCTCGTAGCCGAGGCGCAAGGGGTCGGTTGGCAGGCTGTCGATCAGGTGTTGCTCGACCAGTTGATCCAGCGCCATCAATGGCCCATGTGTTTGCTCGTAGCGGCGCTGCGCTTCTCGTAGCGCAATCAAACCCTGCAGACGAATGACGCGCTTGTCGAGCATGTCCCGCAGCTTGGGGTCGACAGCGCTGTCGCGTTGCTGGATCAGGTAGTTGAGGGCGAGGCGCTCATCGGCGAACTGCTCGGCGCGTAGCATGACCGCCAACTTGCGCATGGCCGCGGTATTCTGCGTGGAGCGCTCTGCACCGATCTCCAGCATTCGAGCCGCTTCTTCGTTATCGTGTTGGAAAAACGACAGATTGATACCGTAGAAAAAGGGCGGGAATTCATCCCAGAAGCGGCACGCGACGGCAGCGCGCAGCACGTCGTTGCCTTCCTCGACCGCGCCGCCCCAGGTAAGCAGGCCGTTGGCCAGGTAATAGTTGTCTTCATGGCACGGGTTTAGGCGGGCAACTTCGCGTTGGGCGCGGATCAAGTAGCCAGTATCGACGCCGCGGTCATCCATGCCGGTAGCTGAGAGGCGCATGGTTTCAAGGTCGGCGGCGAGGAAGCGGTCGCCACCGTTCAGCAGTACCAGCAGAGGGGCGGGTATGACGACCCGACCGGTAACAAGTTGCGGCGTGACCTCAACTGGCTGCTGGGCACGCCAGGCGGCCAACCCCGCAAACAGGGCGAAACTTACCAGCGCCAAGGATAAGGAGCGGCTCTTGCGCATATCAGGCGAAACGCTTGCGTTGCAGCGCCCATACCGCCAAGGCGAGCAGACCGGCTGTGTAGGCCAGGCTCGAGAGCACCAGCCAGGGCCAGTCGGCTGGCAGCAGGTCCATGTGGCCATAGAGCGTAACCATCCGCACGTCCAGCGCGCCTAGGTCCGGCAATAGATAGCTCAGCGCTCCGATGCCAGAGCGGTAGGTTTCCCCGTCTGACACCACCGTTGCATTGCGCGTCAGCAGCTCGACGATGGTGCCGAACGAGCGCGCCACAAGCATAAAGCCGAATGTGCCGACCAGTACGAAGCTGGGCGTGGACGCAACCACCGCAAGCAGGGTGGCGGCGGCGGTCAGCACCAGCAGATCGACGCCAATAAATACGATGGTGACGACGTAATGAAGGCCAAGCGCAACCGGCGTGCTTTGCGAGTAACCCTTACCGATCAACCAGACCAACAGCGCCAATGCTCCTGAAAGGACCATTAATAATCCGAGTGTCAGCATCGTCACGGCCGTAAAGCGGCCCAGCAACAACCTGTATCGTGGATGTGGGTAAGACAGCGTATTGAGAAAGTAGCGGCGATCAAACTCACGTGACAGCAGCTCTTGGGTCATCAATATCAGTACCAAAGGTAGCAGCAAGCGGATAACCGAAACGCCGAGATCAATGGCAACGGTAGCGGGTTGGCGCCCGCTGAACTGAGCGGCCAAAAATGCAGCGAGCATCACTATAAGTAGCGAGCCCCCGGCTAGCCAGCCAAAGCGGGCGCGGAAGGCGAGGCGGAACGCGGTTGAGATATTTGCAGATGACAGCATGGAAGGTTATCTGGCTATAGCGGTTAACATGCGGGTTGGAATTATAATGCGTTCCGATGGGGCAAGGCATAGTGGGAAGTGCGATATGCGACAAGTATTTAAATAGAGGCAAGTTTGCTTGTCGTCGCGCTGGGTTTGCGTCGATGTCGTACTGTTGCCTAATACGATTCCCGGAAAAAAACCCTGCCGAAGGGCAGGGTTTTGTTATCGCTGCCGTTAGGCAGTGCATAGCTGTGGGAAATTCACCCGAGCTACAAGCTGCTTAGCTGCCGACGCGTTTCGTTGCTGCGGTTTGGGCCGCAGTAGCGCTGCAGTCAACGCCTGGGTAGGCGGGGATCACAGTGCCTTGAGCAGTTGAGGCAGTCGCCATAGTTGCCCCGGCAGGCGCAGGT
The DNA here is from genome assembly GCF_019090095.1 of Stutzerimonas stutzeri. NCBI lineage: Bacteria > Pseudomonadati > Pseudomonadota > Gammaproteobacteria > Pseudomonadales > Pseudomonadaceae > Stutzerimonas > Stutzerimonas stutzeri. The sequence goes on along the minus strand of NZ_JAGQFP010000001.1, from coordinate 1,970,212 downwards.
TCATATTGCTTTGGATCGAACGAGTTGCAAGTCTCGTTGCCGTCTGCATCCTCTGTACAGTCAAATTTTTCTACGGTACGGGTGCTTGTCCGTCCACCGATACTGCAGGTCGCTAGGGCGAGAGCGTTGGTTCCGCATGCAGCACCACCAACTACATTGTTGGAGAGGTTGATCTGGACATCTTCATTTAAAAGCTTAGGGCAATCAGCCATAAGCAATTTCTTTGATGCTTCAAATTCAACGGCGGAAGCCGCGCCAGAAGAAACAACGCAGATGAGTGCAAGAGCAATCTTTTTCATGGGAAACCTCAATTAGCGAAGCGACGAGATGATGGCGGTGATTCCGTTCTTAGCATCTGCTAAGGCAGTGGCGTCGTTTGCTTTTGCGCGGTAATCGTTGAACTGAGGAATCGCGATCGCTGCGAGAATGCCAATGATCGCGATTACGATCATAAGCTCGATCAGGGTGAAACCTTTTTGCTTTTTGATGGACTTCATTGAAAAGCTCCTTGTTGGTGAGGTCGTTGGACCTGGTTAGGCAGGAGCAGCTTCTGTGCCAAGCGGGGCGGGGTGTTTGAGGTTGGCTTCTGAAGTGTGTTGTGGGTCAAGGTTTTCGAGGGGTGGGTTATTGGTCCGGTCGCCAGTGGGTTTGGTGGGGTGGGGATTGGCTAGGGGTTGCTTTCGACGCGGAGCGTGGCGCCTGCAAGAGCGGTGGTAACGGTGGCTGTGCTCTTCTGTTGTGCGGTTTGAAGCGGTGTTGCAGGTGGCGGGGGGCGCTTTATGAGAGGCCCGTCCTTGGGGGCGTTTTGTTGGCCAGGGGTTGCCTGCCATTCGGCGCGGGGCGCGCCTCACCAGGAAAGCTGCTGGGAGTTGATGGTTGCGGCTTTGATTAATGCGGATAACGGTAAGGCGTCAGCTGTGATTAACCGTTCCAGTCATCAAGTGACACTTTTTGCCACTTCGTTTTGGCGCGTTTGGCGCACGAAGGGAAACACGCTATAAGGGCGCGAACTTCACTTTGCCTTTATAGGCCGCTCGATGAACGAAAACGCTCCCCTCGGTGGATTGGCACGCCAGCTAGTGCTGGTCGGCCAGCTCGAAGAAAAGGTCGCGCTGCAGGCCCAGCAGCAAGCTCTCCGCAATCAGGTGCCGCTGGTTTCCTGGCTGGTGCAGAACAAGCTGGTTAAAAGCCGGGCGGTGGCGGAAGTCGCAGGCGAGCAGTTTGGGGTACCTTACTTCGACCTCGGTGCGCTAGATAAAGAAGCCCAGCCCAAGGATCTGGTCAGCGAAAAGTTGGTTCGCCAGCACCGTGTACTACCGTTGTCGCGACGCGGCAACAAGCTGTATGTAGCCATTTCCGATCCTACCAATCATCAAGCCATCAGTGACATCCAGTTTAATACCGGGCTCTCGGTCGAGTCTGTTCTGGTGGAGGACGACAAGCTTGGCGAGGCCATCGAGAAGTTGTTCGAATCGGCCAGCACTGCGTTGGATGGGCTGTCTGACACTGATCTAGACGATCTCGACATCGAGGTGGGCGGCGGTGCCGCTGAGAAGGATGAGGGCGAGCATAACGAGGCGGACGATGCGCCTGTCGTTCGCTTCGTCAATAAGATGCTGCTGGATGCGATCAAGCGCGGCTCTTCCGACCTCCATTTCGAGCCTTATGAAAAGTCGTACCGCGTTCGCTTCCGTACCGATGGCGTGCTGCATGAAGTGGCGAGGCCGCCCGTACAGTTGGTCAGCCGGATTTCGGCCCGTTTGAAGGTAATGGCCGCCTTGGACATTGCCGAGCGGCGCAAGCCGCAGGATGGGCGGATCAAGATGAAGGTCTCCAAGGCCAAATCCATCGACTTTCGCGTCAATAGCCTGCCGACCCTGTGGGGCGAAAAGATCGTGATGCGTATTCTGGATTCCTCCAGCGCCAAGATGGGCATCGATGCCCTGGGTTACGAGGAGGACCAGAAAGAACTCTATTTGACCGCGCTCAAACAGCCGCAAGGGATGATTCTCGTCACGGGGCCCACCGGTTCGGGTAAGACGGTTTCCCTCTATACCGGTCTGAATATTCTCAATACTGTCGATGTAAATATTTCCACGGCCGAGGATCCGGTCGAGATCAACCTGGAAGGCATTAATCAAGTCAACGTCAACCCTCGGCAGGGTATGGACTTCGCCCAGGCGCTGCGTGCGTTCCTGCGTCAGGACCCGGACATCATCATGGTGGGCGAGATCCGTGACCTGGAAACCGCGGAGATTGCGGTCAAGGCCGCGCAGACCGGCCATATGGTGATGTCGACACTGCATACCAACAGTGCGGCTGAAACGCTGACGCGGCTGCGCAACATGGGCGTGCCGGCCTTCAATATCGCGACCTCGGTCAACCTGATCATTGCCCAGCGCCTGGCTCGGAAGCTGTGTTCAAGCTGCAAGAAGGAGGTCGAGGTACCGCGCGAGGCACTGTTAAAGGAAGGGTTTCCCGAAGACCGCATCGGCACCTTCCAGCTTTACGGGCCGGTGGGCTGTGATAATTGCAACGGCGGTTACAAAGGCCGTGTCGGTATTTATGAAGTGGTTAAAATCACGCCAGCCCTGCAGCGGCTTATCATGGAGGAAGGTAACTCCATCGATATCGCCATCCAGGCGCGCAAAGATGGTTTCAATGATCTGCGCATTTCCGGGTTGGTGAAGGCCATGAATGGCATCACCAGCCTGGAAGAAGTCAATCGCGTGACCAAGGATTAACCATGGCGGAAAAAGCGTTGAAAACCAGTGTGTTCACCTGGGAAGGGACTGACCGTAAGGGCAGCAAGATCAAAGGTGAGCTTTCCGGGCAAAGCCCGGCGCTGATCAAGGCGCAGCTGCGCAAGCAAGGTATCAATCCGCTCAAGGTGCGCAAGAAAGCCGTCTCGCTATTTGGCGCTGGCAAGAAGATCAAGCCGATGGACATCGCGCTGTTCACTCGGCAGATGGCCACCATGATGAAGGCCGGAGTGCCGCTGCTTCAGTCGTTCGACATCATCGGCGAGGGCTTCGACAATCCCAACATGCGCAAGCTGGTAGACGAGATCAAGCAGGAAGTCGCCGCCGGTAATAGCTTTGCCGGATCGCTGCGCAAGAAGCCCCAGTATTTCGATGACCTTTACTGCAACCTGGTGGAATCCGGCGAACAATCCGGTGCGCTTGAGACATTGCTGGACAGGGTTGCGACGTACAAGGAAAAAACCGAGCAGTTGAAAGCAAAGATCAAAAAGGCGATGACCTATCCGATTGCGGTCATCGTGGTCGCGATCATCGTCTCGGCTGTTCTGCTTATCAAAGTGGTTCCGCAATTCGAAAGCGTGTTCGCGGGCTTCGGTGCGGAGCTGCCGGCCTTCACCATGATGGTGGTCGGGCTCTCGCGCTGGCTGCAGGAATGGTGGTATCTCGTTGGGTTGTCGCTGTTCGTTGCGGCCTTCCTGTTCAAGCATGGTTACAAACGATCGGAAAAATTCCGTGACTCGCTTGATCGAGCCTTGCTGAAGATGCCTATCGTTGGCGACATCTTGTACAAGGCGGTGGTGGCGCGCTATGCGCGCACCTTGGCGACCACCTTTGCGGCAGGCGTGCCGCTGGTGGATGCGCTGGATTCGGTCGCCGGGGCCACCGGTAATGTGGTCTTTCGCAACGCGGTCGCCAAGATCCGCAACGACGTTTCCTCCGGTGTTCAATTGAACTTCTCCATGCGTACCACGGGCGTGTTCCCATCTATGGCGGTCCAGATGACGGCGATCGGTGAGGAGTCCGGTTCGCTGGATGAAATGCTCGATAAGGTGGCGGGTTTCTATGAGGACGAGGTCGACAACATGGTCGACAACCTGACGACGCTCATGGAGCCGATGATCATGGTGGTGCTGGGCACGCTGGTAGGCGGGCTTATCGTTGCGATGTACCTCCCCATCTTCCAGCTCGGCAGTGTGGTTGGATAACGCGATGATCTACCAGCTATTGGCCAGCAACCCGCTGGCCTTTGTTTTATGTGTTTTCGTCCTGGGGCTTTTGGTCGGCAGTTTCCTCAACGTCGTCATCCACCGTCTGCCGATCATGATGCAGCGGGATTGGCGAGCGCAGGCCCGTGAGTGTCTCGATATGCCTGCCGAGCCCGCGCCGACCTTCAATCTGGTGTTGCCCCATTCGCATTGTCCGCATTGCGATCATGAGATTCGTGCGTGGGAAAATATTCCGTTGGTGAGCTGGTTGGCGTTGCGAGGCAAGTGTTCGTCCTGTCGTGCACCCATCAGTAAACGCTATCCGCTGGTCGAGTTGCTCTGCGGGTTGTTGTCTGCGTACGTCGCTTGGCATTTCGGCCTCACGTGGCAGGCTGGCGCGATGCTCTTGCTGACCTGGGGGTTGCTGGCGATGAGCATGATCGATGTCGACCATCAGCTGTTGCCGGACGCCATCGTGCTGCCGCTGCTTTGGTTGGGATTGATCGTCAATGGCTTCGGGTTGTTCGCGTCGCTGTCCGATGCCGTATGGGGCGCAGTTGCCGGCTATCTTGCGCTGTGGTCGGTGTACTGGTTGTTCAAGCTGGTGACGGGCAAGGAAGGCATGGGTTATGGCGACTTCAAGTTGCTCGCGATGCTAGGTGCCTGGGGCGGCTGGCAGGTTCTGCCGCTGACCATCCTGCTGTCGTCCGTGGTCGGCGCGGTACTGGGCAGCATTTTGCTGCGCGTGCAGAAGGCGGACAGCGGCACGGCAATTCCCTTCGGGCCTTATTTGGCCATTGCCGGGTGGATTGCGTTGCTCTGGGGCGAGCAGATTACCTTGAGCTATCTGCAGTTTGCTCGATTCTGAGGGTGAAGCGCCTGCGCGGCGCGGGTGGGGTTGGCTGTAGTCAGAGGTTTCGCCCCGGGGGCGGGGTTCCCACAGAAGCGCGCAAGCTTCGCCCCGGGGACGGGCTCCCACAGGCGCGCAGGCTTCGCCCCGGGGTCGGGGCTCCCACAGAAGCGCGCAGGCTTCGCCCCGAGGTCGGGGTTCCCACAGAAGCGCGCAAGCTTCGCTCAGGGGTCGGGCTCCCACAGGCGCGCAGGCTTCGCCCCGGGGGCGGGCTCCCACAGGCGCGCAGGCTTCGCTCCGGGGTCGGGGCTCCCACAGAAGCGCGCAGGCTTCGCCCCGGGGTCGGGGTTCCCACAGAAGCGCGCAAGCTTCGCCCCGGGGTCGGGGCTCCCACAGGCGCGCAGGCTTCGCCCCGGGGTCGGGGCTCCCAGAGGCGCGCAGGCTTCGCCCCGGGGTCAGGGCTCCCACAGAAGCGCGCAGGCTTCGCCCCGGGGTCGGGGCTCCCACAGAAGCGCGCAGGCTTCGCCCCGGGGTCGGGGCTCCCACAGAAGCGCGCAGGCTTCGCCCCGGGGCGGGGCTCCCACAGAAGCGCGCAAGCTTCGCTCAGGGGTCGGGCTCCCACAGAAGCGCACAAGCTTCGCCCCGGGGGGCGGGGCTCCCACAGAAGCGCGCAGGCTTCGCCCCGGGGTCGGGGCTCCCACAGAAGTGCTCAAGCTTCGTCTCGGGGAGAAGAACACAGGCTTCGTCTTGCGGTCCTGCGCCGGGCGCCGGACCTTGCACTTGCATCTTCACTTTTCAGGCGTTACTACTGCGCGTCGTTTTCCGGTCTGGACGATTCGTGATGAAGCCTTGGGTGCTCGGTTTGACGGGTGGTATCGGTAGCGGCAAAAGCGCTGTCGTGGAAGAGTTCGGCCGGCTTGGGGTGCATTGGGTCGATGCTGATCACGCGGCGCGCTGGGTCGTTGAACCGGGCCGGCCCGCGCTGGCGTCGATCGTCGAGCGCTTCGGTCAAGGCGTCCTGGCGCCGGATGGCAGCCTGGATCGTGGTGTGTTGCGCGGGCTGGTTTTCCGTGATGCGCAGCAGCGCAAATGGCTGGAAGACTTGCTGCATCCTCTGATTCGCCAGGAAGTTGCCGGACACCTGGCGCGGGCGACTTCTCCCTACGCGATCATGGTGTCCCCGCTATTGGTGGAATCCGGCCAATACAGGCAGGTCGATCGAGTGCTGGTGGTCGATGTGCCCGAGGCGCTGCAGATCGAGCGGGCCGTTCGGCGTGACCAGAGCAGCGAAGGGCAGATCCGCGCCATTCTCGATGCTCAGGCCAGTCGCGAGGAGCGGTTGCGTCATGCCGACGATGTGCTCACCAATGACCGTGATCGAGCGTGGCTGAGGTGTGAGGTGGAGCGCCTGCATAATTTCTATCTGACGCTACGAGGAGGTCAGGAATGAGTACTACGGTTGTTGAATGTCCAACTTGCGGGGCGCCGGTCGAATGGAGTGTGAAAAGCCCGAGTCGGCCGTTCTGTTCCGAGCGCTGCAAACTGATCGACCTGGGTGCCTGGGCCTCGGAAGAACATGCGATCCCGGGTGACGAGCTGGAGGACGACCTGTTCTCGGGTGACATGCCGCCCCGTCAGCATTGATGACTGACGCACCAGCGATGTCGTCACGGCCTCAGTCGTGCTTGGTGCTGTCATCTTTCCAGGGGGCTTGCAGGTAGCGGCTGCGATTGAAGGTTTCCATCCAGTCGGGGTAGTACACGACCAGTGCGCTTACCACGGTGCCGTTGATGAAGGCCTCGGGAAACATCACCAGCCAGATGTAGCCGGCGAAGTCGGCCAGCCACGGCGGCATCGGATATCGACCATCAAGCAGCAGGACGCCCAGCCCAGCAAGAATGCAGAGCAGGGCGGCGAGCCCGGCGGCGAAGAATCCAGAGAAGAAGATGTAGACGAACAGGTTGCGCGGCTGGTTGCGTTCAACCGCGATTGCGCACAGCTCGGTTACCGCGACAGGTATCAGTACCAGTAATGTGCCATTCAGGCCGAGGGCCGCGAGCTGCTGGTGGCCGGTCACCGTCAGGCCGAGCTGAGCGGCGAACGCGGCCAGAATCGCCAAGGGCCAATCCAGTAGCAAGGTCACCGCGGTCAGGCCAATGAAATGAAAGGACAGTCCGGAGTCGAAATCCCGGCGAACCAGCCATAGTAAGAAGATTGCCAAGATTGCGCCGAACACCAGGTGCTGACGACGAGTGTCGCTGAATAGCTCGACCCAGGGGGCTCGGGCGCAGGCCCAAATCAGTCCGCAGGCATAGAGCAGCCAGCCCAGCAAGAGGCTGGACGGTGCGAGCAGGTCGGCGGAAATCATTCTTCGGTGTCCTCACGCCGGGGCTGGCGTCTTGCGGTGGTGAAGAGGCGGGCTGATTCGTCGGCGGCCCGCTCGCGCCATAGGGGCGTGCACTGGCGCCATCAAGGCGCGGGGTTGGGCTGCTCGGTGTGTATCGCATCGATAGCTTCGATGATGTCGGCCGACAATCGCAGCTCGGCGCTTGCGAGATTCCGCTCGAGTTGTTCGAGCGATGTCGCACCGATGATGTTGCTGGTGACGAAAGGCTGCTGGGTAACATAGGCCAGTGCCATCTGCGCGGGATCCAGGCCGTGCTCGTGGGCGAGGGCCACATAACGGGAGCAGGCCGCCAGCGATTGCGGGTTGGAGTAGCGCGCAAAGCGGCTGAACATCGTTAACCGCGCGCCTTCGGGTCGTGCACCGTTTTCGTATTTTCCGCTGAGGGTGCCGAAGGCTAGCGGCGAATAGGCCAGCAGGCCGCATTGCTCACGCATGGCGATCTCGGCCAGGCCTACCTCAAAGGTTCGATTAAGCAGGTTGTAGGGATTCTGGATCGAGACTGCGCGCGGCCAGCCGTGGGTCTCGGCCAATTGCAGGAACTTCATGGTGCCCCAGGGTGTTTCGTTCGACAGGCCGATATGGCGGATCTTGCCGGCCTTCACCTGCTCATCCAGGGCCTCCAGGGTCTCCTCGAGCGGGGTAAAATCCTGCTCCCGATGTCGGTAGCCGAGTTGGCCGAAGAAGTTGGTGCTGCGCTCGGGCCAATGTAGCTGGTACAGGTCGATCCAGTCCGTTTGCAGGCGCTGCAGGCTTGCGTCCAGCGCGGCGGCGATATGCTGCCGATTCATCTTCAGCTGGCCGTCGCGTATGTGGCTTATTCCATTGCCGGGGCCAGCAATCTTGCTGGCAAGAATCCAGTCGGCGCGGTTTCCGCGGGTCTTGAAGTAATTGCCGATGTAGCGCTCGGTAGTGGCGTAGGTTTCCGCGCGCGGGGGGACGGGATACATTTCGGCGGTGTCGAGAAAGTTGATCCCGGCCGCCTTGGCCCGATCCAGCTGGGCGAATGCCTGATCCTGATCGTTCTGTTCGCCCCAGGTCATGCTGCCCAGGCACAGCGAGCTGACAGTCAAATCGGTGCGGCCGAGTCGGCGCAATTCCATGCGATACCCCTTTGGTCTGTTGGATCGTTGTTCGGATTGTGAATGTGGGCGGGAAGTTTCATGGATACATGCCCGTTCCCGATTATGCGCTGGCGATGGCTGAAGGCGAAAACCCGTCAACTTGCAGGCCGAACATGCTTGCTATTTTGCTGGCAATCCGGATAATTCCGCAGCCTGTCGCCGGGGATGCCTAGCCCGCTGACGCAAACACAAGGTAGGGGATGCCTAGCCTACCGAACACTGCCGTAGCGGACGCGCTGACCCGAGCCCCCGATAGCGTCTGTTTCCGGCTGCCTTGGTCTTGCCAGGGCGAGCACCATTCAGTAAGATTCGCCGTCTTATTTTCAGGGCGGCCCCTGAGGCTATAACGAATGAAGACTTTTACTGCTAAACCGGAAACCGTCAAGCGCGACTGGTTTGTCGTCGACGCTGCCGGCCAGACCCTGGGTCGTCTGGCAACCGAAATCGCTAGCCGCCTGCGTGGCAAGCACAAGGCGGAATACACCCCTCACGTCGATACTGGCGACTACATCGTCGTTATCAACGCCGAGCAAGTGCGTGTTACCGGTGCTAAGACCACCGACAAGATGTACTACTCTCACTCCGGTTTCCCGGGTGGCATCAAGTCGATCAACTTCGAGAAGCTGATCGCCAAGGCGCCAGAACGTGTGATCGAGACCGCAGTCAAGGGCATGCTGCCCAAGAACCCGCTGGGTCGCGACATGTACCGTAAGCTGAAGGTGTACAAGGGTGCCAATCATCCGCACACCGCTCAGCAGCCCCAAGAACTGAAGATTTAACGGAATAGTTCATTATGTCGGCGACTCAAAATTACGGCACCGGCCGTCGCAAGACCGCAACCGCGCGCGTATTCCTGCGCCCGGGTACTGGCAAGATCTCCATCAACAACCGCGAGCTGGACAACTTCTTCGGGCGTGAAACCGCTCGCATGGTGGTTCGTCAGCCTCTGGAACTGACTGAGACTGTCGAAAAGTTCGACATCTACGTTACCGTTCTTGGTGGTGGTGTGAGTGGTCAGGCCGGTGCGATCCGTCACGGTATCACTCGCGCTCTGATGGAGTATGACGAGACTCTGCGTCCTGCTCTGCGCAAGGCTGGATTCGTTACTCGCGATGCTCGCGAAGTTGAACGTAAGAAAGTCGGTCTGCGTAAAGCGCGTAAGCGTCCGCAGTACTCGAAGCGCTAATCCCGCTTCACAAAAAACGCCCAGCTTTATTCGAAGCTGGGCGTTTTTTTATGGGCTTTTTTTTACCCGTGCGACAGCGTGTCGCGTTAAGAGAGCCCCTGTTTTCGGGGCTTCGCGCCGGGTTGTATCCGGTTATTACCTTGTCATGCGAGGGGCTTTTCTTTACCATTTGGCGAATTTTTTCGCGGCTGTTTTACGTAGTAGACGCCTGCTTTCGGTAGGCCATAAGAAACTGATGGGAGACGACTGAATGAGCAATGACGGCGTGAATGCTGGCCGGCGTCGCTTCCTCGTAGCCGCTACTTCGGTAGTAGGTGCTGCAGGAGCGGTGGGTGCCGCGGTCCCGTTCGTGGGATCGTGGTTCCCGAGTGCCAAGGCCAAGGCAGCCGGTGCACCGGTTAAGGTTAATATCAGCAAGATCGAGCCAGGCCAGCAGATGGTTGCCGAGTGGCGTGGTCAGCCGGTGTTCATTGTGCGTCGTACCGAGGAGGCACTGTCGAACCTGGACAAGCTCAACGATACCGTCGCCGATCCGAAGTCCGAAGCGTCCGAGCAGCCGGCGTACGTCGACCCGAAGGTGCGCTCGATCAAGCCGGAAGTGTTGATCCTGGTTGGGTTGTGCACACACCTCGGCTGTTCGCCGTCCTTCCGCCCGGAAGTGGCTCCGCCGGACCTCGGTCCCGAGTGGCTCGGTGGCTATTTCTGCCCATGCCACGGCTCCAAGTACGACCTGGCTGGTCGCGTCTTCAAAGGGCAGCCTGCCCCGTTGAACCTGCCGGTTCCCCCGCATTCGTACGAGACGGACGCGCTGGTCGTCATTGGCGTTGATCAGGAGAGCGCATGATGAGCAAGTTCATGGAATGGGTCGATGCGCGCTTCCCCGCGACCAAGATGTGGGAAGACCATCTCAGCAAATATTACGCACCGAAGAACTTCAACGTTCTTTACTTCTTCGGGTCACTGGCCTTGCTGGTACTGGTCAACCAGATCCTCACCGGTATCTGGCTCACGATGAGTTTCGAGCCGTCCGCTGAAGGCGCGTTCGCCTCCGTTGAATACATCATGCGTGATGTGGAATACGGCTGGATCATCCGCTACCTGCATTCAACCGGGGCGTCGGCATTCTTCATCGTTGTCTATCTGCATATGTTCCGCGGCATTCTCTACGGCTCCTACCAGAAGCCGCGCGAGCTTGTCTGGATCTTCGGGATGATGATCTATCTGGCGTTGATGGCCGAGGCCTTCATGGGCTACCTGCTGCCGTGGGGGCAGATGTCCTACTGGGGCGCTCAGGTGATCATTTCACTGTTCGGTGCCATCCCGGTTATCGGCGGTGACCTGACCCAGTGGATCCGGGGTGACTACCTGATCTCCGGCATCACGCTGAACCGCTTCTTCGCGCTGCACGTGATCGCGCTGCCGATCGTCATTCTCGGCTTGGTAGTGCTGCATATCCTGGCGCTGCACGAAGTAGGCTCGAACAACCCGCTTGGCGTGGATATCAAGAAGACCAAGGACGAAAACGGCGTACCGCTGGACGGCATTCCTTTCCATCCGTACTACACCGTGAAAGACATCGTCGGGGTGGTGGTATTCCTGTTCGTGTTCTGCGCGGTAGTGTTCTTCTTCCCTGAGATGGGCGGCTACTTCCTCGAGAAGCCGAACTTCGAAGTGGCGAACGCGTTCAAGACGCCTGAGCACATCGCACCGGTCTGGTACTTCACGCCGTTCTACGCGATTTTGCGTGCGGTTCCTGACAAGCTGCTCGGCGTCATCGCCATGGGCGCCGCGATTGCTGTTCTGTTCGTCTTGCCGTGGCTCGATCGCAGTCCGGTCAAGTCCATGAAGTACAAAGGCTGGATGAGCAAGATCGCGCTGCTGGCGTTCTGTATTTCCTTCGTCATCCTTGGCGTGCTTGGCGTGCTGGCTCCGACGCCTGAGCGTACGTTGGTATCTCGGATCTGTACTGCTATTTACTTCGGTTACTTCATCCTGATGCCGTTCTACACCAAGCTCGAGAAGACCAAAGTAGTTCCGCAAAGGGTGGCTGGCTGATGAAAAAGCAATTTGCTGCATTTATTTTCGCACTGGTGCCGGTGTTTGGTTTCGCCTCGGGTGCCGGGGTGCATCTTGACGAAGTCGATGTCGATCTGACCGACAAGGTCGCCATGCAGGATGGTCTGAAAACCTTCGCCAACTATTGCATGGGTTGCCATAGCGCCCAGTATCAGCGCTACGAGCGCGTAGCGAAGGATCTTGGTATTCCGGAAGATGTCATGCTCGACAATGTCGTCTTTAGTGATGCCAAGATCGGCGACCACATGCAGATCGGCATGAAGCCGAGCGATGCCAAATCCTGGTTTGGTGCGGCTCCGCCCGATTTGACCCTGGTAGCGCGGGTGCGCGGTAACGATTGGCTGTATACCTACCTGCGTAGCTTCTATGAAGATCCGACCCGTCCTTACGGTGTTAACAATACCGTATTCCCGAACGTCGGCATGCCGCATGTGCTGGCCCCGCTGCAAGGGCGCCAAGTGCTGCCGAGCAAGCTGCCGGAGGGTGAGTCGGTGGCCTGCAAGCAGGTCCAGGTGGTCGAGGATGGTCGCAAGCAATTCGATCCGCTGACCGGCACGCCGATCACGCACGAAGATTGTCACGCGATGACCGTCGTGCCAGGCACTGGTTCGCTGACTGAGGCAGAGTACGACGAGAAAATCAAAAACCTCGTGACGTTCCTGGCCTACTCGGCTAACCCGGTCAAGCTGGAAAGCCAGCGCATAGGTACCTACGTGCTGCTGTTCCTGGCGTTCTTCTTCGTATTCGCCTATTTGCTCAAGCGGGAATACTGGAAAGACGTTCACTGACCCTTCGCTGTTTTGCGGTACTCTGCGCGCGCCCTCATGGGCGCGCGCTTTTTTCTGCTCCGACATAATTCCAACGAGGAGGGACCCTATGGCCGCTACCAACCGGTTGGCCTGTTATTCCGATCCCGCCGACCATTATTCGCACCGGGTGCGCTACGTGCTGGCGGAGAAAGGTGTCAGCGTCGAGGTGCTCGATGTCGATCCGGCGCGTTGTCCGGTCAGATTGACCGAGGTGAATCCCTACGCCAGTGTGCCGACGCTGGTGGACCGTGATCTGGCCTTGTATGAGCCGAACGTGATCACTGAATACCTGGAGGAGCGTTATCCGCATCCTCCGCTGCTGCCGGCGTATCCGGTCGCCAGGGCCAATACCCGGCTGCTGGTGCACCGGGTTCAGCGGGACTGGTGCAGCCTGGTGGATCGGATATCCGACCGTCGCACGGCCGACGCCGTGCGGGCCCAGGCGCGTAAGGAGTTGCGCGAAAGCCTCACGGGTGTGTCGCCGGTGTTCGCCGAGCGGCCGTTCTTCATGAGTGACGAGATCAGTCTGGTCGATTGCTGTCTGTTGCCTATCCTGTGGCGTTTGCCCAAACTCGGTATCGAGCTGCCGCGAGCAGCGAAGCCGCTGCTCGACTACATGGATACCAACTTTGCTCGCGAGGCCTTCCAGGTCAGTCTATCCGCCGTTGAGCGCGGCATGCGCTAAGAGAGGCCGTATATGACTTCAAGTCGTCCTTATCTGGTTCGGGCGCTATATGAATGGATCGTCGACAACGACTGTACGCCACACCTGCTGGTAAACACCGATCATCCGGGTGTGCAGGTTCCCGATGGCTTTGCCAGTGACGGACAGATCGTACTGAACGTGGCGCCTAGCGCGGTTCGGCATTTGCAGATGGATAACCAGTCGATCAGCTTCGAAGGGCGCTTCGGCGGTGTTCCGCATAGCCTGCACGTCCCTGCTGCTGCGGTGATGGCAATCTATGCGCGGGAGAATGGGCAGGGCATGGTCTTCGAGATCGAGCCAACTCCGCCGGACGACACACCGACGGATGACTCGTCCGACGCCGGTGCGTCTGCCCGACCTGCGGCTACGGGGCGCCCTAGTCTGAAAGTCGTCAAATAAGCCGAGTCAGGCTTTGCCATGCAGTGGCGCATGGCGGCAAAGCGCGGCAGCCAGGGATACCTGCTGCCGCGCTTACCCGATTGGTTCAGTCGATGTACTCGAACAGCTTGACGATGCGCTGCACGCCAGAAACCCCCTGCACCACGCTCGTCGCTCGGTTGCCTTCCTGGCGCGTCACGAGGCCGAGCAGGTAGACGATCCCGTTTTCGGTGATGACCTTGATGCGCGAGCCCGGGACGCTGGCGTCGGCGAGCATTTGCGTCTTGATCTTGGTCGTCAGCCAGGAGTCGTTGCTGCGGGCCAGGGCCGAGGAGGGCTTCAATACCTGCAGTTCGTTGTGCACGCGTTTGACCCGCTGCACGGAGCTGGCGGCCTGTTCGGCCAGTTGCTTGAGCTCCTGCCGTGGCGTCTGGCCAGCCAGGAGCACCACCCCGTTATAGCTTGCCACGATTATGTGCGAGGCCTGATCCAGGTCCGGATGGGCCTTGGCGATGTTCACGGCAGCTTTCGTTTCGATCAGCGAGTCGTCGATCGTACTGCCGATCGTGCGGGTTCCGCGGTTGTCATTGATGGGGGCGTCGCGAGTGGCCGTAAGCACCGAGCTGCAGCCGGTGGTGGCCAGGCACAGGGCGAGCGTAAGCGCGTGCAGGCGAACCGAATTCATTCTTCGCTCCCGAACAGTTGGTTGTCTATCAGATCGCACAAGCAGTGGATTGTCAGCAGGTGGACTTCCTGGATGCGTGCGGTCACTTTCGCCGGTACGCGTATCTCGACGTCTTCAGGCAGCAGCAGCGAGGCCATGCCGCCGCCGTCGCGGCCAGTGAGTGCCACCACGACCATTTCGCGATCATGCGCGGCCTGGATGGCCTGAATCACGTTGGCCGAGTTGCCGCTGGTGGAGATCGCCAGCAATACGTCGCCTGGTTGGCCGAGCGCGCGGATTTGCTTGGAAAACACTTCGTTGTAGCTGTAGTCGTTGGCGATCGAGGTAAGCGTGGAGCTGTCCGTCGTCAGCGCTATAGCCGGGAGGCTCGGGCGCTCTCGCTCGAAGCGGTTGAGCAGTTCCGAAGAGAAATGCTGTGCATCGCCGGCTGACCCGCCATTACCGCAGGTAAGAATCTTGCCCTCGCTCAGCAGTGCGTTGACCATGACCTGCCCGGCCTGTTCGATGCTGGGCGCAAGCACTTCCATGGCGCTCTGCTTGGTTTCGATGCTGGCTTGAAAAAGCTGACGTATACGGGATTGCATATCCATGGGTTTGACCTTCAGGTGACGGGCTGGGCTGCTTTTGCCGTGCCGTAGGAATTCATGAGGAAGGCGCGAACTGTGCGATGCGCGTAGGGCGAGTCAGTGCGAAGCATGCTTAGCCATCGAATGCATTGCGGATCCAGTTGGGCTTCTCTGCGCTGTCAGCCGCCGCGCCCAGGGCGACCACGTCGAAGCGGCAGGGATGCCTGGCCCAGCGGTTCTCCTTCTGCAGGAAATGCTGGGCCGCCTTGATCAGCTTTTGCTGTTTGCGCATATCGACGCTTTCTAGCGCGCCGCCCCACGCGGCGTGACGCCTATAGCGGACCTCGACGAATACTACTGTATCGCCATCGAGCATGACCAGATCAAGCTCGCCGCTACGGCAGGTCCAATTCCGGCATAGCAGGCGCAGACCATGCCGTTGCAGGTGTTGCTGAGCAGCTTCTTCGGCAAGCTGCCCGCTGATCTGCTTGCTGGTTGTCAATGCGGTGTGTCCGTCAGCGGCTGGACTTCGCCGTCATGAAATTCGGCCCAGGGCAGCTGCCGCTCGATCCGTCGCTCCGGGGTGATGCCGAGCGAGCCTGACAGGCCTTCGAGCCGTGTTTCCGGAAGCACAAGCAGTTGGTTCAGGCGCGGTGCCAGCAGGTACGCATCGGCGCCCATGGCATACAGGCGGCCCAGACTGCCGCGGGCTTGCGGCCATTTGCGCTCTATTTCCTGCCGAAGGGGGAGCTGATCATTCAGCAGCCAGGGGGTTTCGGTGAAGCGAATGCCTTCCAGGTCAAGGTATTGGGTGCGGTTACCCGTGGCGGCATGCAGATGTGAAGTGGCATAGACGGGCAGGTCGCCAGCGTACTGGAATATCAGCGTGGGCCTGACTTGCTGCGCCTGCTGTGGCGTCGCTGCCAAAAACAGGAAATCGACATCCTGGCGGCGGGTTGGCTGCGCGTCGCCTTGGCTGCGCACTTGTAGCAGGTCGGCAATTTGCTTGGCGAGCTCAATCGGTTCTGCCAGGGGTTCCGCCGCAACAACGGTCCCGCCCTGTTGCTGCCACTGTTCGCGAAACGCCTGGAAGACGCGGTTGCCCCAGTCTCCGCGTGGCGTCAGTGCAATGGCGCGACGATGGCCATCGGCCCAGGCTCGGCGCGCGACTTCGCGTGCCTCGTCTTCAGCGGCCAGGCCGAACTGGAACAGCTGTGGCGGGGCTTTCTGGCCTGCATCGCTGTAATTGAGGGCAAGCGTCGTGATGGGCAACTGGTCGCGGCTGGCCAGTTGGCGGACCATTTCCTTGTCCAGGGGGCCGACAACGAGTTCGACGCCAGAGGCGGCGGCTTGGCGATAGAAGTCATCCAGCGAGGTCAGGCGTGTGCTGTCGAACAGTTCGATGTTCAAGTCCTGGCGCGCCGCCAGGTGAGCGGCCAGAAAACCATCACGCAATGCTCGCGCAACACTCGCCAGAGGACCGTCCATGGGTAGCAGGAGGGCTACGTGGGAGAGCGGCTTGTCTGCCAGCTCGCGAAGTTTTGCCAGCGGTTCTGGTAGTGCACGGGCCGCTGGATGATTGGGGTTCTGCTGGACCCACGCATCGATTGCGCGTTGCTGCTGACCTAGGGTGCCGGCCTGTTTCACCGTGGCAGCCAGCGATAACCAGCCGGACAGATCGGCGTCAGTGGTCGGCTGCAATTGATCGGTCGGCAGGCTCGAGACGAGCTCCCAGATCGCTTCGTGATTCTGTTTGGCTGCGTCACCGTCCAGGAGTGGGGCGATGAAGGTCCGTTCGCGCGCCGCCTCCAGGGGCTGATCGTTCGCGGCAAACGCCTGGGCACGCGCCAGTTGCGTGCGCAGCTGCTGTTCGACCGGCAGCTCCGCGAGGCGCTCGAACGCTGGATGCTGCAACGCTTGAAGGGCGCGTTTTGGTTGGTTGTCGGCCAGCGCCAGCTCCGCTTCCAGGGTTTTGGCGAACATCTGTTGAGCGGGCATCAGCTGTGCGACGTCAACCTGCTCGAGAATCTTCGAGGCCTGGGCGTTGTTGCCTTGCTGCAGGCTCTGATCGGCTGCCGACAGACGCAGTAGTGCGGCTTCGGCAGGGTCGCTGGCGTCGGCTTCCTTCAACAGTTGTTGCGTCGATGCCTGTGGGGTGCGGGGCAGCTCACCCAGCGTCGACGAGGGCGAGCTGGCGCAGGCCGAAAGCACGGCAGCAATGCATAAGAAGAGGAGCGGGCGAAAGCGAGCCATCATGTGATCATTCCTGGAGGCGCTGGCGAGTGTCGGCGGATTGTACCCAAGCACCGGTAAGGGCGCGATGTCGTGGCTTGCAAACGGGCTACAATGCGCGTTTTCCGTAAATGAGGTACGCCTGTGACTACGCCGGCTGATGCTAATTCCGCTGTGGGTACGCTCTATGTCGTCGCCACGCCCATCGGCAATCTGGACGATATCAGCGCCCGGGCGCTGCGGGTTCTGGCGGAGGTGGCGCTGATTGCGGCGGAAGATACGCGCCATTCGGCTCGGCTGCTGCAGCATTTCGGCATTGCCACGCCGTTGGCGGCCTGCCATGAGCACAACGAGCGAGACGAGGGCGGGCGCTTCATCACGCGGCTGCTGGCAGGCGACGACGTGGCGCTGATCTCCGATGCGGGTACGCCGCTGATATCCGACCCTGGCTACCACCTGGTTCGGCAGGCGCGTTCGGCAGGTATTCGGGTTGTTCCTCTACCGGGCGCCTGTGCGCTGATTGCCGCGCTTTCCGCGGCGGGCTTGCCCTCCGATCGCTTCATTTTCGAGGGTTTTCTGCCTGCCAAGCAGGGGGCGCGTCGGGCGCGTCTCGAGCTGCTGCGGGAGGAGCCGCGCACGCTGATTTTTTATGAGGCGCCGCATCGGATCCTGGAGTCGCTCGGTGACCTGGAGTCGGTGTTCGGTGCAGAGCGCCCGGCGGTACTCGCGCGTGAGCTGACCAAAACATTCGAGACGTTGAAAGGGCTCCCGTTGGGCGAGCTGCACGCCTGGGTGGCGGCCGATACCAACCAGCAGCGTGGCGAATGCGTATTGGTCGTTGGTGGTTGGCAGGCGCCGCAGGGCGATGACGTGGTCGACACGAACGCCCGTCGAGTGTTACGCCTGTTGCTGGCGGAGATGCCGCTCAAGCGCGCCGCGGCCGTCGCTGCCGAGATCACCGGTGTTCGAAAAAACCTGCTCTATCAGCTCGCGCTGGAGGACAAGGGCGAAGGTTGACGCGTGTGACAGGCCTTGGCGCACCGAGCGGTCGGGTTTTCATGCGCCGTTCGGCTTGCAGCCTGGGGTGCGGCCAAGTACTCTGCGCGTCGGAGAGTCGATCGGACAGTCGCTGTCTCTTTTTGTTCCGCAAGAAGGGAGGGAGGAAAGTCCGGGCTCCATAGGGCGAAGTGCCAGGTAACGCCTGGGAGGCGTGAGCCTACGGAAAGTGCCACAGAAAATAACCGCCTAAGCGCTTCGGCGCCGGTAAGGGTGAAAAGGTGCGGTAAGAGCGCACCGCGCGGCTGGCAACAGTCCGTGGCTAGGTAAACCCCACTTGGAGCAAGACCAAATAGGGATCCATTGGCGTGGCCCGCGCTGGATCCGGGTAGGTTGCTAGAGGCAGTCAGTGATGGCTGTCGTAGAGGAATGACTGTCCTCGACAGAACCCGGCTTACAGATCGACTCTCCGACTTTCCTGCCGAAACACTCCCTCTTTTTAGACCAAAAAAATCTTGCTCTTAATAAAGTACTTTAACTTTGAAGTGCAGGCTTTTGCCGTTGTTCGATATCGCGTTTTTTCAAACCCTCCGCTTCACCGTTTATCCCCGTTTCGGTTGCTAAATTCCTGCCACATAAGGGTTTTTCCCGTCAGGGTCACCTTGACGGTGGGGCTGCTGCATTTCTATAGTGCGCACAAGTGGTGAAAAGTGGCACGAAGTGGGTAGTAATGGGCTCGGAAAGCTAATTCAGGGGAAACGCAGCCGTGTTTCGCGGAGCAAACGCCATCAGTCTCGATGCCAAAGGGCGGCTAGCCATGCCCAGCCGGTACCGTGACGAGCTCGTTTCGCGCTGCGAGGGCCAGCTGATCGTCACCATCGATGCGGTCGATCGGTGCCTTTGTATTTACCCACTGCCCGAATGGGAGCAGATCGAAGCCAAGCTGCGAGAGCTGCCCTCGTTGAGAGAGGAGAGTCGTCGACTGCAGCGCTTGCTGATCGGTAATGCGGTCGACCTGGAAATGGATGGCAGCGGCCGAGTGCTGGTGCCGCCGCGCTTGCGTGAATATGCAGGGCTGGACAAGCGGGCCATGCTGGTCGGCCAGCTGAATAAGTTCAGCCTGTGGAACGAGGACGACTGGAACGCACAAGCGGATGCGGACCTGGCGGCCATCAAACAACCCGGCGCTTTGCCGGAAGAACTACGTGATCTAATCCTGTGACCCAGACCAGCGCCTACAGCCATGTAACCGTTTTGCTCGACGAGGCCGTTGCGGCGCTCGCCGTGCGTGCGGACGGTCGCTATCTGGACGGAACGTTCGGGCGCGGCGGGCACAGCCGCCTTCTATTGCGGCAGCTTGGGCCTGATGGCTGTTTGCTAGGCTTCGACAAGGATCCCCTGGCAATTGCTACGGGACAAGCACTGGCGGCCGAGGATGGCCGCTTTGTCGTTGTGCAGAGAAGTTTCGCTGAGCTAGGCGAGGAAGTGGCGCAGCGCGGCTGGACCGGGACTATCAGCGGTGTCTTGCTGGATCTCGGTGTGTCTTCGCCGCAGCTGGACGATCCCGAGCGCGGCTTCAGCTTCCTCAACGACGGTCCACTGGATATGCGCATGGATCCCAGTCGGGGCGTCAGTGCGGCTGAGTGGATTGCCACGGCCAGCGAAGAGGACATCGCCCACGTATTCAAGGAGTACGGCGAGGAGCGTTTCGCCAAGCGCATGGCTCGCGCAGTCGTGCAGCGTCGCGCCGAGCGTCCGTTCGAGCGCACGGCCGATCTTGCTCAGGTGCTGACGGTCGCCAATCCGGCTTGGGAAAAAGGCAAGAATCCAGCGACGCGCGCCTTCCAGGGGCTGCGTATTTTCATCAATAACGAGCTCGGTGACCTTGAGACAGGCCTGGAAGCGGCCTTGGAAGCGCTCGAGGTGGGTGGCCGGCTGGTCGTGATCAGCTTTCATTCGCTGGAAGACCGTATCGTCAAGCAGTTCATGCGGCGTCACGCCAAGGGCGAGGCCGATACCCTCCCGCGCGACCTGCCGATCATCCCCGAGAAGTTCGTGCCACGCCTGAAGTTGCTGGGCAGGCCGCAGTACGCGTCAGCTGAAGAGGTCAAGGCAAACCCCCGCTCACGCAGTGCCGTGATGCGCGTTGCGGAGAAGCTGCGATGAGCCAGCTCCGTCGTGCCATGCCTAACGGAAGCCTGCTGATGCTGGTGCTGTTCATCGCCGTGCTCTTGTCGGCAATCGCCGTCGCGTATAGCGCCCACTGGAATCGTCAACTGCTCAACGAGTTGTACGGCGAGCTCAGCGTGCGCGACAAGGCCCAGGCGGAGTGGGGGCGGCTGATCCTGGAGCAGAGCACCTGGACGGCGCACAACCGTATCGAGACCCTGGCGGCCGAACAGTTGAAAATGCACATCCCGGCAGCGGCGGATGTCAGGTTGGTGGCACCATGAGGTTGCAAGGCGCGCTCTACCCGTGGCGCTTTCGCATCGTGCTGGCTCTTCTGGCACTGATGACCGGTGCGCTCGCCTGGCGCATCGTCGACCTGCAGGTCGTCGACCAGAGCTTCCTCAAGAATCAGGGGGACGCCCGTAGCGTCCGCCACATTCCCATCCCGGCACATCGCGGGTTGATCACGGACCGTCACGGCGAGCCCTTGGCCGTCAGTACGCCCGTCACCACGCTTTGGGGCAACCCGCGGGAATTGCAGGCGGCCCAGGCGCGCTGGCCGGAGCTGGCCAAGGCCATGGGCCAGGATCCTACCGTGCTGGCGCAGCGCCTCAAGGACCAAGCTGAGCGCGAGTTCACCTACCTGGTGCGTGGTTTGACGCCAGAGCAGGGTGAGCGTGTGCTCGCGCTGGGCATTCCGGGCGTTTACTCGCAGGAAGAGTTTCGCCGCTTCTATCCCGCGGGTGAGGTGGCTGCGCACGTGGTCGGTTTCACGGACATCGACGATCGTGGCCGGGAAGGTCTGGAACTGGCGTACGACGAGTGGTTGGCGGGCGTGCCAGGCAAGCGGCAGGTACTCAAGGACCGTCGGGGCCGGCTGATCAAGGACGTTCAGGTGACCAAGAACGCCAAGGCCGGCAAGACCTTGGCGCTGTCCATCGACCTGCGTCTGCAATACCTGGCGCATCGTGAGCTACGCAACGCGCTGCTGGAGTTTGGCGCCAAGGCGGGCAGCCTGGTCATGCTCGACGTGAAAACGGGCGAGGTGCTGGCCATGGTCAACCAGCCGACCTACAACCCTAACAACCGCCGCAACCTGCAGCCGAGCGCAATGCGCAACCGGGCGATGACGGACGTGTTCGAGCCGGGCTCGACAATGAAACCCATCTCGATGAGCGCGGCGCTCGAAACGGGGCGTTGGAAACCCAGCGATATCGTCGAAGTATGGCCAGGCTCCCTGCGCATCGGTCGCTACACCATCCGTGACGTCTCCAAAACCGAAGGTCGTGAGCTGGACCTGACCGGCATCCTGATCAACTCCTCCAACGTCGGCATGAGTAAAGTCGCGTTCGACATTGGCGGCGCGGCGATCCATGACGTCATGCGCAAGGTCGGCTTTGGCCAGGACACCGGCCTGGGCTTTCCTGGCGAGCGGGTTGGCAACCTGCCCAGCCATCGTGAATGGCGCAAGGCTGAAACGGCCACGCTTTCCTACGGTTACGGCCTGTCCGTGACGGCTGTTCAGCTGGCTCACGCCTACAGCACGCTGGCCAACAATGGCCGCTTGGTGCCGATGTCGATGACACGCGTTGACCAGAAACCCGATGGCGTCGAGGTGATTTCGCCCGAAGTCGCCAAGACCCTTCAAGGCATGCTCCAGGAAGTCATCGAGGCGCCCCGTGGCGTGTTTCGCGCCCAGGTTCCTGGCTATCACGTAGCGGGCAAGAGCGGCACCGCACGCAAGGCGTCCTCGAGCAGCCGCGGCTACCAGGAAAACGCCTACCGCTCGATGTTTGCCGGTTTCGGGCCCATGAAGGACCCACGCATTGCCGTCGCGGTGGTGATCGACGAGCCGAGCAAGAGTGGTTACTTCGGCGGGCTGGTCTCTGCGCCGGTGTTCAGCCGCGTGATGTCTGGGGCGCTGCGCCTGTTGAACGTTGCGCCGGACAACCTGCCTCCGGCCGAGGACATCCAGACGGCTGAAGCAGCTAAAACGAAGGGAGGGCGTATCTGATGCCGATGCCGTTGAATCAGCTGCTGCCTCAGGCCTCCAGTGCCACCCTCATACGCGAGCTCACGCTGGATAGCCGCAAGGTCCGTCCTGGCGATCTGTTCCTGGCGGTCCCCGGGCTGCAGCACGATGGCCGCAAGCATATCGCCGACGCGATTTCCCGCGGCGCGGCTGCCATCGCCTACGAAGCCGAAGGCGCGGCGCACATGACCGCGGAAAGCGCAGTCCTCGTGCCGGTCCGGCGCTTGGCTGAACAGCTGTCCGCCATTGCTGGACGGTTCTACGGCGAGCCAAGTCGCAGCCTGCATCTGGTTGGTGTGACAGGCACCAACGGCAAGACCAGCGTGACCTATCTCGTTGCTCAGGCGCTGGATCGCATGGGCGAGCGCTGCGGCATCATCGGAACCCTCGGCACCGGCTTTCACGGCGAATTGGAGCTTGGCCAGCACACCACGCCCGACCCCATCGGCGTCCAGGCAAACCTGGCGAACCTGCGCAAGCAAGGCGCTAAGGCTGTAGCGATGGAAGTGTCCTCGCATGGTCTCGACCAAGGCCGGGTAGCCGCGCTGGCATTCGACGTGGCGGTGTTCACCAACCTGTCTCGCGACCATCTGGATTACCACGGTTCGATGGAGGCCTATGGCGAGGTCAAGTCGCGTCTGCTGAAAATGCCAGGGCTCAGTTGCCGTGTGGTAAATCTGGATGACGCGTTCGGACGTGTTCTGGCAGCAGAACAGATGGACTCGCGGCTGATCACCTACAGCCTGGACGACCCCTCTGCCTACCTTTATTGCCCGGACGTTCGGCTCGACGATGATGGTATTCACGCGCGCCTGGTCACGCCCCAGGGCCAGCGTGCCCTGCGCAGCCCACTGCTTGGGCGTTTCAATGTCAGCAACGTACTCGCAGCGGTCGGTGCGCTGCTGGGTATGAACTACCCATTGGATGAGATCCTCGCCGTGCTGCCCCACCTCGAGGGGCCTGTCGGGCGCATGCAGCGTCTGGGTGGCGGCGATCTGCCTCTGGTGGTGGTCGACTATGCGCATACGCCCGATGCGCTGGAGAAAGTTCTCGGTGCCCTGCGTCCCCATACCCGAGGCCGGTTGTTGTGCCTGTTCGGCTGTGGCGGCGATCGGGATCGCGGCAAGCGCCCTTTGATGGCCGAGGTCGCCGAGCGTATGGCCGATCAGATCGTGGTGACGGACGACAACCCGCGCAGTGAAGACCCATCGCAGATTCTCGGCGATATAGGTACCGGCTTCACCAATCCGGCGCGGGTCGCCTTCATTCCGGGCCGCGCCGAAGCCATCGCCCAATGCATCGCCGGCAGCGAGCTCGACGATGTAGTACTGCTCGCGGGCAAAGGCCACGAGGATTATCAGGAGATCAAAGGCGAACGCACTCCGTTTTCCGATCTCGAACAGGCCTCTTTGGCCCTGGCTGCCTGGAGCGATACCCATGCTTGAAGCCATGCGTCTCAGCGATCTGGTCGAGGTCCTGTCTGGCCAGTTGGTCGGCGCGGACGCGACCTTCGGTTCGGTCAGTACCGATAGCCGCGCCATCGAGCCCGGACAGTTGTTCATCGCGCTGACCGGCCCGCGCTTCGACGGTCACGCCTATCTGGCCGACGTGGCCGGTAAGGGCGCCGTGGCAGCGCTGGTCGAGCGGCCCGTTGATGGGGTTTCGCTGCCGCAACTGGTGGTCGCAGATTGCCGCATAGCCCTGGGCCGTCTGGCGGCGCAAAATCGCGCCGCGTTCACCGGCCCGGTCGCCGCCGTCACCGGCTCCAGCGGCAAGACCAGCGTCAAGGAACTGCTTGCCAGCATTCTGCGCGCGGCCTATGGCTTCAACGCGGTATTGGCGACGCGCGGCAACCTGAACAATGACCTTGGCGCGCCGCTGACGCTGCTCGAGCTGGCTCCCCAACACCGCGCGGCTGTCATCGAGCTGGGCGCTTCGCGTGTTGGCGAGATCGCCTATACCGTCAGCCTGACGCAGCCGGATGTCAGTTTGATTACCAATGCCGGGACCGCCCATGTGGGTGAGTTTGGCGGGCCGGAGAAAATCGTCGAAGCCAAGGGCGAGATTCTCGACGGGCTTGGTGAGCACGGCATCGCTGTGCTCAATCGCGATGATCGGGCCTATGCGACCTGGGAAAAGCGCGCGGCTGGCAAGCGTGTAGTGAGCTTCGCGATCCAGAGCCCGCTGGCGGACTTCCATCCTGCCTCAATCGCTTACGATTTGCGTGGCTGTCCGAATTTCGTGCTGGACGGCCCAACAGGCTCCGTGCGTGTACAACTGAATCTGCTCGGCCGCCACAGTGTCGCCAACGCGCTCGCTGCAGCCGCTGCAGCGCATGCGCTCGGAGTCGCCGCTGAGCACATCGTCGAAGGGCTCGAGAGCCTGCAGCCAGTCAAGGGACGGGGCGTTGCGCAGATGCTCAGCAATGGCGTGCGTCTGATCGACGACACCTACAACGCCAACCCCGCTTCGATTTGCGCCGCCATCGATGTGCTGGCCGGTTTTGCGGGTCGCACCGTGCTGGCGTTGGGGGACATGGGCGAGCTGGGCGAGTGGGCCGAACAAGGCCACCGTGAGGTTGGAAGCTACGCCGTGGGCAAAGTGGACGCGCTGTTCGCAGTGGGACCGTTGATGGCGCATGCCGTCGAGGCGTTCGGTGCTGGCGGCCGTCATTTCGCCAATCAGCAAGACCTGATCGAAGCGTTGCGCCTGGAGCAGGGCAACGCCACCACCATTTTGATCAAGGGATCACGGAGCGCCGCGATGGATAAGGTCGTCGCCGCGCTATCCGCGTCCAGCACGGAGAACCACTGATGCTGCTGCTACTCGCCGAGTATCTGCAACGATTCCACACGGGCTTCGCTGTCTTTCAGTACCTGTCGCTGCGTGGAATTCTCGGCGTGCTTACCGCGCTGGTCCTGTCGCTGTGGATGGGCCCCTGGCTGATCCGCACCTTGCAGATGCGCCAGATTGGCCAATCCGTGCGCACCGATGGCCCGCAGTCGCACCTGTCCAAGTCGGGTACGCCAACGATGGGCGGCGCCCTGATCCTCAGCGCGATTGCCATCAGCACCTTGCTCTGGGCCGATCTGTCCAATCGCTATGTCTGGGTCGTTCTGGCCATCACGCTGCTGTTCGGCGCGGTTGGCTGGGTCGACGACTACCGTAAGGTCATCGAAAAGAACTCCCGTGGCCTGCCGAGCCGCTGGAAGTACTTCTGGCAGTCGGTGTTCGGCCTCGGCGCCGCGATCTTCCTTTATATGACCGCGCAGACGCCGGTCGAAACCACCTTGATCCTGCCGTTGCTGAAGAACATCGAGGTTCCGCTGGGCATCGGCTTCGTGGTGCTGACCTATTTCGTCATCGTCGGCTCGAGCAACGCGGTCAACCTCACCGATGGTCTGGACGGCCTGGCGATCATGCCAACGGTCATGGTCGGTGGTGCGCTGGGCATCTTCTGCTATCTGTCCGGCAACGTGAACTTCGCCGACTATCTGCTGATTCCCTATATCCCCGGTGCCGGCGAGCTGATCGTCTTCTGCGGAGCATTGATCGGTGCAGGGCTCGGTTTTCTCTGGTTCAACACCTATCCCGCGCAGGTATTCATGGGGGACGTTGGCGCGTTGGCCCTCGGCGCGGCGCTGGGCACCATCGCGGTAATTGTCCGGCAGGAAGTGGTGCTGTTCATCATGGGCGGGGTGTTCGTGATGGAAACCCTGTCGGTGATGATTCAGGTGGCGTCCTTCAAGCTGACCGGCAAGCGCGTCTTCCGCATGGCGCCGATTCATCACCATTTCGAACTCAAGGGCTGGCCCGAACCGCGGGTCATCGTGCGCTTCTGGATCATCACGGTGATCCTGGTGCTGGTTGGTCTCGCCACGCTGAAATTGAGGTAATAAAGAGTGCTCATCGCTTCCGATCAGTTCCGCATCGTCGTCGGTCTCGGCAAGAGCGGTATGTCGCTGGTTCGCCACTTGGCGAGCCGTGGCCTGCCGTTCGCCGTTGCCGATACGCGCGCGAATCCGCCGGAGCTGGCCACTCTGAAGGCGCAGTACCCGGACGTCGAGGTGCGTTGCGGCGAACTCGACCCGGCGTTTCTCTGCCGTGCCAGCGAACTGCTGGTCAGCCCCGGTTTGCCGATCAGCACGCCCGCGTTGCAAGCGGCCGCCGCTGCTGGGGTAAAACTGCTTGGCGATATCGAGCTGTTCGCGCGTGAAGCCAAGGCGCCGATCGTGGCGATCACTGGCTCGAATGCGAAAAGCACCGTGACGACCCTGGTCGGCGAAATGGCTGCTGCAGCGGGTCGCAAGGTTGCCGTCGGTGGCAATCTGGGCACGCCGGCCCTGGATCTGCTCGACGATGAGGTCGAGCTCTACGTCCTGGAATTGTCGAGTTTCCAGCTGGAAACGACCGAGCGCCTGAACGCCGAAGTTGCGACCTGCCTGAATGTCAGCGAAGACCATATGGATCGCTACGATGGCCTGCCCGCCTATCATCAGGCCAAGCATCGAATTTTCCGCGGCGCTCGGCAGGTGGTGATCAACCGCGACGATCGGCTCAGCCGTCCCTTGATTGCCGATGATGTCCCAGCGTGGTCCTTCGGACTCGGCAAGCCCGACTTCAAAGGGTTTGGTTTATTCGAGGAGAACGGCGAGAAATATCTTGCGTTCCAGTTCGATGCGCTGATGCCCGCCAACCAGCTCAAGATCCGCGGTGCTCATAACCAATCCAATGCGCTTGCCGCCTTGGCGCTGGGGCATGCCGTGGGCCTGCCATTCGAGCCCATGCTCGCCACCCTGCGCAGCTTCGCCGGGTTGGCCCACCGCTGTCAGTGGGTCGGCGAGCGCAAGGGCGTCAGTTACTACGATGATTCCAAGGCGACCAATGTCGGAGCCGCGTTAGCAGCCATCGATGGCCTGGGGAGCGACATCGCCGGTGAGCTGGTGCTGATCGCTGGCGGGGATGGCAAGGGGGCTGATTTCTCCGCCCTGCATAGCCCGGTCGCGCATCACTGCCGCGAGGTCATCCTGCTGGGCCGCGATGCTGAGCGTCTTGCCGCGGCACTTGCCGGAGCGGCGCCCATTCATCACGTCCAGACTCTGGAACAAGCTGTACAACTGGCGGCCACGCTCGCACAGGCTGGTGATGCGGTGCTGCTATCGCCGGCCTGCGCTAGCCTCGACATGTTTCAGAACTTCGAAGATCGCGGACGCCAGTTCGCAGCAGCCGTAGGGGGGCTCAGCTGATGCTCGCCTTTCTGCGTAGCGCACCTTCTCCGCTGTTCAGTCGCCGTGGTCTGGATCTCGACTTTCCGATGCTGGCCGGCTGCCTAGCGCTGCTGGGGCTGGGGTTGGTCATGATTACTTCGGCCTCGTCTGAAGTCGCGGCGGTCAATACCAGCAACTCGATGTACTACATGGTTCGCCATCTGGTGTACGTATTGCTTGGGCTGGTCGCGGCAGCGGCCGTATTGCTGGTGCCGATATCGGCCTGGCAGCGGCTGGACTGGATGCTGCTGCTCGGCGCCTTCGCGTTGCTGATCCTGGTGTTGATTCCTGGCATCGGTCGTGAGGTCAACGGTTCCATGCGCTGGATCGGCTTTGGCGCGTTCAACGTGCAGCCGTCGGAGCTGGCCAAGCTGTTCGTCGTCGTCTATCTCGCGGGTTATCTGGTACGTCGACAGCATGAGGTGCGTGAAAGCCTGTGGGGCTTCCTCAAACCGTTCCTCGTCCTGCTGCCGATGGCGATGCTGTTGCTGCTCGAACCCGACTTCGGGGCGACCGTGGTCATGATGGGCGCTGCCGTGGCGATGCTGTTTCTTGGCGGTGTCGGCCTGATCCGGTTCACCCTGCTGGTGTTGCTGGCAGTCGGCGCGGTCTTCGTCCTGGTGCAGACGCAGGAATACCGCCTGCAGCGGTTGATCACCTTTACCGACCCTTGGGCCGATCAATACGGCGCTGGCTACCAATTGACCCAGGCGCTGATTGCCTTTGGCCGTGGCGAGTGGATCGGCGTGGGCCTGGGCAACAGCGTGCAGAAACAGTTCTACCTGCCCGAAGCCCATACCGATTTCGTGTTTTCGGTGCTTGCCGAGGAGCTCGGCATGGTGGGCGCGCTGTTGACCATATTGCTCTTCGCCTTCGTTGGTGTTCGTGCGCTGTACATCGGTCTGGCGGCGGAGCGTGCGCGCCAGTTCTTCGCTGCATACGTTGCCTGGGGCGTCTCCTTCCTCTGGCTTGGGCAGTTCTTGATCAATATCGGCGTGAACACCGGCTTGTTGCCGACCAAGGGCCTGACACTGCCGTTTCTCAGTTACGGCGGCAGTTCGCTGGTGGTGACCTGCGCCAGCATGGCGTTACTGCTGCGCATCGAGTGGGAAAGCCGCACCGTGCTCGGCAGCGAAGACGCCGAGTTCAGCGAGGACGATTTTGCCGAGGTGCCAGCTGCCAAAGGCAGGGAGGTCGCCCATGGCCGCTAATGTTCTGATCATGGCCGGCGGTACCGGGGGACACGTGTTCCCGGCGCTGGCCTGCGCCCACGAATTTCAAAGTCGCGGCTACAGCGTGCACTGGCTGGGCACGCCGCGCGGCATCGAGAACGACGTGGTGCCAGCGGCGGGGCTGCCATTGCACTTGATTCAAGTGAGCGGGCTGCGCGGCAAAGGTGTGGCGTCCCTGCTTAAAGCGCCGTTCCAGCTACTGCGCTCGCTGGTACAGGCTCGCCGCCTGATGCGCCAGCTGAACCCGGTCTGCGTGCTGGGGCTCGGTGGCTACGTAACCGGACCCGGCGGGCTGGCCGCGAAGCTGGCCGGGGTGCCCTTGGTCATCCACGAGCAGAACGCCGTGGCCGGTACCGCCAATCGCAGCCTGGTGCCCTTCGCCCAGCGGGTGTGCGAGGCGTTCCCGGATACCTTCGGCGCGAGCACCAAGCGCCGCACCACGGGCAACCCGGTGCGTCACGAGCTGTTTCTGGAAACGCCGCGACAGACGTTGCGCGGCCGCCGGCCCCGGCTGCTGGTGCTGGGTGGCAGCCTGGGCGCCGAGCCGCTGAACAAGCTGGTTCCCGAAGCGCTCGCCCAGTTGCCGCAGGCGCTGCGTCCCGAAGTGTTTCATCAGGCGGGCAAGCAGCATGCTGGCGTTACGCAGGAGCGTTATGCCGCCTCGGGCGTCGAGGCCGAGGTTGCGCCGTTCATTCAGAACATGGCGCGTGCCTATGCCTGGGCGGATCTGGTCATCTGCCGCGCCGGTGCGCTGACCGTCTGCGAGCTGGCAGCTGCCGGCCTGCCTTCGTTCCTGGTGCCGCTGCCACATGCGATCGACGATCACCAGACACGCAACGCCGAATACCTGGCGAAGGAAGGCGCAGCCGTTCTTCTTCCCCAAGCAAGTACTGATGCTGCCGCGCTGGCCGCGCAGCTGACCGAGGTCATGATGCAGCCGGAAAAACTCGAGGCCATGGGAGCTACGGCACGTCGCCTGGCTCGTCCTGACGCCACTCGCACCGTCGTCGATGTATGCCTGGAGGTGGCGCATGGCTAAATCACCCGCAGCGGTCAAGGCTGAGGTTCGGCGCATGCGTCGTATCCGCCGGATACATTTCGTCGGTGTCGGCGGCGTGGGCATGTGCGGCATCGCCGAAGTGCTGCTCAACCTGGGCTATGACGTCTCCGGTTCCGACCTGAAGGCGTCGGCGAGTACCGAGCGCCTGCAGAGCTTCGGTGCGCAGATCTTCATCGGACATCAGGCAGGCAACGTGGCCGGTGCGGATGTGCTGGTGGTTTCCAGCGCGGTAAACGCAGCGAATCCGGAGGTGGCGTTCGCCCTCGAGCAACGGATCCCGGTGGTGCCGCGTGCGGAGATGCTCGCCGAGCTGATGCGCTATCGCCACGGCGTTGCGGTTGCCGGTACGCATGGCAAGACCACCACGACCAGTCTGCTGGCATCGGTGTTCGCTGCAGGTGGACTCGATCCGACCTTCGTGATCGGCGGCCGCCTGACCGCGGCTGGGACCAATGCCCAGCTGGGCACCAGTCGTTACCTCATTGCCGAAGCGGATGAAAGCGACGCCAGTTTCCTGCACCTGCAGCCGATGGTCGCCGTCGTGACCAACATCGATGCCGACCACATGAGCACCTATGGCGGTGACTTCGGCAAGTTGAAGCGAACCTTCGTCGAGTTTCTGCACAACCTGCCGTTCTATGGGCTGGCCGTACTGTGCGTCGATGACCCGGTGGTGCGCGAAATTCTTCCTCAGGTAGGACGGCCGATCACCACCTACGGTACCCGCGAAGATGCCGACGTTCGCGCGATCAATATCCGCCAGGAAGGGATGCGCACCTTCTTCACCGTGCTGCGCGATGGCTTCGACGCGCTGGATGTCTCGGTCAACATGCCTGGCAAGCACAACGTGCTCAACGCGCTGGCGACGATCGCCATCGCGACCGATGAGGGGATCGATGACGAGGCGATCGTCCAGGGGCTTTCACAATTCGGCGGTGTAGGACGGCGCTTCCAGGTTTATGGCGAGCTGCCAGTGGACGGTGGCAGCGTGATGCTGGTCGACGATTACGGACATCATCCGCGCGAAGTGGCCGCCGTGATCCAGGCCGTGCGCGACGGATGGCCCGAGCGTCGGCTGGTGATGGTCTATCAGCCGCATCGTTTCAGTCGAACCCGCGATCTGTATGACGACTTCGTACAGGTGTTGAACGACGCCAATGTGCTGCTGCTCATGGAAGTCTATCCGGCAGGCGAAGAGCCCATTCCCGGTGCCGACAGCCGTCATCTGGCGCACAGCATCCGCCAGCGTGGCCAGCTCGACCCGATTTACATCGAGCGAGGCATCGAATTGGCGCCACTGGTCAAGCCGCTGCTGCGCCCCGGCGACATCCTGCTTTGCCAAGGCGCTGGCGACATCGGCGGGCTGGCCCCGCAACTCATCAATAGTCCCCTGTTTGCTGGCGCTACCAACGCCGCGAGGAAGAGCGAATGACCGCCCTGCAATCGACTCGTGATCCCCAGATGTTCGGCCGGGTTGCCGTCCTCTATGGCGGCAAGAGCGCTGAACGTGAGGTGTCCCTGAAATCAGGCGCCGCGGTGCTGGCGGCGCTGCAAGCGGCCGGTGTCGATGCGTTCGGCATCGATGTCGGTGACGATTTGCTGCAGCGGTTGAGCAGCGAGCGCATCGATCGTGCGTTCATCGTGCTGCACGGGCGAGGCGGTGAGGACGGCAGCATGCAGGGGCTGCTCGAGTGTGCCGGAATTCCCTACACCGGTAGCGGCATCCTGGCGTCGGCCCTGGCCATGGACAAACTACGTACCAAGCAGGTCTGGCAGAGCCTGGGTCTGCCAACCCCGCGGCATGCGGTGCTCGCCAGCGAAGCCGATTGCCAGGCTGCGGCCGATACCCTGGGCTTCCCGTTGATCGTCAAACCGGCGCACGAGGGGTCGAGCATCGGCATGGCCAAGGTGACCGGCCTCGCCGAGCTCATTGCGGCGTGGCGTGCGGCGAGTGCCTACGACGCCCAGGTGCTGGTCGAACAATGGATCCAGGGGCCGGAGTTCACTATCGCCACGCTACGCGGCGAAGTGCTGCCGCCAATCGGGTTGGGCACGCCGCATACCTTCTACGACTACGACGCCAAGTACGTGGCGAACGATACCCAGTACCGCATTCCCTGCGGTCTGGACGCGGCCAAGGAGCAGGAACTCAAGACGCTGTCCGCCCGCGCCTGCGAGGCGGTCGGCATTCAGGGCTGGGCGCGTGTCGATGTCATGCAGGACAGCGCTGGCGCGTTCTGGCTGCTGGAAGTCAACACCGTTCCGGGAATGACCGATCACAGCCTGGTGCCCATGGCGGCACGCGCGGCCGGGCTGGATTTTCAGCAATTGGTGCTGGCGATCCTCGACGCCAGTCTGGCGGCAGGGAACTGAGCCATGATCACCACGCTGCGTCACTCACAGCCCGGTACCGGCCGCGCCTCGCGCAAGCCGGCGCAGCGGGGCGCGAGCCGCCTGGTACAACGTGAGCCGCTTTCGGCACGCCTGCCGCGGCCAAGCCTGAGTTCGCTCAAGCGTGTCCTCTGGCCGGTCATGCTGGTGGCTTTGGCGGTCGGGCTCTATGAGCTTGGCGAGCGCCTTGCCCCCTACGCGGATCGGCCGATTGCCAAGGTGAGCGTGCGCGGCGAACTGACCTACGTCGACCGGCAGGCGGTTCAGGCACGGATGGCTCCGTTCGTCGAAGCGAGCTTCTTCAAGGTTGATCTCGATGCGCTGCGTCA
The DNA here is from genome assembly GCF_019090095.1 of Stutzerimonas stutzeri. NCBI lineage: Bacteria > Pseudomonadati > Pseudomonadota > Gammaproteobacteria > Pseudomonadales > Pseudomonadaceae > Stutzerimonas > Stutzerimonas stutzeri. The sequence continues at coordinate 1,937,753 of NZ_JAGQFP010000001.1, read as the reverse complement.
CGACCTTGAACAGATGCCCTGGATCGCACATGTCGAGGCACGGCGGATATGGCCGGATGAGGTCATGGTGCGTCTCGACGAACAATTGCCCATTGCCCGTTGGGGTGATGAGTCGCTGTTGAACAACAACGGGCAGGCGTTTGCGCCCGACGACATCTCTCAATATGAACACTTGCCGCAGTTGCATGGTCCGAAGCGGGCCCAGCAGCGGGTGATGCAGCAGTATCAGATGCTCAGTCAGATGCTGCGGCCACTCGGGTTTTCCATCGCTCGCCTGGAGTTGCGCGAGCGAGGCAGCTGGTTCGTGACCACCAAGCAAGGTGTCGAGTTGTTGCTCGGACGCGACCAGATAATCGAAAAAATGCGGCGCTTCACTGCCATCTACCAGCACGCGCTGGCGCAGGAGAGCGAAAGAATTGCGCGGATCGATCTGCGCTACGCCAACGGCTTGGCCGTCGCGTGGCGTGAACCGACCCCGACCACGGCGGATGACGCCGTTGCGAAGAATTGAGGAATGAAACACATGTCTAGCGTGCAAAGCGGCAAGATGATCGTTGGTCTCGATATCGGCACCTCCAAGGTGGTGGCGCTGGTGGGCGAAGTGACGCCGGACGGCGAGCTCGAGATCGTCGGGATCGGCACCCATCCGTCCCGCGGCTTGAAGAAGGGGGTGGTGGTCAACATCGAATCCACCGTTCAGTCCATCCAGCGCGCCGTCGAAGAGGCGCAGCTGATGGCCGGCTGCCGTATCCACTCCGCGTTCGTCGGCTTGGCCGGCAACCATATCCGTAGCCTGAACTCCCACGGCATCGTTGCCATTCGCGATCGCGAAGTCAGCAGCGCCGACCTGGAGCGCGTACTCGACGCGGCGCAAGCGGTGGCGATTCCGGCCGATCAACGCGTATTGCACACCCTGCCGCAGGACTACGTGATCGATAACCAGGAGGGCGTCCGCGAGCCGCTCGGCATGTCTGGCGTGCGCCTGGAAGCGAAGGTTCACGTGGTGACCTGCGCGGTCAATGCAGCGCAGAACATCGAGAAGTGCGTACGTCGCTGCGGGCTCGAGGTGGACGACATCATTCTCGAGCAACTGGCCTCGGCCCATGCGGTGCTGACGGACGACGAGAAGGAGCTGGGCGTTTGCCTGGTGGATATCGGTGGTGGTACGACCGATATCTGCATTTTCACCGAAGGCGCGATTCGGCATACCGCAGTCATTCCGATCGCCGGCGATCAGGTCACCAACGACATCGCCATGGCGCTGCGTACGCCGACTCAGTACGCCGAGGAAATCAAGATCCGCTACGCCTGTGCCCTGGCCAAGCTGGCGGGCCCGGGCGAGACCATCAAGGTACCGAGCGTCGGCGATCGTCCGCCGCGGGAACTCTCGCGCCAGGCACTGGCCGAAGTCGTGGAGCCGCGTTATGACGAGCTCTTTACATTGATTCAGGCCGAGCTGCGTCGCAGCGGCTACGAAGATCTGGTGCCCGCCGGCATCGTCCTCACGGGCGGTACGGCGAAGATGGAAGGCGCCGTCGAGTTGGCCGAGGAAATCTTCCACATGCCGGTGCGCCTGGGCGTACCGCACAGCGTCAACGGACTCACCGATGTGGTCCGCAATCCAATCTATTCAACGGGCGTGGGCCTGTTGCTTTACGGGATGCGCAAGCAGACCGACGGCACCCCCATGTCCGGTCTCGGCCACTTCGCCGACGAACCCAAAACATCTGTCGTGGACCGGCTCAAGAGCTGGATCCAGGGCAATTTCTGAGCAGTGCGGCAGTACCTAAAACTAGAAAGCTGGAAGGAGAGAGGGAAATGTTCGAACTCGTAGATCATACCCCGCAAAGTGCAGTGATCAAGGTCATTGGCGTTGGCGGAGGCGGCGGCAATGCCGTCAATCACATGGTGCGCAACAGCGTCGAAGGCGTGGAGTTCATCTGCGCCAACACTGACGCTCAGGCACTGAAGAAAATCGAAGCGCGGACCGTTTTGCAGCTGGGTTCGGCCATCACCAAGGGCCTGGGTGCCGGTACCAATCCCGACATCGGCCGTCAGGCCGCGATGGATGACCGCGAGCGCATCGCCGAGGTGCTGCAGGGTGCCGACATGGTGTTCATCACCACTGGCATGGGCGGTGGCACCGGCACTGGCGCCGCGCCGGTCATCGCTTCGGTTGCCAAGGAAATGGGCATTCTCACCGTTGCCGTCGTGACCCGTCCGTTCCCATTCGAAGGGCGTCGCCGCATGCAGGTGGCTGATGAAGGTATCCGTCAGCTGTCCGAGTGCGTCGACTCGCTGATCACCATCCCTAACGAGAAACTGCTGACCATTCTCGGCAAGGACGCCAGTCTGCTGGCCGCCTTCGCCAAGGCCGATGACGTGCTCACCGGTGCGGTGCGTGGCATTTCCGACATCATGCAGCGTCCAGGCCTGATGAACGTCGACTTCGCTGACGTGAAAACCGTCATGGGCGAAATGGGCATGGCCATGATGGGTACCGGTTGTGCGACCGGCCCGAACCGTGCGCGTGAAGCGACCGAGGCGGCGATCCGCAATCCGTTGCTCGAGGACGTCAACCTGCAGGGCGCGCGTGGCATCCTGGTCAACATCACCGCCGGTCTGGATCTGTCGCTCGGTGAGTACGCCGCGGTAGGCGAAATCATCGAAGCCTTCGCTTCCGACGAAGCGACCGTCAAGGTCGGTGCGGTGATCGACCCGGACATGCTCGACGAACTGCACGTAACCGTTGTCGCCACCGGTCTCGGCCCGCGCAACGAGAAGCCGGTCAAGGTTGTCGACAACACCATTCAGGCCGCCGCTGTGGCGCCGCAGGCGGCACCGGCTGCTGCCCGTCAGGAGCAGGCCGCGGTGAACTATCGTGACCTGGACCGCCCGACGGTCATGCGTAATCAGGCCCATGCGGCTGCGACCGCAGCCAAGATGAACCCGCAAGAGGACCTGGACTATCTCGATATTCCGGCATTCCTGCGTCGCCAAGCTGATTGATTGCATGTATCAGGACTATCGGGGTGATTGGTATTCAGCAAAGAGGGGTTCTGCTATGATCGCCACCTTTGTTGGAAACCATTCGCAACAGCGCACTAGCGAAACCAAGCCATGATCAGACAACGCACCTTGAAGAACATCATTCGCGCCACTGGCGTCGGCCTGCACTCGGGGGAAAAGGTTTACCTGACCCTGAAGCCGGCACCGGTGGACACGGGAATCGTGTTCTGTCGCACCGATCTCAACCCGCCCGTGCAGATCGCCGCGCGGGCGGAGAATGTCGGCGAAACGACCATGTCGACAACGCTGATCAGCGGGGACGTCAAGGTCGATACGGTGGAGCATTTGCTGTCGGCGATGGCAGGCCTTGGCATCGATAACGCCTATGTCGAGCTCTCCGCGTCGGAAGTGCCCATCATGGACGGTAGCGCTGGCCCCTTCGTGTTCCTGATTCAATCGGCCGGCCTGCAGGAGCAGGACGCCCCGAAAAAGTTCATCCGCATCATCCGTGAGGTCTCGGTGGAGGATGGCGACAAGCGCGCCACATTCCTGCCATTCGAAGGCTTCAAGGTGAGTTTCGAGATCGATTTCGACCATCCGGTTTTCCGCGGTCGCACCCAGACCGCCAGCGTGGACTTCTCAAGTACTTCCTTCGTCAAGGAAGTCAGCCGTGCACGAACCTTCGGTTTCATGCGCGACATCGAATTCCTCCGCTCGCATAACCTGGCCTTGGGTGGGAGTGTCGAAAACGCGATCGTGGTCGATGAAGACCATGTGCTCAACGAAGACGGCCTGCGTTATGAGGACGAATTCGTGAAGCACAAGATTCTCGATGCCATCGGTGATCTTTATCTGCTGGGCACCAGTCTGATCGGCGAATTCCGCGGCTTTAAATCCGGACATGCATTGAACAATCGTTTGCTGCGCACCCTGATGGAACAGAAGGATGCGTGGGAAGTGGTCACGTTCAATGATTCCCAGACCGCACCGATCTCCTACATGCGTCCGGCAGCTGCCGGCTGAGTAGTACTCTCCTTTCCTTATTTGAGGCCACCTTCGGGTGGCTTTTTTTTGCCTTTATCGCAACGAAGCGAAGCGTCCGGCTGCGCCGCGCCTCGCTTGCCACGCGTGCGGTTCAGTTCATGCCGTCGAGCAGGCCTGCCATGTCATCAGCGTGTTCTTCTTCCTGCGCAAGAATGTCTTCGAAGATCCGCCGCGTGGTCGGGTCCTTGTCACCGATGTACTGGACGATCTCACGGTAGCTGTCGATCGCGATGCGCTCAGCGACCAGGTTTTCGAACACCATGTCACGCAGGCCGTTACCCTCAGCGTACTGCGCATGGGCGCGCTCGGTAAGGTTGTCCGGGTTGAAGTCGGGTTCACCACCCAGCTGGACGATGCGCTCGGCCAGGCGGTCCGCATGTTCCTGTTCCTGGTTGGCGTGCTCGAGGAACTCATCGGCGGCGACGCTGGATTTCAGGCCGGTGGCCATGTAGTAGTGCCGCTTGTAGCGCAGATAGCAAACCAGTTCGGTCGCCAATGCCTCGTTGAGCAGGTTGATCACGGTATCGCGGTCCGCCGAATAGCTCTCGGTCACGGCGCCGTTCTCCACGTGCTGGCGGGCGCGATCACGCAGGGTCTGTTTGTCGCTCAGTTGTACGTAGCTCATCACGGTCTCCTGGGTTCGTTGATTGGCGATACGCCTCAGTCAGCCAAGTCGGCCATTGCACCTGGCGGTGTCTCGCTGGGCCTTAAGCTGTGATAGGCGAGGCGGTGGAAAGTTTTAGCCTTGCCCGTCTTTACCGGGCCGATCCGGTTCGCCGGGCTCTTCGATTGGCAGCGGTTCGCCGGGTTCCTTGCGCTCGGGTTCGGGGATGGGGCTCGGTGTCCCGTCATCACGCGGATCGGGTTCCTGCATATCCGGTACTCCTTCAGCTGAGGGCTTTGATCAGCTCGTCCTTACGCATCTTGGAGCGACCGTGCACATCGCGCTCACGGGCTTTTTGCATCAGCTCGTCACGTGTCATGTCGGTCAGGGACGTGCTACCGGAGCGGTCCTTGCGGGCCGATCCCTTGTTGGGTGACTTGCCGGAGCGCGCCTTGGCCGCGCGGTCTGCTGAATCCTTGCGGTCGGCGCGTTTGGCTGTTTCGCTTTTCTTCCGTCCCGAGCCTCCCTTGCGTTCGCCACCGCCGGACTGCTTGTTCACGGTCGCCCAGGCCCGCGCCTCGGCCTCCTTTTCCGAGACGCCACGCTCCTCGTAGCTCTCTTCGATATGTTCTGCCTTGCGTTGCTGTTTCTCCGTGTACTTGGATTTTTCACCTCTGGGCATGACGATGCTCCTCGTGCAGGTGGAAATAGGGAACGAGGCCTGGTCTCAACCGCTGGCCAGCCGCGCCCCTGTCCCATTTGGTCCGCGCCGCGAGCGTCGAGTTTCACCCGTGCTACGATTGCGCGTTTTGCAACGCGGCGGCGGCTGTCTGGGGCGAGGTATCGTTTCGAGCGCGCGAAGGTGTGGATTGCAGACGCTGAGTGCGTCACCTTGGCGGAACAAAATGCGTTTATGCTGGCCTCAAATAGGCGCGACTGCGCTATCTCGGTAGTTTGGCGTGCACCTTGTCTCGAATCCGTTCTGCAACACCAGCTCACTCTGAACGGTGAGCTTTGACTGAGGCGATAAACAGATGCGAATCCTTGTATGCGGAGCCAGTGGTCAGGTCGGCCACGAATTAGTAGACCGTGCAGGTGCCTATGGTCTCGAAGCGCTTGGCATGACGCGGGAAAATCTGGATATCACCGATGGTGCGCAGATCAACCGGCTGATTGAACAGCTGGAGCCGGGGATGATCATCAACGCGGCCGCCTATACGCATGTCGATAACGCCGAGACGCACCGCGAGCAGGCCTATGCGGTCAACCGGGACGGTGCCGCTCGGCTGGCAGAGGCGGCCCGGCAAGCGGCAATCCCGTTGCTGCATATTTCGACCGACTACGTATTTTCCGGCGAAGCCCGCACACCCTATCGCGAAAGCGACGAGGTGGCCCCAACAGGGGTATACGGCGCCAGCAAGCTGGCGGGCGAGGGGGCCATTCAGGCGGCGCTGGATCAGCACCTGATTCTGCGTACGAGTTGGGTCTACGGCGCGCACGGCCATAATTTCGTCAAGACGATGTTGCGCCTGGGACGTCAGCGCCACTCGCTATCGGTGGTGGGCGATCAGTTTGGCTGCCCTACGCAAGCCGGCAGCATCGCCGATGTGCTGTTGCAGTTGGCGCGGCGATACGCCGAGCGGGGGAGCCTTGCCTGGGGGCTGTACCACTATAGCGGCCGGTCGCCGTGCAGCTGGTTCGATTTCGCGGTCGAGATCTTCCGCCAGGCCGAGGCCAAGGGGCTGCTGTCCACGCGGCCAAAGGTGTCGTCGATCACGACCGCCCAGTACCCCACGCCGGCGCGCCGGCCCGCCTGGTCGGTGCTCGATTGCTCGCGTTTCGAGACCACCTTCGGCATCGACACCCATGATTGGCATGACGATCTGTCGATGGTGCTGGACGTGCTCGCCGCGGAAGAGGCGCGCGCTGCATCCGGGATCGTTCAACCGTCCCAGGCCTGAGTCGAAAAGGCGTGCAGCTCGGAGTATTCTGGCGACCTTTTTGCGGGGCGATCTGACGCCGCGCAGGTTGCTGGAGGCGCTGAGTGATCGTTTTTCAGGCGATATTGCCTATCTTCGGCTTGATCATGCTCGGCTATCTGCTGGGTTGGCGGCGCTGGCTCGCCGGTGAGGCTGCCGCAGGGCTTGCCAGCATCACCTTCAAGCTGTTCATGCCGGCCGTGCTGTTTACCGGTATCGCCCGTGCGCAATTGAGCGATGGCATGTCGCCTATGCTGCTGCTGGCCTATTTCGGGCCTGTGCTGACAGTTTTTTTCGGCGTTGGACTGTTCGCTCACAGCCGGCTTGGACGGGCATCACCGCTGGGGCTGACGGCGGCCTATTCGAACAACGTGCTGGTCGGGATTCCCCTGGTCACCACCTTGCTGGGTGCGGAAAGCCTGGTGTACGTGTTCGCGATTCTGGTATTTCACAGCCTCATCCTGTTTTCGCTGCAAAGCTTCTACAGCGCCCTTGGCTCGGGTCATAAAGTCAGCGGCGCGGCGCTGCTGAAGAATCTGGCCAATCCGTTGATTGTCGGCCTGTTGCTCGGCGCCTTGCTGAACCTGTCGGGCCTCGATATGCCCAAGGCGCTGTGGCGCATAGCGGACTGGCTGGCCCAGGCCGCCCTGCCGTGCGCGCTGATCGTGCTGGGCATCAGCTTGTCACGCTATCGTTTGCGCCCCAGCACGGCTGCATTGGGGCTGACGTTGGTCAAGCTGGGCCTGTTTCCAGCGTTGGTCTGGTACGTCGGCGGGTTGCTGCCCGGCTTGAATGACCAGGCGCGCAGCGTGTTGGTGTTGCTGGCGGCCTGCCCGAGCGGTGTTAACGTTCTGGCGTTCGTCACCCATCCGGAAGACACCCGGGCGGTCAGCTCCACCGTGTTTCTTTCGACGCTGCTCGCAGCGTTGAGCCTGCCGTTATGGATGTTGCTGATGTCGAGCTGAGCGGGGCTTGCTCAGGACCCGTTGCCGTGTCGCCCGTCGTGCCCGTGAGCCGCGATGATGTCTTCGAGGCGCAAGCCTGTCAGGCCATGAATCGTGCGCCAGAGGTAGTAGAAGATCGCCATCATCATCACCATGCTTGGGATCGCGATCATGGGATAGCTGAGCAGGGTCATCCGCCCCAGTTCCGCATTGAACGCTTCGCTACCGGCTGGGCTCTTGACGATCCATTTGGCCAGCACGTAGTTCATGAACGCGGAAAAGAAAAAGGTGCCGCTGAGGAAATAGGTTGCGCGCAGCAATCGACTTTCGAAGTGAGCGACCTGCCCGTTGCGTTCGAGCTGTTGATGCACCTTGTCGACATTGAGCACCTTGGGGTTGTACAGCAGGGTGCGGATCAGGGGAAAGCGGGTGCGAGTGGAGGCCAGCACGGCAATGCCGATGATACCGGGCACCGCGGCTTCCTTTACTGCCAACCATTGCGGATCGAGCCGTAGCAGGCCGATGCCTCCGGTGAGTAGCACGCTGACCAGACCCAGCAGCGCGATCCAGTTGAATTTGCGGTGCTTGATCAGCTCGAACAGCCCCCAACCAAGCGGGAAAGCAAGGCCTAGCAATAGCGCACCGTCGGCGCCCAGGCGGTCTTCACTGCTGAGTTTCATCAGGATCAGCGAGGGAATGACGATGCTGATGATCAGGTCCATCAGGGGCCGCGGCTGGTGCTCGGGCTGGCCGGAGCCGGGGCTGTTGGTGGGGGTGTCGGTCATGGGCTCGATTTCGTCTCGGATGAAGGCGAATGATCGCCCGGAAGCACCTGCATAGCCAGAGGCCTTATCGTTGCGATACCCACTTACGGGCCGAGCGGACCTTTGCGCCGACGCTCGGACCATTGGGTCGCTTCGAACACCGCCACTACCAGAATCGCCAATGCCAGCGGCAATAACAGATAGAACACCCTGAACACGATCAGTGCGGCCAGCACATCGGCTGTCGGCAGCTCCGGCACCGCGGCGAGGAAGGTCACCTCGAGCACACCGAGGCCGCCGGGCGCATGGGACAGCAATGCCAGCGAGAAGGAGGCGAGAAAGGCCCCCAGTACCACCAGATAGCCCGGGTTCTGCGCCTCGGGTAGCGCGAAGTAGATGATGGCGGCCGCACAGGCGAGCTCAAGCGGCGCCGCGAGCAGCTGCCTGCCTACGATGGGCAGCCGTGGATAAACGATGTGCCATTTGCCGATGTGCATCGGCGCGAAATGCCGCCAGGCGCCTATCACATAGAGGCCGACCAGGCACAGCAGGGAGGCGCCAATCGCTGTCGACACCCAGGGTTCAACATCGAGTAGGCGGTTCAGCAGGTCCGGCCGCAAAACCAGCACCACGCCACCTGCCAGCAGCGTGCCGAGCAAGAAGGTCAACGAGCAGAACACGATCAGCACGCCGATCTCGCGCGGCGTCAGGCCCTTGCTGCGATAGGCCCTGTAGCGCACCACCGCACCGGAAAATACCGATGCGCCGACGTTATGGGCCAGGGCATAGGTGGTGAACGAGCACAAGGTTATGAACCACCACGAAATATGCTTGCCCAGATGCGCGACGGCGATCCGGTCGTACCATGCCAGGGCGCTGTAAGCCCCCAGCGTTGCCAGGCCGGCCATCAACCAGTTGCGGTGGCTGATGGCCTCCAAGCTGTCGGTGAGTTCGCTCAGTGAGAGACCGCGAATCTCTTGATAGAGCAGGCTGCCCGACAGCAGTACCGCGGTGATGCCGACAAACGTCCAGGCGACATCGCTCCTTTTCATCATTGGGTTGGCTCCTTGGCGACGGCGTATGCCTCGAAGCGAAGGTTCGGACAATCAGGTGATGCATGCACCGCAGGATAATTCGGCCAGTCTTTTATCGGCAGCGAACCGCGCGTTTTGTTCATTCTTCGGCACCCCGGCTGTGTGATGAGGTCCATCGAAGAGTCACAGCTTGAGGTGCGCCAATGCCCGAAATTCCTCGCGACTCCCAGATCGAAGGATCGCTTTCGCTACTCAGCGAAGGCTATACGTTCATCTCCAGCCGATGCCATAAGTTCGGCTCGGATCTGTTCCAGGTCCGGCTGTTGATGCAGAACACTATCTGCATGAGCGGAGAGGAGGCCGCCAGACTGTTCTACGATGAGCAGCTGTTCCAGCGTGAGCATGCGGCGCCGCGCCTGTTGCAGAAAACCCTGTTCGGCCAGGGCGGTGTTCAGGGTCTTGATGGCGACGCGCATCGACACCGCAAGAAGCTCTTCCTGTCGCTGTTGAATGACCAGGCGGTGGCCGAGCTGGTGCGTTTGAGCGAGGCCAACTGGCTGTCGGCGATCGAGTCCTGGCGACAGCGTGATCGTGTGGTGCTACTGCCCGAGGTGCAGGCTATTCTTACCCGTGCGGTGTGCGACTGGGCGGGTGTATCGCTGGGCGAAGACGAGGTCACGGTTCGTCGTGATCAGCTGGCTGCGATGATCGATGGGGCGGGCGGCGTGGGCACCCGTCATTGGCAGGCGCGCACGGCTCGTAAAGACGCCGAGCGTTGGTTGATCGAGTTGATCAGGGGCGTGCGCGGCGCCACCCTGCCCGTAGACGAGACGCGTGCATTGGCGGTCGTCGCCCGTTACCGCGACGCGAACGGAGCGGAGCTGGACGAGCAGGTAGCAGCGGTGGAACTGCTCAATCTCTTGCGTCCGACCGTGGCCGTTTCACGGTTCATCATCTATGCCGCACTGGAATTGCATGCGCATCCGCAATGGCGGGCGCGGTTGCAGCATGAGGGTGCCTTGCTCGAGCCCTTCGCCCAGGAAGTCCGGCGTCTGCACGCCTTCTTCCCTTTCACTGCCGCACGCGTACGCGAGGATTTCGAGTGGAAGGGCTACCGTTTTCCCAAGGGCACACGGGTGTTGTTGGACCTCTATGGCACCAATCGGGACGCACGGCTCTGGACGCAACCGGACAGCTTCGACCCCGAGCGTTTCTTCAGCTGGAATGGCAGCGCGTACAACTTCATCACCCAAGGGGGCGGAGAGGTCACAAGCGGACATCGTTGTCCGGGCGAGCCTTTGGCCATCGCGCTGCTGGTCAGTGCGCTACGCATGCTGACGCGGCGCATGCGCTACGCGGTGCCAGCACAGGATTTGCGGATGGACCCTTCGCGCATGCCGGCTCAGCCGGAAAGCCTGCTGGTGATCAGCGATGTGCAGCCGGAGCCGATCGAATAAAGGCGCCGTCGCGTTACTGATCCGCTGCGGCGGCTCGAACACGAGCCCAATGTTCGATCAGCTCGCGCAGCTGGGACATCTCCACCGGCTTGGCCATGTGACCGTCCATCCCAGCCTCGCGGGCACGCTCACGGTGCTCGCTGAGGATGTGGGCAGTGAGCGCCACCACCGGTGTGCGTGATCGGCCCTCGGCGGCCTCCCAGGTGCGGAGCCGCGCAGTTGCTTCGAAGCCATCCATGACCGGCATCTCACAATCCATGAGGACCAGGTCGTAAGGCTGCGTCTTGATCAGGGCGAGCGCTTCCTCGCCGTTGCTGGCCGTATCCGGCTTGAGATTGAGCTTGCTCAGCATGCCGCGAATGACTTTGGTCGAAATCGTATTGTCTTCGGCGACCAAGACGCGGAAGTCATCAGGAACCAGAAGCGGCGCGCTGGCCTGGGTCTTGGCAGCCCGTGCGATGGCGCTGGTGCGGCGTGCCAGTTCATCCGCCAGGGTCGTTTTGAGCGTATAGCCGGCCACGGGTTTGGCCAGAATGCGCTTGATCCCCGCATTACGCGCGATGACCTTGCTGGGTGCGGTGCTCATGCCGGTCAGCATGATCAGCAGGATGTCGTGGTTGAGGCTGAAATCTTCCTTGATTCGGCTGGCCAGCTGCATGCCCGTCATCCCTGGCATGTCCTGGTCGAGCAGCACCACGTCGAAGTACTCGCGCAGGTGGGCCTTGGTGCGCAGCAGCGCCAGCGCCTCTTTGCCCGATGCCACGGCGCTGACCTCCATACCCCAGCTGCTGCACTGCTGGCTGAGCACCTTGCGACAGGTATCGTTATCGTCGACGACCAGCAGGCGCGCGCCTTTCAGCTCGTCGTCCAGCTCGTTGCCGGGTTGCTCTGCAAGATTGGCTACCAATGGCAAGCTGATCCAGAGCGTATTGCCGGTAATACCGCCGGTCTGGATGCCGAAGTCGCCGTCCATGAGGTGAACCAGCTGCCGGGCGATGATCAGTCCGAGGCGGCCACCATGGCGGGTGGCGGCGAGGAAGTCGCGGCTATCCAGCGCGGCGTTGAGCAGGGCATCGCGCTCCTCGTCCTCCAGCGGGCGGCCGCTGTCCTGAACGGTGATGCGCAGGCGCGGCTGGCCCTCCTGATCGTCCACCGCGGCGATCAGCAGTACCTCGCCTTCTTCGGTTTGCTTGAAGGCGTTCTCGAGCAGGTTGAGCAGTGTCTGACGCAGCCGGGTCGGGTCGCCGGCCACGACGTGCGGCATTTGCGGCTGCACGAAGCTGATCAGCTCGACCTTCTGCTGCTCGGCCTTGGCGCGGAAGATACTCAGGCAGTCTTCGATCAACGCGTTGAGGTCGAACTGCACGTCATCCAGTTCGATCTGTCCGGACTCGAGCTTGGAAATGTCGAGGATTTCATTGATCAGGGTAAGCAGCTCGTTGCCCGAACTGTGAATCGTCTGGACGTAGTCGCGCTGCTTGGCAGACAGAGAGGTGCCCAGCAACAGTTCGCTCATGCCCAACACGCCGTTCATCGGCGTGCGAATCTCGTGGCTGATCTTCGCCAGGAAGTCCGCCTTGGTCCGCAATTCGGCGCTCGTGACGGCCTCGGCTGTGTGCTGGTTACGGCTATCCGATTGAATCTGACGCTGCCGCTCGAGCAATGCGAAGCTCAGAATCAGTCCGGAACAGGTAGCCACGCTGAACATCACCCCGGTCAGCCAGTCGGGATCGAACTGGTTGAAGCCCAGCAGCACCGGCAGAACGATCACGAAGGCGCCGTCGAACAGCAACATGCCGGCAACCAGTAGCCGGGCGGGATCGTAGCGCTGCCGCCAGTGGTAGATCGCCACGACGGTGACGCTCAGGGCCGTGGTCAGCACCACGGCGTAGATCAGCCAGCTGAACCAGAGTTTGCCGGTGAGCAGTATGATCGTGGCCAGCCCCCCGACAAGACCCGCCAGAAGCGCGAATAGCCAGGTCGTCCAGGGTGTTCGGCGGTGATGAAAGAAGCCGAAGGCGAACGCCAGCAGCGCGACGCAGGTCAACAACGCCGCCATATCGGCAATCAGCGGCTGGCTGTAGAACAGTTTCGGCGACCACACCGCGAGCAAGCCGAGATTCGCCACCGCGCAAATCAACAGGGCGCCATGCAGCAGGGCGAGCCAGACATGGCTGTAGCTGAAGGTATAGGCGAAGCGCAGCAGGTTATAGATCATCAGCAGCGCCAGAGCGCCGAACAGCGCACCGAACAGGTAGGCGGGCATGGCCAACTTGACCAGGCCGGCCTCGTCGACGGTGCGGAACCACGCCATGATCGGGTGCGACGAGCGCAGTCGTATGTACGCTTCGCGAGGGGCGCCGTCGTTCGGCAAAGAGAACAGATAGGCGCGAGTGGGCAAGGGCCTCGCCTCCAGCGGTCGCAACTCGCCGGTCTCTACTTGACGCTCAATCTGGCCATCCCGTAGCAGATAGAAGTCGAGCAATTGCACGCGTGGTGCGAACATCCAGAGCCAATTGGGATGGGTGAAGGCGGGCAGGCTGACTTGCAGCCAGACGGCGCTCTCGCTCGCCGGCGCCGCATAGGAACGCTCGTCTATTCGCTGGAACAGGCTTCGCTGATCAAGGATTTCCTGAAGCGTCAGGAGGCCGGACTGATCCACCAGCAATCGCCAGTTGGATTCGGTCGCTGGCGGCGCATCGTTGTTCGGCGTGGCCGAGATCGATGTGGTGGGCGCCGCGAACGCGGGCGATAGGCTCAGCGCAGCCAGCAAGAGGCTGAAGGTAAAAGCAATGGCGACCCAGAGTCGACGCACGAGGGGCATCCCTTCAGCTGTGTGACGGTCGATTATAACCATCGCAAGGATACGCGGAAGCCTGGGCGCAGCAGTTCAGCGACTGCCGCGCGCAGGCGTGCCGCGATCCCGTCTTAGCGTTCGCCCTGTTCGCGGGCAATGGCGCGATAACCGATGTCGTGGCGGTAGAAGTGGCCGTCCCACTCGATGCGAGCGGCTAGCGCATAGGCATTCTGTTGCGCCTCCGATACCGTCTCGCCCAAAGCTGTCGCGCAGAGTACCCGCCCACCCGAAGTGGTGATCGCACCGTCCTTCAACGTAGTACCGGCATGGAACACCTTACCGCTCAACTGAGCGGCAGCCTCCAGGCCGCGAATCGGAGCGCCTTTGCCGTAGTCGCCCGGATAACCACCGGCCGCCAGCACCACGCCGAGGCTGGGGCGCGGATCCCACTGCGCCTCGATCTTGTCCAGCGCCTTGGCCAATGCGGCCTCGACGAGGAGGACCAGGCTGGACTGCAACCGCAGCATGATCGGCTGGGTTTCCGGATCGCCGAAGCGGCAATTGAATTCGATCACCTTTGGCGCGCCGCTGCGATCGATCATCAGGCCCGCGTAGAGGAAGCCGGTGTAGACGTTGCCTTCGGCAGCCATGCCTTTGACCGTTGGCCAAATGACTTCATCCATCACGCGCTGATGGACCTCGGGTGTGACCACCGGTGCCGGGGAATAGGCGCCCATGCCGCCCGTGTTGGGGCCGGTGTCGCCGTCTCCGACACGCTTGTGATCCTGACTGGTGGCCATCGGCAACACATTGGCGCCGTCGACCATGACGATGAAGCTGGCCTCTTCGCCATCCAGGAACTCTTCGATCACCACGCGTGCACCGGCGTCACCGAACGCGTTGCCGGACAGCATGTCGCGCACGGCGTCCTCGGCTTCTTCCAGCGTCATGGCGACGATCACGCCTTTCCCGGCGGCCAGGCCGTCGGCCTTGATTACGATTGGTGCGCCTTTCTCTCGCAAGTAGGCCAGCGCCGGGTCGATCTCGGTGAAGTTCTGGTAGTCGGCGGTGGGGATCTTGTGGCGCGCCAGAAAGTCCTTGGTGAAGGCTTTCGAGCCCTCCAGCTGGGCGGCCGCCGCGGTCGGGCCAAAGCAGTCGAGGCCGCGCGCGCGGAACAGATCGACCACCCCTTTGACCAGCGGGGCTTCTGGCCCGACGATGGTCAGCTGCACGTTCTGCTCGGCGAAATCCGCCAGCTGTTCGATGGCCAGCACGTCAATGGCGACATTCTCGCACTTCGCTTCGGTAGCGGTACCGGCGTTACCCGGGGCGACGAAGACCTTTTCCACGCGTGGATCCTGCGCGACCTTCCAGGCCAGCGCGTGCTCGCGGCCGCCGCTGCCGATGATCAGTACGTTCATTTCTTTCTCCAAGTGGAGGCGGGCCGGTAGCCCACTCGGTGGATAAGCGAAGCGTCATCCACCCTACGAATACCGAGGTCGCGTTCGGGCCGGCAGATGCAAGGCGCCCGATTCTTCACCCAGCGGAGCTGCCTTCTGGCAATGAGCATGGGGAAGCGTCGGGCAGCGTCGCAGGTGCCTGTCCGAGTGCGACCGATGTTAGTGCCGGAAGTGGCGCATACCGGTGAACACCATGGCGATACCGGCTTCGTCTGCCGCTGCGATCACCTCCGCGTCGCGCATCGAGCCGCCCGGCTGGATGACCGCGGTAATACCGGCCTTGGCAGCATTGTCGATGCCATCACGGAAGGGGAAGAACGCATCGCTGGCCATCACGGCGCCCTGGACCGGCAGGCCGGCGTGCTCGGCCTTGATTGCAGCGATGCGGGCAGAGTTGACGCGGCTCATCTGGCCGGCGCCAACGCCGACGGTCTGGCGGTTCTTGGCGTAAACGATGGCGTTGGATTTGACGAACTTGGCCACTTTCCAGGCGAAGATCAGGTCGTGAATTTCCTGCTCAGACGGCGCGCGCTGGGTAACGACCTTGAGGTCGGCCTCGCTGATCATCGCGATGTCCCGGCTCTGTACCAGCAGGCCGCCATTGACGCGTTTGAAATCCCAGCCCGGCGCGCGCTCGGCTGGCCACTGGCCGCACTCGAGCAAGCGCACGTTTGCCTTGCTCGCGACCACGTCGCGGGCTTCGGCCGATATGCTCGGCGCGATGATCACTTCGACGAACTGGCGATCGACGATAGCCTTGGCCGTCTCGCCGTCCAGCTCGCGGTTGAAGGCGATGATGCCGCCGAAGGCCGACTCGCTGTCAGTGGCGTAGGCCAGTTCATAGGCCTGGCGGATACCGCCGTCTTCGTCCGGTACCACGGCAACGCCGCAGGGGTTAGCGTGCTTGACGATGACGCAGGCCGGCTTGACGAAGCTCTTCACGCATTCGAGCGCCGCGTCGGTGTCGGCGACGTTGTTGAACGACAGCTCCTTGCCCTGCAGCTGGCGTGCGGTGGCGATGCAGGCTTCGTCAGCAGTTTCGACGTAGAAGGCGGCAATCTGGTGCGGATTCTCGCCGTAGCGCATGTCCTGCGCCTTGACGAACTGAGTGGTGAAGGTGCGTGGCAGCAGGCTACGGCCTTCGGTGGAAAGGGTTTCGGCGCTCTGGTCAACGGTGCCCAGGTAGTTGGCGATCATGCCGTCGTAGGAGGCGGTGTGCTCGAAGGCCTTGAGCGCCAGATCGAAGCGCTGGGCATACGTCAGGCCGCCGTTCTGAAGGTTCTCGATGACACCGGCGTAGTCGTCCGCGTTGACCACGATTGCGACGTCCTTGTGGTTCTTGGCGGCGCTGCGAACCATGGTTGGACCGCCGATATCGATGTTCTCGATAGCATCCGGCAGGGAACAGCCAGGCTTGGCGACGGTGGCGGCGAAGGGATAGAGATTGACCGCGACCAGGTCGATCGGGTTGATGCCGTGTTCTGCCATGACCGCGCCGTCGAGATCACGACGGCCAAGAATGCCACCGTGGATCTTCGGGTGCAGGGTCTTTACCCGGCCGTCCATCATTTCGGGGAAGCCGGTGTAGTCGGCGACCTCCACCGCGGCGATGCCGTTTTCACGCAGCAGCTTGAATGTGCCGCCGGTGGAAAGAATCTCGACGCCCAGGGCGACGAGTTCGCGGGCGAAGTCAACGACGCCGGTCTTGTCGGACACGCTGATCAGCGCGCGGCGGACGGGAAGGCGGGTGCTTTGGTCGGTCATAGACAGTTCCTAGGAGCTACAGGCTTCAAGCGGAAAGCTCCTGGGACGGCTCGCGCCGTTCCGTCGGAGCTTGCCACTGATCAGAGAAGGTCGTACTGCTTGAGTTTCTTGCGCAGGGTGCCGCGGTTCAGGCCCAGTAGCTCGGAGGCTTTGGTCTGGTTGCCCTTGACGTAGTTCATCACCGTTTCCAGCAGCGGCGCCTCCACCTCGGACAGCACCAGGTTGTAAACGTCCGTGACGTCAGCGCCTTCGAGATGGGCGAAATAGTTGTGCAACGCCTTCTCCACGCTGCCGCGCAGGGTCTGGCCTGCTTCGCTCGGCGTATTGAGGTGTTGCTTGAGGTTCACGTTGTCGCTCACGGATGTTGTTCCAGTTAGCAGTGTTTCGTTCAACAGCGTCATGCAGCCACCCCTTTTCCATCCCCAGAGTCAGGGCCTGTTCGGCGTTCGGCCAGAAATGCCCGAACACTGGCGCATTGCGCGTCCCTGTCTTCCAAACCATTGAACCGGGCGCGGTATTCCCGCGCGCCGGGAAGTGTTGCGAGATACCAACTGACATGCTTGCGCGCGATGCGCACACCCATGACGTCACCATAGAAAGCATGCAAGGCGTGCAGGTGCTCCAGCAGGATGCGCTCGACCTCGGACAGGTCCGGGGGTGCGAGCAGCTCGCCGGTGGCCAGATAATGATTGATCTCGCGGAAGATCCACGGCCTGCCCTGAGCCGCCCGCCCGATCAGCAAACCATCGGCGCCTGTCGCTTGCAGCACTTGGCGTGCCTTCAACGGTGTATCGATATCGCCGTTGGCAAATACCGGGATCGATACCTGCTGCTTGATTGCCGCAATGGTGTCGTACTCGGCTTCGCCTGTGTAAAGGTCGGCACGCGTACGGCCATGCACGGCCAACGCAGCAATTCCGGATTGTTCGGCGATCTTCGCCACCGTGAGTCCGTTCTTGTTCTGCCTGTCCCAGCCGGTACGGATTTTCAATGTCACCGGAACCTCAACCGCGCCGGTCACTGCCTCGAGGATGGCCGACACCAGTCGCTCATCCTTCATCAGCGCCGACCCGGCTGCTTTGTTGCAGACCTTCTTCGCCGGGCAACCCATGTTGATATCGATGATCTGCGCGCCCAGCTCGACATTGCGGACGGCAGCCTCGGCCAGCATCTGCGGATCGCCGCCGACGATCTGCACGGAGCGCGGCTCGGGATCCCCGTCATGCAGCAGGCGTAGCCGCGACTTGCGGCTGTTCCACAGGCGGACGTCGCTGGTGACCATCTCCGATACCACCAGCCCGGCGCCGAGGCGGCGACACAACTGACGGAACGGCTGATCGGTCACGCCCGCCATGGGCGCGAGGATCAATCGATTCGGAAGAATATAGGGGCCGATGCGTACCGCTGACATGAAGATTCCCTGCCTGGAGCCTGCTTGTTAGGTCGATCGGGACAGCAAAAAAGGGTGAGCATAATACCCGCTCCGGATGACGGGTTAAAGGCTGTTCTGAACAAATTCTGAGCAGCTGAAGGCTTATAACCGGACGTGAATCTGTGCCCTGCGCAGCAGGCGACACCTGCGAGCAAGGCGTCTGCTGCGCTGTCTAGTCAGGCAAGAGGCTATTCAGGGGAGCGAAAACTCAGGCTGTAGTTCACGGCCTTGGCGCCAGGATCGAGTATGTCCAGCGCGATGTGGATCGGAATCTGCGAGGGCATTTCGCGCTGTCCCGCCAACTCGCCGGAAAGGTATTCGCTGGGCTTGAAGGTGCGACGCGCAAGGGTCTTTCCGCCGATGTCGTCGAAGCGAATCTCGAGCAAGGGGAACGGCTGAGCGAACGACGCACGGTTGTAGATGATGGCGTCGACCACCAGTGCGCCAGCGAAGTCGGGGTGGCTACGCACCACCAGGTTGCTGCTCTTGATCTGGCTGACATCGACCCGGGGCGGCAGCTCGCAGCCAAGCATCGGGCAGGCTCGCTCGAGCCAGGGGCGGTAGCCGTCCTGGCGTGCCAGCTCATCGAAGTTATAGGTCACGTATTGTGCGACGAGCGCCAGCAGGGCGATCAGATTCAGCAGCCCCCAGCCTAACCAGCGCCCCCAGGGTCGACGGCGTGCTTGCCAATCGAGCTGCAGCGGCTCGTCGTCGAGTTCGAATAGCGGGTTGTTATCATCCCGACGTCTTTCCCGGTCCGTGGCGGGTTCGGCATGAGGCTCGGCCGTCAGGTCGGCATCCAGCGGCACTTCATCCGTATCCGTTTCGGTGGTCCCGTCGAGGACCGGCTCGATGCGGCCCCCGGTATCGTGCGGCTTGGTCAGAGGGCTACGCGGGCGTTTCAACGGACTGGGCGGGGCGGGGTGCTCGGCGTCTACTGGTGTGAAGTGCAGCGCTGTTGAAGCCAACCCGTCAGCCGCCGTTGCCTCCGCTGGTGCGCTACGGTGTGGCGCGGCTGCATCGCTTTCGGCGCCGAGCAGTCGCTCGGCCCAGCTTTCGTCAGCGGCCTGCGATCGCGGCGCCGCCGCTGGCGATGCGTCCTTGCCAGGCCGTGGCAGCAGGTCGAGGGACTCGGTCGATAACGCCAGTTCCTGTCGTTCGAGCTTCGCCAGTTCCTCGTCGAGATCCAGGTTGTCCAGATCGAGCTCGTCGTGAATCCACAGCGTTTCATCTTTGCGCGCAACGCCAGCTGCAGGCGCCGTCGAGCGCTCATCCCCGCGGCCGGCACGCCCGGCTGCATTAGGTGTTGCCGCAGCGCCGGTTGTCCGATCGTCCTCCTGCAGCTGGCGGGCCGCATTGAACAGCTCCATGCATGCGCCACATCGCACCACGCCACGAGCCGCGGTGAGCTGGTTGCGGCTGAGGCGAAAACTGGTGCGGCAATGAGGACACTGGGTGATGAAACTGGTCATGCGTTGGTCCGGCGGAAATCACGGTAGTCTAGCGCATGCGCACCGATGAGCGGCAGTGCAGGCTTGCAGCGGGCGGCGAGCCGTGTGCGTCCCACTCGGCCGATGCCTCGTTACTGGCGGCGGACTCCGGTGATTCGCACCCAGCCGTCCTTCTCGGCCGTCGGGTCCAGGTCGAACAGGGTCACATAGGCGGCGCGAACCTCTTCGGCCTGCTCGAGCAGAATGCCGGACAGCGCCAGACGGCCGCCCGGTTTGACCCGCTCGCTTATGCGTGGTGCCAGCGTTACCAGCGGTCCGGCGAGAATGTTGGCGACCACCACGTCGGCCTGGCCTTGGGGCAGCTGTTCTGGCAGATAGAGCGGGAAGCGCGCGGGGTCGATGCCATTGCGGTCGGCGTTATCGCGCGAGGCTTCGAGCGCTTGAACGTCGATATCGGTGCCTACCGCCTGTTCAGCCCCCAGGAGCAGCGCCGCGATGGCAAGAATGCCCGACCCACAGCCGAAATCCAGCACTTGCGTGCCGTCCAATGCCTGAGCGTCCAGCCACTCCAGGCACAGTGCGGTGGTCGGATGGGTGCCAGTGCCGAACGCCAGGCCTGGGTCGAGCAGCAAGTTCACCGCCTCCGGTTCAGGCGCCGCGTGCCAGCTCGGCACGATCCACAGCCTGCGTCCGAAACGCATCGGGTGGAAGTTGTCCATCCAGCTGCGTTCCCAGTCCTGGTCTTCGATGTGCTCAAGCTGGTGCTCAGGCAGTTGGCCGCCTACCAGTAGTTGCAGGTGGGCAAGCAGGTTGGCCTCGTCGACGTCGGCTTCGAACAGTGCCAGCAGGTGAGTGCGCGACCACAGTGGCGTGGTACCGAGATCCGGCTCGAATATGGGCTGGTCTTCGGCATCCATGAACGTGACCGAGACTGCGCCGACGCCCAGCAGGGCGTCTTCGAGGGGCTGCGCCTGTTCCGGAGAGATGGCGAGACG
The DNA here is from genome assembly GCF_019090095.1 of Stutzerimonas stutzeri. Lineage (NCBI taxonomy): Bacteria > Pseudomonadati > Pseudomonadota > Gammaproteobacteria > Pseudomonadales > Pseudomonadaceae > Stutzerimonas > Stutzerimonas stutzeri. The sequence continues at coordinate 1,917,019 of NZ_JAGQFP010000001.1, read as the reverse complement.
AAGCTGTAACCAGGACATGGAGACCTCATGGAGTGGCGACCGCATCGCTGCGGACCGAGAAAAGTGAGCGAGCTTACTGCCTAGTCGCTCAGGCTTCCAATAGTGAACACCGGAAACGACAAGGGCTGCCATTGGCAGCCCTAGTCAGTGCAGCACCGGATCAGTGCTTGTCCATTCCCAGCTTCTTTTCCAGGTAATGGATGTTCACGCCACCCTTGCAGAAGCCGGCGTCGCGTACCAGATCCCGATGCAGCGGGATATTGGTCTTGATGCCATCGACGACGATCTCATCCAGCGCGTTGCGCATTCTGGCCATGGCTTCTTCGCGCGTCGCACCGTAGGTGATCAGCTTGCCGATCAGCGAATCGTAGTTCGGCGGTACCGAATAGCCGCTGTACAGGTGCGAATCGACCCGTACGCCGTTGCCACCCGGTGCATGGAAGTGCTTGACCTTGCCTGGGCTGGGCAGGAAGTTCGACGGGTCCTCGGCGTTGATCCGGCACTCCAGGGAATGACCGCGAATCACCACGTCCTCCTGCTTGACCGACAGCTTGTTGCCAGCGGCGATGCTCAGCATTTCCTTGACGATATCCACACCGGTCACCATCTCGGTAACAGGGTGTTCGACCTGGACACGCGTGTTCATCTCGATGAAGTAGAAACGGCCGTCTTCGTAGAGGAACTCGAAGGTGCCGGCGCCGCGGTAGCCGATTTCGACGCAGGCGTCGGTGCAGCGCTTGAGCACTTCGGCGCGAGCTTTTTCATCGATATAAGGCGCCGGCGCTTCTTCCAGAACCTTCTGGTGCCGACGTTGCAGCGAGCAGTCACGGTCACCCAGGTGGATGGCGTTGCCCTGGCCATCAGACAGTACCTGGACTTCCACGTGGCGTGGGTTACCGAGGAACTTCTCCAGATAGACCATCGGGTTGCCGAACGCCGCACCCGCTTCGGTACGGGTCAGTTTGGCGGATTTGATCAGGTCTTCTTCCTGATAAACCACGCGCATGCCGCGCCCACCGCCGCCACCTGCGGCTTTGATGATTACCGGATAACCGACTTCACGAGCGATCCGCAGGGCTTCGCCCTCGTCCTCGGGAAGGGGGCCGTCGGAGCCGGGAACCACCGGCACGCCGGCCTTGATCATCGCGTCCTTGGCCGACACCTTGTCGCCCATCAGGCGGATGGTTTCAGCTTTTGGCCCGACGAAGGCAAAGCCGGATTTTTCAACCTGTTCGGCAAAGTCGGCGTTTTCTGCGAGGAAGCCGTAGCCCGGATGGATCGCCGTGGCTCCGGTCACTTCCGCGGCGGCAATGATCGCAGGAATGTGCAGGTAGGAATTGGTAGCAAGGGCCGGGCCGATGCAGACGGACTCGTCAGCCAGCGCCAGGTGCATGAGCTCGCGGTCAGCGGTGGAATGCACCGCGACGGTCTTGATGCCCAGCTCTTTGCAGGCTCGCAAGATCCGCAGGGCGATTTCACCGCGGTTGGCGATTAGTACTTTTTCCAACATCGTTGGCTCTCCGCGGTTCAAACGATGGTGAACAGCGGCTGGTCGTATTCGACCGGCTGACCATTCTCCACCAGGATGGATTCGATGGTGCCGCTGGTTTCGGCCTCGATGTGGTTCATCATTTTCATCGCCTCGACGATGCAAAGGATGTCGCCTTTCTTAACGCTCTGGCCGACTTCGACGAAACTGGCCGCTTCTGGCGACGATGCGCGGTAGAAGGTGCCAACCATCGGCGAACGAACCACGGTGCCGTTGAGTTTCGGCTGTGCCGGTGCGGCGTCGGCGGCGGCTGGCGCAGCGGCTGGCGCAGCGGCGGGGGCGGGCATCGGTGCCTGGGCATAGTAAGGCTGCTGCACGGCCGCTTGCTTGCTGTGGCGGCTGATGCGAACGGATTCTTCGCCCTCGTGAATTTCCAGCTCGTCGATACCGGACTCTTCCAGCAGCTCGATCAGTTTCTTGACTTTGCGAATATCCATGAAGCGGTGACTCCCAAGTAAGTTCGAAGGGCATTGCTGCTCGCTTCTTCGAGGCCGTGCGCGGCGCGCATGGCCTGTCAGGAAGCAGCGAGTTGTTCCAGGGCGGCCTCCAATGCCAGGCGATAACCGCTGGCGCCAAGGCCGCAGATCACCCCTACCGCGACATCCGAGAAGTAGGAGTGATGGCGGAAAGGTTCACGCTTGTGCACGTTTGACAGGTGCACTTCGATGAATGGGATGCTCACTGCCAGCAGCGCGTCACGTAATGCGACGCTGGTGTGGGTAAAGGCAGCAGGATTGATCAGGATGAAGTCCACGCCTTCGCTGCGCGCAGCATGGATGCGTTCGATCAGTTCGTACTCGGCGTTGGACTGCAGATGCAGCAGATGATGGCCGGCGTCGCGGGCCCGTTGCTCGAGATCCTGGTTGATCTGCGCCAAGGTCGTTGCGCCGTAGACGCCGGGTTCGCGCGTACCAAGCAAATTCAGATTCGGGCCGTGAAGGACCAAAAGCGTCGCCATGAGCATTCCTTGTTGTTCTAGCCAATCGCGGTTGTGAAGGGTCACGATTGGTGAAAGGAAAAACTATGCCCGAAGCGGGGGCTGACTGTCCAGTCATGTCTTGATCGGCGTAAATGCCTGCATTATGTCTGGAGATTGCCGCAAGGAAACCGGGCCTAGAGGGCTGCCTCCGCACGGTCGAGCCGCTGTGCGAACTGGCTGGCATCGATTTCGCCGACGACCCGTGCCTGAGCCAGCTCCTGCCCGTCCTTGGCGAAGAAGAGGATCGCCGGCGGGCCAAAGAGCTTGTATCGGTCAAGCAGAGCACGCTGTGCCGGATTGCTGTCGGTGATGTCGAAACGAATCAGGCGATAGCCGGCCAGGCGTGGAGCGATCTGCGGATCAGCGAACACCTCGCGTTCGATGACCTTGCAGCTGATGCACCAGTCCGCATACCAGTCGAGCATCAGTGGCTGCCCGGCGGCGCGAGCAGCATCGAGCTGCGCATCGAGTGCGGCCGGCGTGGTCACGGTGTGCCAACTATCACTTGCGCTGGCAATGCTGCCGCTACCTACCGAAGTCGTACGGGGAAGCGGTCGCAGCGGATCGGAGCCGCCCTGCAGCGCCCCGATCCACGTGGCCAGCCCGTAAACCAGCAGCACCAGGCCCAGTAGCTGAGCCAGCTTCTGCTTGGGCGTCTTGTGACCGAATTCCAAGGCGCCAAGAAACAGCGCCGTGCCGGCAGCCAGCACACCCCACAGGGCGAGCGCCAGGGCCGCTGGCAGAACGCGTTCGAGCATCCAGACAGCCACCGCCAGCAGCAAGACGCCGAAGACGTTGCGTACCACAACCATCCAGGGGCCGCTCTTGGGCAACAGCGCACCGCCGCCAATGGCGAACAGGACCAGCGGCGTCCCCATGCCCAGGCCGAGTGCGAATAGCTTCAGGCCACCTCCCAACGCGTCCCCGCTCGCGCTGATATAAAGCAGGGCGCCGGCCAGCGGTGCCGAGACGCATGGCGAGACCAGCAGGCTGGACACCGCGCCCAGCAACGCCGCGCCCATGAATGAACCGCCTTTGGCACTACCTGCGATGCGCTCCAGGCGGGAGCCCATTGCCTGCGGCAGCCGCAATTCGAACAGGCCGAACATCGCCAAGGCGAATGCAACGAAGAACAAGGCGAACGGGACCAGCACCCAGGGCGACTGCAAACGTGCCTGCAAGTTGAGTTCCGCGCCGAACACACCCATCAGCGCGCCCAGCACCGCGAAGCCGCCAGCCATGGGCAGCACATAGGCAAGCGATAGCAGGAAGCTGCGCATGCCGCCGATCTGTCCGCGTAACACCACGCCCGACAGGATGGGCAGCATGGGTAGCACGCAGGGGGTGAACGTCAGCCCCAGCCCGGCGAGGAAGAACAAGGCCACCGAACGCCAGGACAGCGCACCGCTGTCATCGCTTGTCGGGCCCGGTGCAGGGGGAGGGGCGGCGGGTGAGGTGGCGGACGTTCCGTCGATCTCGAATGACTGCGTCTCGGGCGGGTAGCACAGGCCCTTGTCGGCGCAGCCTTGATAGGTCACCTGCAGTGTGAAGGGCTTGCCTGCCGGGTTGCGCAGCGGCAGCTCGACATCGAGCACGCCGTAATAGACCTCGACCTCGCCGAAGTAATCGTCGGTCTTCTGCTTGCCGGTCGGAAGTTGGGCCTCGCCGATGACCACGCCGGCATCGCTGGATTTGAACTGAAAGCGATGACGGTAAAGGTAGTAGCCTTCAGCTGCGACGAAACGCAGCTTTATCTGCTCGGCGGTGCTGTCGATTACGCTCAGGCGGAAGGCCTCGCGCACTGGCAGAAAGTCCGCACTGTTGTTCAGCCCGCCCAGGGTGGTACTGGGACGGCTATCGAACAAGCCGGCAGCGGCAGGAAGGGCGAACAGCAGAATTAGCAGACTCAGCAAACGGCGCATGGTCATCTCACAAAGTGCAGTGACGCCATGATACCCAACGCGGCGAATCGTCGCCCGGGCGCAACGTCGCACTATTGATCATTTTGCAACCAGACGCTGCCGTCGCGCTCGACAACCGGCAGTGCTCGCAGGGCCTGGCCGGCGCAGGGGCCGGCCACGCATTCACCGCTATCGATCAGAAACAGCGCACCATGAGTCGCGCACTGAATCAGGCTGCCGCTGCTGTCGAGAAACTGATCGGCCTGCCACTCCAGCGGGATGCCGCGATGTGGGCAGCGGTTCTCGTAGACGTACAGAGCGCCCTCCTTGCGGATGGCGAGCAGGCGCTGCCCGTGATGGTCCAGGCCCTTGCTCTGGCCTTCGGCAATGTCGGCTACGGCGCACAATCGAAACATGGCTGTCCTCCTTCGTTGCGGGATTATCGCCCAGGCGCGGCTTGTTTGGCGTAGGCATGATCGATAGCGCTGGTCGCCGGCTTGGCTGACTCTTATCCTGCGCATCGAGTATCGACTGGCGGCGTCCCTGATGAGCCCAGCACTGTCTGCACGTTCCTTGTTTCTGTCGCTGGGCCTGCTATGGCTAATGGCGTTCTGGTTGTCCCTGGCGTTGGGGCCGGTCAGCCTGTCGCTCGGTGAAACGCTCGACGCCCTGTGGGGGCTCCTTGTTGCGCCTTTCGACGGCGATCGCGCGCAGCCCGCCGAGCTCATCCTCGGTCAGATCAGATTGCCACGTACCTTGCTCGGCCTGAGCGTGGGCGCGGTACTGGCGCTGACCGGTGTGACCATGCAGGGGCTGTTTCGCAATCCACTGGCCGACCCGGGATTGATCGGCGTGTCCAGCGGTGCTGCGCTGGGAGCTGCGGTGACCATCGTCGGCAGCAATTTCATAGGCGGCGTCCCTTCGTGGCTGGAGCCCTACCTGCTGTCGCTGAGCGCCTTCATCGGCGGGCTCGGTGTGACTGCGCTGGTGTATCGCCTTGGTCGTCGTGACGGCCGCACCCAGGTTTCCACGATGCTGCTTGCCGGCATCGCATTGACTGCCTTGGCCGGGGCGGTGATCGGCTTGTTTACCTATCTTGCCGATGACAGCACGTTGCGCACATTGACGTTCTGGAATCTCGGCAGCCTGAACGGCGCCAGTTACGCACGGTTATGGCCCCTGCTGCTGGTGGCGCTCGGCGTAATCTGGTGGCTACCCCGCCGCGCTCGAGCACTGAATGCGTTGCTGCTGGGGGAATCCGAAGCGCGTCATCTGGGTTTCGATGTGGAGCGGCTCAAGCGAGAGCTGGTGTTTAGCACGGCGTTGGGTGTTGGTGCGGCAGTCGCGGCGGCCGGCATGATCGGTTTCGTGGGGCTGGTGGTTCCGCATTTGGTACGACTGATGATCGGCCCCGACCACCGCTTGCTGTTGCCGGCCTCGGCGCTGGCCGGGGGTAGTCTGTTGTTGCTGGCCGATCTGCTGGCGCGGTTGCTGCTGGCTCCGGCGGAACTGCCGATCGGCATCGTGACCGCTCTGCTGGGAGCGCCCTTTTTTCTGTACCTGTTGTTGCGGGGACGCCACTGATGCTTCGGGCGCAGCGGATCTCGGTACGACGCGGGGCGTCGGCGGTGCTGACCGATATCGACCTGCAACTGCCCTCCGGTGAGGTGCTGGGCGTGTTAGGCCCCAACGGTGCTGGCAAAAGCACCTTGCTCGGCGCCTTGAGTGGTGAGCTGGCGGTCAGTGCGGGAGAGGTGTCGTTGCAGGGGCGGGCACTTGCTGATTGGAGCGGAACCGAGCGAGCCCGTTGCCTGGCGGTACTGCCGCAGAGTTCGTCGTTGAATTTTGCCTTCCGAGTCGAGGAGGTGGTCGGGCTCGGTCGGTTACCGCATGACAGCGGTCGTGAACAGGACCAGGACATTGTGTCCTCCGCGCTACAGGCCGCCGATGCGCAGCATCTGGGGCCGCGCAATTATCTGGCGTTGTCCGGCGGCGAACAGCAACGCGTCCACCTCGCGCGCGTGCTCGCGCAATTGTGGCCGGGGCGCCCGGGGCAGACGCTGCTGCTCGACGAGCCGACCGCCATGCTCGACCCGTTGCATCAGCACAGTATCCTGCAATCGGTTCGACGGTTCGCCGAGCGAGGCGGCGCGGTACTGGTGATCCTGCACGACCTGAATCTCGCGGCACGCTACTGCGATCGGCTGTTGTTGCTGGCCGACGGGTACGCCAGGGTGAGTGGTAGCCCGGAGCAAGTGCTGCAGGCCGAACCGCTGAAGGCCGTATTTGGCCTCGATGTGCTCATTCAGCGCCACCCGGAGCGGGGCCATCCGCTGGTCATCGCACGCTAAGGAACTATCAATGAAAGCGTTTTCGCTCGTCGTTCTGCTACTGCTCGCCGGCTGCCAATCGGTGCCGCCCCTGATGCCCTGGCAAAGCCCGGAGGGCCGCGATCATCCCGATCTAGGGCGGATCATTGATCTGCGCACTGGCGAGACCCTCTCGGCGCAGCGTTTGGTCAGCGCTCTGGCGGGTGCCGATCACGTGTTGGTTGGCGAGCGTCACGACAATCCCGACCACCACCGTCTACAGCGCTGGCTGCTGGAAGCGTTGGCGCAGCGGCGTGCGCAAGGCAGCGTGCTACTGGAAATGCTCAATCCTGATCAACAAGCCAGCGTCGCGCGCGTGCAGGCTTCAGTAAGGCGAGGAGCGTGGCCTGAGGACCTGCCTGCGGCGCTGCGGTGGCAGCCGGGATGGGACTGGCAGCTGTACGCGCCTGTGGTCGAATATTCGTTGGCGCAGCCTTATCCCGTGCTCTCGGCCAATCTGGATCGCAGCGAGATCCAGGCTATTTACCGTGATCCACCGAGGCTGTCTGGCCCTGCGGCGGCCGCGTCGGTGCAGCGTGCCTTGCTTGCGCAGATTCGCCTATCGCACTGCAACAAGCTGCCGGAAACCCAACTGCCGGCCATGCTGGCTGTGCAACAACAGCGTGACCATCGAATCGCCGGACGCCTGCAGGCGGCCCCTACGCCTGCACTGGTTTTTGCCGGCGCCTTTCATGTGCGACGTGATCTTGGCGTGCCGCTGCACATGGCCGACGCCGTGCGGCATGGCGCGCTGGTGCTGATGCTTGCAGAGGTCGGGGAGGATATACGGGCAGAGCAGGCCGACTTTGTCTGGTACACGCCCGGCCAGACACGACAGGATCTGTGCGCCACGCTTGGGCAAAACGGCAAATGACCGTTTGAGTTACACGCGGGCAAAAAAAGACCCGGCAAAAAGCCGGGTCAAAACCGTGATTAGCCTGATGAGGAGATAACCTGAAAGTCCGACTGCCTGGGCTTCCAGTTACCAGCTGATCTCGCGACCAGTGGTGCTAATAATAACAATTCTCATTATCCCGTCAACAGCTGTTCGAAAATAATTTGGACGGGGCTTCGGTGGCCTATGCGGTAAGCGGTAGGCGCAGCCGAGTCACTTCCTTGTTGAGCAGGTCGATGCGGCGGGCCATGCTTTCTATCAGGCTGTGGGCGATCTTCGGGTTGCTCTGCATCAGCCCGAGGAACTGCTCTTTGGGAATCAGCATCACGGTGCAGGGGGAGGTGGCGACAACGGTGGCGCTGCGCTTCTCTTGAGTGAAGACGGCCATGGCGCCAAAGATCTCGTCGCGTTGAACATCCCCGACCTTTTGCCCATCGACGAGCGCTTCGGCATGTCCTTCGATAATGATGAAGACGTTGTCTGCATCGTCTCCCTGCCGAATCAGTTCCTCGCCGGCGGCGAAGTGCTGAAAACCGGTCGTAGGGTGGATTTCAGGTTGCTTGAGGCGCGCCAGGGCGTCGGACAACAGCGCGGTTTGGCCGATCAGGTACTGGGTGAAGAGCTCCTGCCTCCGGGCATCGGCATGAATATGCTGAAACACAGCGCTGCGCGAGTATGGGGTCAGGCGGATGGCTTCGTCGCTGCGGTAGCGACAGATGGGGAGTTCGATGCCTTGGCGCAGGCCGAGCAGGTCCCCTTCCTGCAGATAGAACAGGGGTTTCTCATCCACCACCGCGTGCAGTAAACCGCTCTCGATGACGAATAGCTGTTGCGTGGGCAGCTCGCGCTCGAGGTCATCGGTGCCTTTGACCTCGATGGCGGTTGCGGCAGGAGCCAGGCCTTCGAGCAATTGCGCGGGGATTCCCTGCAAGCGGTTGATCAGCTGATCGGCGTACGCCGGTTGTTCCCCGAGTAGATACATGACGACAATCCTTGACAGGCGAGCTCGCAGAGATCGAGCAGTGCGCGCGTCCACAATATAGCGGCCGTTGACGGCAGTAAATCGCGTCATGTCGAGGTTGTGAGCTAGCTCTGGTCTCGGTGTTCGTGGTTTGCCAGATGCTGATTGAGCTCACTCTTGAGCGTAGCGGGCAGCTCCTTCCAGTTGACGTCTCGCAGTGCACCCTCGATGGCGTAAAGCAGCACGCGCGACGCGCTGAAGCCTCGAGCCTTGACCGCTTGATAAGCGCCGACCGCGCCAAGCCGGCGCAGGTCGTCCGCGGTGTGAATGCCGGAGGCATGCAGCCATTGGGCGGATGTCTTGCCGAGATTTCTCAGCGTCAGCAGTTCGTCGTGCATGATCGCTCCTATCGGCCCGGATAGCCGGCAAGTAAATGGAGCGGCCAGCGAATGCAGCGTTGCTGCTCTGGCGCACCCCATAACCGTGTCAGTTCGGGCTCCAGCTCTGCCACCGGATCCCGTCCGTGGAATTGCTGCCACTGCTTCACCGCAGACCAGGTGCGCAGATAGCCGAGCAGTTGCGGCAGGCTCCAATGCGCCTCGATAGCGACGTCGGGAGGAACCAGGGTGGTGAAGGGGGGCTGAACGTCTCGATAACCTGCGTCGACGCTGGCACGGCCAGGAGGCCAGTAGCCGGCCAGCGTTTCGCCGTAGAGACGGTCGATGACGGCGTCGAGGGTCGGCTCGATCCGAAGCAGGCTGTAGCACCAGGCGCAGAACAGGCCGTCGGCGGCGAGCACTCGTTTCGCTTCGGCAAAGAACGCCGGGGTTGCGAACCAGTGCAGCGCCTGCGCGACTACCATCAGGTCAGCCACGCCGTCGCGTAACGGCAGCTGCTCGGCCCGGGCGACGAAACGCTGGGCGCCGCTCCAGTTCGCCTGGCCGGTGAGCTGATCGAAACTGGCGTCGCAAGCGTAAACCTGATCGAAACGCGTCAGTAGAGAACGCGTTGCCTGACCGCTGCCTGCGGCGATATCAAGCGCATGACGTGTTTGCACGCACTGCTTGGCGAGCCAGTCGAACAGACGTTCGGGATAAGTCGGGCGGAACTGGGCGTAATCGTCGGGACGAATCGAGAAAAGCCGGACGTTATCACCCATGGCGATAGTCCATTAGCCCTAATGGCAGAACGCAGTGTGACATGGTCGACTTCCACAGGCGGACCTGTACAAGTATAGAGGCACCACCGGGTTCTGCCCGCGGTGGCGCTCCTTGCACGTGATGCCTTCGCTGATGCGCTCGGTCAGAGCCCGGGAAGTCGCTGGCGAATGACACTGACCAGATTGTCGAGGCTGCCGGCTTCAGGCGTGCGAATGTCCCGGCTAAGCAATTGCTCGCTTTCACTCAGCGGCTCGCGAGATGCCTGTTGTGCCTTGATGACGGCCATGGTCGCGTCGGACGGGTCGCCTCCTGCGGTCTGGCGCTGGGTCAGCCACTGCTCGATGACAGCATCCGGTGCTTCGCAGGTGAGGATCATGAACGGCACGCCGGTCGACTCGGCGACCTGTCGGGCCGCCTGGCGGTTCTGTTGCTTGAGGTAGGTTGCGTCGATGACCACGGAAAAACCGGCATTCAATGCCGCGCCGGCCAGTGAATGAAGGCGTACGTAAGTGGCTTCGCTGGCCTGCTCGCTGTAAATGCCGGCGTCGAGCTGGGTGGCCAGGGCGTCGTTCTGCTCGCCGTGCAAGCGCTTGCGTTCGACATCCGAGCGCAGCCTGATGGCGCCGAGCGCTTCGACGAGGCGCAGCGCAACCTGGCTCTTGCCGACTGCCGATACACCGTGGGTTATCGCGAGGAAACGCGACGGAATGGCGCTGTAGCTTTCGGCGAGGTTGGTGTAACCGCGGTACTGGCGCAGGATGACCCGACGCTGTACCGGATCTTGCTCTTGGTGCAGTCGGAACAGGCTGACCTTGGCCCGCACCATGGCTCGATAGGCCTTGTACAGGTTGAGCAGTTCCAGCGCGGCGTAATCCCCGGTGCGTTCCAGCCAGCCGTTGATGAAGCGCCGTGCCTGGCATTTCAGGCCGCGGTCTTCCAGGTCCATCGCCAGGAATGCCGCATCGGAGGCGATATCAATCAGGCGGAAGGGCTCGTTGAACTCGATGCAGTCGAACAGCACCACCTTGCCGTCGATGAGCGTGGCGTTACCCAGGTGCAGGTCGCCATGGCATTCGCGGATGAACCCTTGCTGGGTGCGCTGCAGCAACAGCGGCTGCAGGCGCGCGATGTTCGTTTCAGTCCAATCCTCCAGCGCGTCGAGCTGCTGTAGATCGGCTTGCTCGTCAAGCAGCGGACGGATCTGTTCGAAGTTCTGGCGCATCGGCGCAACGATCGCGTCGGCGCTGTTCAGCGGATGCTCGGCTGCAACCTGGGGTGTGCCCAGATGGAAGCGGGCGATCTGCTCGGCCAGGGCGTCGATATGCGCGTCGGTCAGTTCGCCGCGTGCCTGCACTTCGGCCAGCAGCTGTGTCTGCGGAAACTCGCGCATTTGCAGCATGTATTCGACCGGCGTTCCCTCACCGTCGATCGTCGGAACATCACTGCTGCCCGTGATGGGCACAACGCGCAGATAAATATCCGGCGCCATGCGCTGATTCAGACGCAGCTCTTCGTCGCAGAAATGTTTGCGTGATGCCAGGTCGGTAAAGTTGAGAAAGCCGAAATCGACGGGCTTCTTTATCTTGTAGGCGTAGGTTCCGGTAAGGATCACCCAGGAAATATGGGTTTCGATGACCCTGAACCCGTCGACCGGGTGTGGGTACAGTGCCGGATTTTGCAGCGCGGCGATCAATGCTTGGCTCACGGTCATTCCTTGTGAAAAGAAGGTGGGGTGCGTGACGCAGTGGGATGCAGGTCACACGCTCGAAAAAGGGCCTCATTATGTCCGCCTGAGCCTGGCCTGCAAACCGCCAAGAGGCCGTCTTTCGGGCAATTCAAAGTGCGTATAATGCGCCGCCATGACTAAATCACGCTCCTCTCGTTCTCGCTCCAAGCACCGCTCCCAGGGTTCTCGGCCCTGGCTGGGCTGGGTGATCAAACTATCCATCGTCGCGCTGGTGCTCCTCGCTGGCGTCGCCATTTATCTCGACGCCGTGGTGCAGGAGAAGTTTTCCGGCAAGCGCTGGACCATTCCCGCAACGGTTTATGCGCGACCACTCGAGCTCTTCGTAGGGCAAAAGCTGGCGAAGGAAGACTTCCTGACCGAGCTTGACGCGCTCGGTTATCGTCGCGAGAACGCCGTCAGTGGCCCCGGCACAATGTCGGTGGCCGCCAATGCGGTTGAAATGCATACCCGTGGATTCCGGTTTTACGAAGGCGCCGAGGAATCGCAGCGTATTCGAGTGCGCTTCTCGGGTGATTTCGTCGCCGGGCTGGCGCGTGCCGATGGTGGAGAGCTTCCGGTGGCCCGTCTCGAGCCGGTCACCATTGGTGGGCTGTACCCTGCACACAACGAAGATCGGATTCTGATCAAGCTCGACCAGGCGCCGCCCTATCTGGTCGATACATTGGTGGCTGTCGAAGACCGGGACTTCTTCGAACATTTCGGCGTTTCGCCCAAATCCATCGCGCGCGCCGTTTGGGTCAACCTCACCGCCGGTGCGGTCCGCCAGGGCGGCAGTACGCTGACCCAACAGCTGGTCAAGAACTTCTTCCTGACCAACGAGCGCAGCCTCAGTCGCAAGGCGACCGAGGCGATGATGGCTGTGTTGCTGGAGCTGCACTACGACAAGCATGAGATTCTCGAGGCCTACCTCAACGAGGTATTCCTTGGCCAGGATGGGAATCGGTCCATTCATGGGTTCGGGCTGGCGAGCCAGTATTTCTTCGGTCGTCCGTTGGCTGAGCTGAAAGTGCAGCATGTTGCGCTGTTGGTCGGCATGGTAAAGGGACCGACCTACTACAACCCTCGGCGTCACCCGGAGCGGGCGCTGGCGCGGCGCAATCTGGTGCTCGACTTGCTGGAGGAGCAGGGCGTCTTGAACGCTGAGCAAGCCGCGGCAGCGCGCAAGTCGCCACTCGGTGTTAGCCCTCGAGGCAGTCTGGCCAACAGCTCGTATCCGGCCTTCCTGGACCTGGTCAAGCGCCAGTTGCGAGAGGATTACCGCGACGAGGACCTCACTGAGGAAGGACTGCGTGTCTTCACCAGCTTCGATCCGATCCTGCAGCGTAAAGCCGAAAGTGCCATGACCGAGACCCTTAAGCGCCTCGGCAAGGCGGCTGAAGGGGTAGAGGGTGCAATGCTGGTGACCAATCCGGAAACGGGCGAGCTGCAGGCGATGCTGGGCAGTCGTCAACCGGGGTTCGCCGGTTTCAATCGGGCGCTGGACGCATCGCGCCCCATAGGGTCGCTGATCAAGCCGGCCATCTACCTCGCCGCCCTGGAAAAGCCCAGCCAGTACACGCTGACCAGTCGATTGGAGGATCAACCGTTCTCTGTCAAGGGCGCCGATGGCCAAGTCTGGAAGCCGCAGAACTATGGACGCACCGCGCACGGTACGGTCTATCTCTATCAGGCGCTGGCCAACTCCTACAACCTGTCCACGGCGCGACTGGGTCTCGATCTGGGGGTGCCTCATGTTCTGAAGACACTCGAGCGCCTGGGGGCTTCGCCACAGTGGCCGGCCTATCCTTCGATGCTGCTGGGGGCCGGTGCGCTGCGGCCCATTGAAGTCGCAGGCATGTACCAGACGCTCGCCAATGGAGGGTTCAATACCCCTCTGCGCGCTATTCGCAGCGTTGTGGCCGCTGACGGTGAGCCTCTTAGCCGCTATCCATTCAAGATCGAGCAGCGTTTCGATGCCGGTGCGATCTACCTTACCCAGTACGCCATGCAGCGCGTCATGCGCGAAGGTACTGGGCGCTCGGCCTACAATTACGTACCGAAGTCGCTGACGCTGGCCGGCAAGACGGGTACTACCAACGACTCTCGCGACAGCTGGTTCGCCGGGTTCAGCCAGGACCTGCTGGCGGTGGTCTGGCTGGGGCGTGATGATAACGGCAAGACGTCGCTGACCGGCGCCACCGGTGCACTGCAGATCTGGGCCGACTTCATGCGCCGTGCTGATCCGTTGCCGCTACAGAGCCCGCTGCCGGACAACGTCGAAATGGTCTGGGTGGATGCGCAGACGGGGCAGGGAACCTCGGAGACTTGTCCCGGAGCGGTGCAGATTCCGTATATACGCGGAAGCGAGCCGGCGATGGGGTCTGGCTGCGGTCTTCAGGCGCCTGCCGAATCGGTCATGGATTGGGTGCGTGGTTGGCTGCAGTGAGCAATGGCAAGTGACTAAATTCTTGATGAGGTTTGAATTGAACAAGCACTGGATGGTGTTGGCTGCGGCGGTTGTGCTGGTGCCGGGGTGTGCCACGGTTAAACGAGGCGCTATACCCGTCGTCGACTCTGGTGCGCCGGTGTCCGAGGAGGTATCGACTCGGCAGGCTTATCGAACGCCGAGCCCGGCGGCGCCAGCGGCGCGCCCCTCGTCCGAAGATTCGGGCGTGATGGTCATGGTGCCCCAACAGAACGCCGAACCGCTGCAAACCTTCGCGGCTCCAGATGCGGCGTTCTCGAGTTCCTCCAGTTCAGTGCCGGATGCGCCAACGCAGTGGCAGGCTCCGCAGTCGGCCCCTGCACCAGCCCCATCCATGCCGAGCGGCATTCCGTCCAGCGGCAATACATTGTCTGCAGACGAGCGTCTCGACGGCCCTGTATTGGCGTTGCTGACCACTGCACAGCAGCAGCAGGGCGGTGGCGACCTGAACGGCGCGGCCTCCAGTCTCGAGCGCGCTCAGCGAATTGCGCCCCGGGAACCGCAGGTGCTCTACCGACTTGCGCAAGTGCGCCTTGCGCAAGGTGATGCCGTTCAGGCGGAACAGCTTTCCCGCCGAGGTCTGAGTTACGCCAGCGGCCGTCCCGCGTTGCAGGCAAGCCTCTGGGAACTGATCGCTCAAGCCCGCGAGCGTCAAGGTAACGCGGCAGGCGCCGCCCAGGCCCGCGAGCGCGCGAAGGTAGCCATGTAATGGATCCACGCGTTGCAGACTTGGCCGATCAACTGCTCTTGATAGAGCGAGAGCTGCGTGTACATGCGCTCTGGGACTCGTTTCCGCCGGATGCTTGCGCGCTCGCCAGCCAAGAGCCGTTCTGCGTCGACACGCTGTCGTTCGAGCAGTGGCTCCAGTGGGTCTTTCTGCCGCGGATGAAAACTATCCTGGAGGAGGATGAGGCGCTGCCAGCGGTCTCGGGAATCCTGGCCATGGCAGAGACCGTCTATCAAGGCCGGTCGCAGCAAATGGCCGGCCTGTTGCAAGCGCTGGAAAGGTTCGACGCGCTGATCAGTCGCGGTTAGAGCAATGGCGCCAGGCGCGGCGCAAGCGTCTACCTCGGGCGGCTGCGGGGTGATCAGTCGCAGGTGTCGGCGATTTTCTGTTGGGTTTCTGCGATGCGTGCCTGACGCTCTTCCTCGTTCAGGCGACGCACTTCTCCTTCCTCTTCCACGCGCACTCGCGGGTTGTTCTGTAACTGTGCCAGGTTCGTTCGCAGCGTAACGCAATAGCGCTTTCGTTCTGCTTCTTGCTCGGCGACCTGCTGCTTTACCTTGCGGTCGATCTCGTGCTGCTCCGTCTCGCTCGATGGGGTAGCCGCAACCGGCTCGGGGGCAGCGGGCCTGGGGGCTGGCGTAGCGGTATTGATCGCTTCGGCAGACTGGCCTTGCGGTGGCTGCGCGCCGAAGTGGGTGACGCCTTGCGCATCCACCCACTTGTAAATCTGGCCAGCCATGACACTACTGCTCAATACAAGCAGCAAGCCGCTCGCAAGAATCGTCAAACGCATGCTATTCCCTTCTGTGGATGCAATACCGAGCCGCTACTATACGCAAAAGCCAGGTACTTCCATTCTGCGCTGGATCACAGCTGAAACAGGACGAAGCCCAACAGCAGACTTGACTTGACTGAGCCTAATCCGAACAATTCCATGCTTGCTGTTCCGAAGCGCCGCCGCAAGCGTGCCTTCGGTCAATCATGAGGTGCACACCCGCGCCGACTTGTAACACCCGCAACGCGTTACCTCGCGCTGGGAGGGGCGCCCCGCAACACTTTGGGGCTTTCCTAATACTCGCTGGTTCAGCAGCTGACGTAGTCGGCGACCACCGTCGCTCATGCGCTGTCTGGCAGTAAACCTATTTCTGGCCGGTCCGACGCGGGGCGGCTATCTGGCGTTCTAGAGGTGAACAACGTGGAACTTTTATCCGGCGCTGAAATGGTCGTCCGCTTCTTGCGCGACGAAGGCGTTAAGTACATCTACGGCTATCCGGGCGGCGCCTTGCTGCACATCTACGATGCGCTGTTCAAGGAAAAGGAAGTCACGCACATTCTCGTGCGTCACGAGCAAGCCGCCACCCACATGGCCGACGGCTACGCTCGCGCCACGGGTAAAGCGGGTGTCGTTCTAGTGACCTCCGGCCCAGGCGCTACCAATGCCATCACCGGCATCGCCACGGCTTACATGGATTCGATTCCGATGGTGGTGATCTCCGGTCAGGTCGCCAGCAACATGGTGGGCACCGATGCCTTCCAGGAAACCGACATGATCGGTATTTCTCGCCCTATCGTTAAGCACAGCTTCATGATCAAGCATCCTTCGGAGATCCCCGAAGTGATGAAGAAGGCGTTCTACTTGGCGCAGTCCGGGCGCCCCGGTCCGGTTGTCGTGGATATCCCGAAGGATATGACCAACCCGGCCGAGAAGTTCGAGTACGTCTATCCGAAAAAAGCCAAGCTGCGTTCCTATAGCCCGGCGGTTCGTGGCCATTCTGGACAAATCCGCAAGGCGGCTGAGCTGCTGCTGGCTGCCAAGCGGCCGATCATCTATGCCGGCGGCGGGGTGGTCATGGGTGGCGCGTCGTCACAGCTCACCGAGCTGGCGAAGATGCTCAACCTGCCGGTGACCAACACATTGATGGGCCTTGGCTGCTATCCGGGAAGCGATCGTCAATTCGTCGGCATGCTCGGCATGCATGGCAGCTACACCGCGAACCTGGCGATGCACCATTCCGATGTGATTCTCGCGGTCGGTGCGCGCTTCGACGATCGGGTGATCAACGGCGCGACCAAGTTCTGCCCGAATGCCAAGATCATCCATATCGACATCGATCCGGCGTCCATCTCCAAGACCATCAAGGCGGACATCCCGATCGTGGGGCCGGTGGACAGTGTGCTGACCGAAATGGTCGCCATCGTCAAGGAGATCGGTCAGACGCCGAATGCCGACACCGTCGCCAGCTGGTGGAAGCAGATCGATGAGTGGCGCGGCAGCCGCGGCCTGTTCCCCTACGACAAGGGCGACGGGACCATCATCAAGCCGCAGGCGGTTATCGAGACTCTGTGCGAAGTCACCAAGGGCGAGGCTTACGTGGCCTCCGACGTTGGTCAGCACCAGATGTTCGCGTCTCAGTATTACCGGTTCGACAAGCCCAACCGCTGGCTGAACTCAGGTGGTCTCGGCACCATGGGCTTCGGTTTTCCCGCCGCGATGGGCGCAAAGCTGAACTTCCCCGAGGCTGACGTCGCCTGCGTGACCGGCGAGGGCAGTATTCAGATGAACATCCAGGAGCTGTCGACCTGCCTGCAGTACGACTTGCCGGTGAAGATCATCAACCTCAACAACGGTGCGTTGGGCATGGTCCGCCAATGGCAGGACATGCAATACAACAGCCGCTACTCGCATTCCTACATGGAGTCCCTGCCTGACTTCGTCAAGCTGGTCGAGGCGTATGGGCATGTGGGGATGCGCATCACCGAGCTGAAGGATCTCAAGCCGAAAATGGAAGAGGCGTTCGCCTTGAAGGACCGTCTGGTCTTTCTCGATATCGCCGTCGATACCAGCGAGCACGTGTACCCGATGCAGATCAAAGACGGCGCGATGCGCGACATGTGGCTCAGCAAGACGGAGCGGACCTGATCATGAGACACATCATTTCCCTGTTGATGGAAAACGAACCGGGCGCCTTGTCCCGTGTGGTTGGTCTGTTCTCGCAGCGCAACTACAACATTGAGAGCCTCACCGTCGCGCCGACGGAAGATCCAACGCTGTCGCGCCTGACGCTGACCACGGCCGGCCACGATGAGGTGATCGAGCAGATCACCAAGAACCTCAACAAGCTGATCGAAGTGGTCAAGTTGGTGGATTTGTCGGAAAGCGCTCACATCGAGCGCGAGCTGATGCTGATCAAGGTGAAGGCCACTGGTGCGCAGCGCGCCGAGGTCAAGCGCACCACCGACATCTTCCGCGGCCAGATCGTCGACGTGACGGCCAACGTGTACACCATTCAGCTGGCCGGAACGACCGACAAGCTGGACAGTTTCATCCAGGCCGTCGGTACCGCATCGATCCTGGAAGTCGTGCGCAGCGGCGTCACCGGGATCTCCCGTGGCGACAAAGTGCTGAGCATCTAAACCTATTTAACGAATGGCCCGACCGGCCAGTAACAGGGGTAACTCCATGAAAGTTTTCTACGATAAAGATTGCGACCTCTCCATCATCCAGGGCAAGAAGGTTGCGATCATCGGCTATGGCTCCCAGGGTCACGCTCACGCATGCAACCTGAAGGATTCCGGCGTCGACGTTACCGTGGGGCTGCGCGCCGGTTCTCCGTCGGTAGCCAAGGCCGAAGCTCATGGCCTGAAGGTCGATGACGTTGCGACGGCTGTTGCCGCTGCCGACCTGGTCATGATCCTGACCCCAGACGAATTCCAAGGTCGCCTGTACCGTGACGAGATCGAACCGAACCTGAAAAAAGGCGCAACCTTGGCCTTTGCTCACGGCTTCTCCATCCACTACAACCAGGTTGTGCCGCGTGCCGATCTCGACGTGATCATGATCGCGCCGAAGGCTCCCGGCCACACCGTGCGTTCCGAGTTCGTCAAGGGCGGTGGCATTCCCGACCTGATCGCCATCTACCAGGACGCCTCCGGTAACGCCAAGAATGTTGCCTTGTCCTACGCCTCGGGTGTCGGTGGCGGCCGTACCGGCATCATCGAAACGACCTTCAAGGACGAGACTGAAACCGACCTGTTCGGTGAGCAAGCCGTTCTCTGCGGTGGTTGCGTCGAACTGGTCAAAGCCGGTTTCGAAACGCTGGTCGAAGCTGGCTACGCGCCGGAAATGGCCTATTTCGAGTGCTTGCATGAATTGAAGCTGATCGTCGATCTCATGTTCGAAGGCGGCATCGCCAACATGAACTACTCGATCTCCAACAATGCCGAGTACGGTGAGTACGTGACTGGCCCTGAGGTCATCAACGCCGAATCTCGCGCTGCAATGCGTAACGCACTCAAGCGCATTCAGGACGGTGAGTACGCCAAGATGTTCATCACCGAAGGCGCTGCCAACTACCCCTCGATGACGGCCTACCGTCGCAATAATGCCGCTCACGGCATCGAGGTCGTCGGTGAGAAGCTGCGTTCCATGATGCCTTGGATTGCCGCCAACAAGATCGTCGACAAGAGCAAGAACTGATCTCGGTTCAGCTAGAAAAAACGCGGCCTTGGCCGCGTTTTTTCGTTAGGTACGTCGGCTTCTGGTATAAAACCGCTGCTGGCGTCTGGCTGAACCCGTGGTGCCAGGGTCTGTCGAAATTATTCACACCTGCTGTAAGGTAAAACTACATGAGTGAGCATCCCGAAGAGCCGAACAAGTCAGTCGAGCCGGAGAGCTTGCTGCCGATCGACGAGCATGTCGAAGAAATTCAGGATTCCGAGGGGCGCAAGGTGCGTCACCGCGGTATTTATCTGCTCCCTAACCTGTTTACCACCGCCAATCTGTTTGCTGGTTTCTTCTGCATCATTACCGCGATCAACGGCAATTTCTATGTCGCTGCCGCTACGGTGTTCGTGGCGATGGTGCTCGATAGTCTGGATGGCCGGGTGGCGCGCCTGACCAATACCCAAAGCGCATTCGGCGCCGAGTACGACTCGCTGTCGGACATGGTTGCCTTCGGCCTGGCGCCCGCTGTGCTGGCCTACGAGTGGGCGCTGTCAGGGTTGGGTAATGTCGGGCTTACCGTCGCTTTCATTTATGTGGCGTGCGCGGCGCTGCGTCTGGCGCGGTTCAACACCCAGATCGGCAAAGTCGACAAGCGCTGGTTCATCGGCTTGGCCAGCCCGGCGGCGGCTGGGGTGGTCGCGGGCTCGGTGTGGGCGGTATGGGCTCTGGACGAACCCGGTATTCGCGGTGTGGATCTACCGATCGCGGTGGTAATGCTGTTTGCGTTACTGGTTGCGTTGGCCGGTTTGCTTATGGTCAGCAACATCAAGTACTACAGCTTCAAGGACCTTGATCTCAAAGGCCGGGTGCCCTTCGTGGCGATACTGGTCGTAGTGCTGGTCTTCGCGGTCGTCTTTAGCGATCCGCCACGTATCCTGCTGTTGATATTCCTTGCTTATGCCGTTTCCGGGCCTGTGCAATTCCTGATGCGTCGCCGCAAGCGCGTGGAAAGTTGATTTATCCGGTGATCCGCTGTCTATTGGACGCCTGGCCAACAGGCAGCGGAGCACATCATGCTTATCAAGACTCCTCGTCGCAGCGACTGCTGTGAATCGCAGGTAACGTCCGAATCCCTCTATCTGAATCGCCGGCAGTTGCTGCGGGGGGCTGCGTTGTCTGTGGCTGTTACCGGTCTTCCGTCGTTGGCATCAGCCGAGAGCGGGCGTTACGAAGGTGTTGACGCTGCGAATGCTCCCGCTTGGTTTACGACCAAGCTCGACGACACGCGCTGGGAGGCCGCCGTTGCGGAAGGCGAGGCCATCACGCCGTATCGCGATGCCACCCACTACAACAACTTCTATGAATTCGGGCCAGATAAAGGCGATCCTGCCGCTCATGCGCCCAAGCTGGTAACCGAGCCCTGGACCGTCATGGTTGACGGCGAAGTAGCGAAGCCGGGTCGCTACTCGGTAGAGGATCTGTTTACGTCGAGTCGGCTTGAGGAGCGCATTTACCGTTTGCGATGCGTTGAAGCTTGGTCGATGGTCATTCCTTGGTTAGGCGTTCCTTTGGCTGAGTTGATTCGCCGACTCGAGCCCACGTCGAACGCGAAATTCGTGCGCTTCGAGACCTTGGTTCGGCCTGAACAAATGCCTGGAATGCGCTCTGGCTTTTCGCTGATCGATTGGCCTTATGTCGAAGGGTTGCGGATGGACGAGGCCATGCATCCGCTGACGCTGATGGCTGTCGGTATGTACGGGCGTGTGCTCCCAAATCAGAACGGCGCGCCGCTTCGCCTGGTCGTGCCATGGAAGTACGGGTTCAAGAGCATCAAGTCCATTGTGCGTATCAGCTTCGTTGAAGATCAGCCAGCGACTACTTGGCAGAGCATGGCGCCTCGGGAGTATGGTTTCTACGCCAACGTCAATCCCGACGTCTCCCATCCTCGCTGGTCGCAGGCGAGGGAGCGGCGGCTTCCGGGCAGCCTGTTCAGCCCTAATGTAAGGGCAACAAGACTGTTCAACGGTTACGCTGAAGACGTTTCGCACCTTTATGCTGGCATGGACCTAACTAAGGAATACTGATGCGCTACCCCTGGTGGCGATTGCTGCTGTTTCTAACTGCGGCGAGCGTGCCGTGCTACTGGTTGTACTTAGGGTCAGTCGCGGCACTGGGGCCTGATCCTGGCAAGGTGTTAGTGGACAATCTTGGGCAGGGCGCTCTGGTTCTGTTGTTAGGCTCGCTCACTATGACGCCATTGCAGCGGCTGACGCATTGGCCCGGATGGATTTCGTTCCGTCGCCAATTAGGTTTGTGGGCGTTCGGCTATGCAGTCTCGCACGTCTGCGCATATCTCTATTTCTTGCTTGGGCTCGACTTTTCCGCGCTCGCGGCTGAACTGGCCGAGCGCCCTTATATCCTGGTGGGGGCGATGGCTTTGCTGGGCTTGTCGTCGCTCGCCGCGACCTCTACGCGCTGGAGCATGCGTAAGCTGGGTAAACGTTGGAAAAAGCTACATCGACTGGTTTATCCGAGCCTCCTGTTAGTGCTGCTTCACATGCTATGGGTCGTACGATCGGACGCTGAACGGTGGGCCGTTTACGCCACGGTCGCTACAGTCCTGCTGCTGGCACGGATACCGCTGATAGAACGGAAACTCGCTGGGCGTAACGGGGCGAAGCGAGCGTGAATCCGGTGAGTGAAACAAAACTGCAAAACAGCCATTGACGTGAGTTTCTGAGCCCCTATAATGCGCACCTTCTCCGGCGCAGGCTTTTAGCAAAACCTCTTGTAAATCAAGAAGTTAGCGAAAATAAAGGCTTG